>NZ_JBYSZR010000010.1:0-150815 GCF_058787375.1 Stenotrophomonas sp. FW305-3-2-15-E-LB1
ATGGATGCGGCGACCGAGCTTACATGGACGTACTTGCAGCGTCCCCCTCAACCGGACCCACCCCGCCAACCCACGGAATGCAGGCTTTTGCTGTTGCTGTCGCTTCGGCCTCGGCGGGTGCAGGGCGCAGCCCTGCCAGGCCCCCCCTTATACTTCCCGCCGTGAGTACCTTCCCCACGCTCGTCACGCTGGAATCCCCCCTGCTGGTCGCCTACAGCGGCGGGCTGGATTCGACCGTGCTGCTGCACTGGCTGCAACGCAGCGCACTAGCCAGCGGCACGCCGCTGCGGGCAGTACACGTGCATCACGGCCTGCAGGCCAGCGCCGATGACTGGGTGCAGCACTGCCAGCAGCAGTGTGATGCCATGGGCATCGCGCTGGCCGTGCACCGCGTGCAGGTCGATACCGGCGCGGGGCTGGGCCTGGAAGCTGCGGCCCGCCAGGCGCGGCGCGCGGCGTTCGCCGCTGAACTGCGCGAAGGCGAAACGCTGGCCCTGGCCCAGCACCAGGATGACCAGGCCGAAACCTTCCTGCTGCGCGCACTGCGCGGCTCCGGCATCGATGGCCTGGCGGCGATGGCCGAAGACAGCCTCCTGCACGGCCACCGCCTGTGGCGGCCGCTGCTGCACACCGCGCGCAGCGCGCTGCGCGACTACGCCCATCACCACGCCCTGCGCTGGATCGAAGACCCCAGCAACGGCGAGGACCATGCCGATCGCAACTTCCTGCGCCTGCACGTCCTCCCTTTGCTTCGCCAGCGCTGGCCGCATGCGGCCACGGCCCTGGCCGGCAGTGCCGCGCACTGCGCGCAGAGCCGCACGTTGCTGGACGAGGAAGATGCAGAACTGATCGCCCACCTGGAAGTGGCGCCACGCGTGCTGTCACTGGAACTGCTGCGCCAGGTGTCACCGGCGCGCGGTGCCCGCGTGCTGCGTGCCTGGGTGCGCGCGCATGGCGCCGCGCCGCTGCCGGCCACGGTGCTGCGGCAACTGCAGCAGGAGCTGCTGGACGCGCCCAGCGATCGCCAGGCACAGGTGCGCTGGCAGGACCACGCCATCCAGCAATGGCGTGGCCACGCCTATCTGCTGCCGGCGCTGCTGCCCGCGCTGCCGGCTGACTGGCAGGCCGCATGGGATGGCCGCGCACCGCTCCCGCTGCCCGATGGCGGCCAGCTGCGCCTGCTGGGCTGCGAGGCATTCGAGCGGCCCCTGCAGGTGCGTACGCGGCAGGGCGGCGAGCGCATCCTGCTGCCCGGCCGTACCCATTCACACGCGCTGAAGGATTGCCTGCAGCGCGAACACCTCGCGCCCTGGCGGCGCGCGCAGCTGCCACTGCTGTTCGACGGCGGGCAGCTGCTGGCCGCTGCCGACGTGGTCGTTTCCGCGCCGCTGCAGGCGTGGCTGCTGGCCCACGACGCACAGCTGCAGTGGCGCCCCGGCGGCTGGTGAATTGACCCCCGCGCGGCTGCCGTCCACACTTGTCGCATGGCCAAGAAGTCCCCCGAAAACGCCTCCCCCGTCGCCCAGTTCGAGCAGTCGCTTGAATCGCTGGAACACCTGGTGGAGCGGATGGAAACCGGCGAGCTGAGCCTGGAAGCTTCGCTCAGTGCTTACGAACGCGGCGTCGGTCTGTACCGCCAGTGCCAGCAGGCGCTGGAGCAGGCCGAACTGCGCGTGCGCCTGCTCAGCGATCCGGCCCAGCCCGAAACCGCAGAACCCTTCGATCCGCCCAGCCATGACGGCTGAAGCGCAGTTCGCACGCTGGCGCGACCGTATCGAAAGCCAGCTCGACGCCGCCCTGCCCTCGCCGGCCGGTGCCCCGCAACGCCTGCACCAGGCGATGCGCTATTCGGTACTGGGCGGTGGCAAGCGCATGCGCCCGCTGCTGGTGTATGCCAGCGGCCAGCTGTTCGGCGCACCGCTGGACCAGCTCGATGCCGCCGCCATGGCGGTGGAAATGATCCACGCGTACTCGCTGGTGCATGACGACCTGCCGGCGATGGACGACGACGCACTGCGTCGTGGCAAGCCCACCACCCACATCGCCTTCGACGAGGCCACTGCGATCCTCGCCGGCGATGCCCTGCAGGCACGCGCCTTCGGCCTGCTGGCCGATGCACCGCTGGCGGCCAGCCTGCGCGTGGCCTGCCTGCAGACCCTGGCGCACGCGTCCGGTGCGTCCGGCATGTGCGGCGGCCAGGCGCTGGATATCGATGCCACCGGCCAGCAGCAGTCGCTGGCCGCGCTCACCCGCATGCATGCCCTGAAGACCGGTGCGCTGATCCGCGCGGCGGTCCGAATGGGCGCGCTGTGCGGCCACGCTCCCGAGGCGCAGCTGGCCCAGCTGGATGACTTCGCCGACGCGCTCGGCCTGGCCTTCCAGGTGCGTGATGACATCCTCGATGTCGAAGCCAGTTCCGAACAGCTCGGCAAGACCGCCGGCAAGGACCAGGCGCAGGACAAGAGCACGTTCCCGGCACTGCTGGGCATGGACGGTGCCAAGGCGCACCTGCGCGCGCTGGCTGCACGCATGCAGTCGGTGCTGGCCAGCCATGGCGAAGAGGCCGACGCACTGCGTGCGCTGGCGACCCTGGCGGTGGAACGGGATCATTGATCGCGCTCGCTGAAGCAGCCGCGCTTTGCGCTCGCCGGGCGTGGCCCGGCGCTACCGGCGACGCACACAAAAACGCCCGGCAGTGCCGGGCGTTTTCGCGTCCACGTGCGGCGGATCTTACTTGATCAGGCGCAGGGTGAACGGGTAACGGTAGGTTTCGCCGTTGTTGGCCTTCACTGCGGCGATGATGCACAGGACCAGGTTGGCCACGTACACGATCGGCATCAGGATGGCGCCGATGATGACGAAGCTGAGGATCACGCAGACCAGCACGGCGATGGCAACGGTGATCTGGAAGTTCAGCGCTTCCTTGGACTGGTCGGTCACGAAGCCCTTGCCCGCATCATCCTTGTTGATGAGCCAGATGATCAGGGCGCCGATGAAACCGGTGAAGATGCCCAGCAGGTGCGCGGCCAGCGCCATGGTGCGCTGGTCGCTCGGCACGCTGGACGCGGCCGGCACGTTTTCGAAATCGCTCACGACAAAACTCCTTGTTTTTGGGTGGTCTTGACCAACCGGCAGCAGGCCGATCGCGTCAGGCGGCCATAGCTTACGCCATCAATGGCATCAATCATTACCGGCGATGGTCATCCGCCCGACCAGGATCGAGCCGGTACGGATGTGCGAGCGCGGGTCGACATCGCTGCCGACGGCCTCGATGGCGGCGAACATCTCCCGCAGGTTGCCGGCGATGGTGATGCCGTCGACCGGGTACTGGATCTCCCCGTTTTCCACCTTGAAGCCACCGGCGCCCCGCGAGTAATCGCCGGTCACCCCGTTCACGCCCTGCCCCATCAGCTCGGTCACCAGCAGCCCGTCGCCCATCTGCCGCGAGATCTCCTGCAGCGAACCGGCATTGGCCGCCAGCTGCAGGTTGTGCACGCCGCCGGCGTTGGCCGTGGTCTGCAGGCCCAGCTTGCGCGCCGAATAGCTGCCCAGCACGTAGCGCTGCAGCACGCCATCGCGCACCAGGGCCGAGGCCCGGGTCGCCACGCCGTCGCCGTCGAAGGCGGCCGAGCGCAGGCCCCGGCGCAGGTGCGGCAGTTCCTCGATCTGCATCCAGTCCGGGAACAGCTGCTGGCCCACGCTGTCCAGCAGGAAGCTGGCCTGGCGGTACAGGGCACCCCCGGACACGGCCGACAGCAGGTGGCCGACCAGGCTGCGGGCCACTTCCGGGGAGAACAGCACCGGCATGCTGCCGGTCGGCAGCGAACGCGGCTGCAGCCGCGACACGGTGCGCTCGGCGGCGCGGCGGCCCACGCTGTCGGCCGCCTCCAGGTCCTGGCGGGCCGGGCCGCCGGTGTACCAGCCGTCGCGCTGCATGCCATCGCCGCTACCGGCGATCAGGGCGCAGCCGACCGAATGGTGGGTGCCTCGCTCACGACCGATGAAACCGTGCGAATTGGCGTAGACCGAGACACTCTGCATGCTCGACACCGAGGCGCCGTCAGAATTGCTGATGCGCGCGTCGGCCTCGCGGCCGGCTGCCTCGCAGGCCAGGGCCAGGTCCACCGCCTCGTCGGCCTGCAGCGCCCAGGGGTGCCAGCTGTCCAGGTCGGGGAACTCGCGGGCCATCAGCGCGGCGTCGGCCAGGCCGGCGGCCGCGTCGTCCTCGGTATGGCGGGCGATCGCGCAAGCCTGTTCGACGGTGGCCGCCAGGCTCGCCTCGTTCAGGTCGGCGGTGCTGGCACTGCCCTTGCGCTGGCCGAAGTACACGGTCACGGCAATGCCGCGGTCGCGGGTGGACTGCACCGTCTCGACCTCGCCGAGACGGACGTTCACTTCCATCCCGCGGTCTTCGCTGCAGCTGACTTCGGCCTGGCTGGCGCCCAGCGCGCGGGCGCGCTCCAGCAGCTGCTGGGAAAGGTCGGCCAGGCGTTCCAGACGGGCCGGGCTGTCGTCGCCGACGGCCACTTCAGGGGCGATCACGTTCAATGCTTTATCCTGTGCGGGTTGGGCCCGGCATCACGCCGGGCGACTTTTTTTGAGATCAGGTAGGGACGATGCGCGGACGCGACGAAGAAACCGGTGAATTCCACGACAAGAGCCGCAGCCAGAACCGGCGCGACGCGCTCGATGTCCTGGCCCTGGGCGAAAAACTGGTGTCGCTGACCCCGGCCCAGCTGGCGCGCCTGCCGGTGCCGGAAGACCTGCTGCCGCATATCGCCGAGTGCAAGCGGATCACCGCCCACATCGCCCACAAGCGGCAGCTGGCGTTCCTGGCCAAGCACATGCGCCGCGAAGAAGACGCCACGCTGGACGCGATCCGCGACGCGCTGGACGCCAACAGTGAAACCGGCCGCCGCGAAGTGGCGATGATGCACCGCGCCGAAGACTGGCGCGAGCGCCTGCTGAACGACGGCGACAAGGCGCTGGGCGCCCTGCTCGACGATTACCCGCAGGCCGACCGCCAGCAGCTGCGCACCCTGGTGCGCAACGCGCAGGCCGAGAAGGCGAAGAACAAGCCGCCGCGCGCCTACCGCGAGATCTTCCAGGTGCTGCGCACGCTGATGCTGCCGGCCGCGCTGGGCCTGAAGGCCGCGGCCGATGAAACCGACGACGTCGAGACCGACGAAGCCGACGAGGACTGAGTCCCCGCCGGCCCGGGCGGTGGCGCTGGCCATCGCCCGGCTCAGGCCTGGGTACCGCCGACAGTGATGCCTTCGATCAGCAGCGAGGGCTGGCCGACACCCACCGGGACACTCTGGCCGTCCTTGCCGCAGATACCGACACCCTCGTCCAGGGCCAGGTCGTTGCCGACCATGCGCACCTTCTGCATGGTTTCCGGGCCGTTGCCGATCAGGGTCGCGCCCTTCACCGGCGCGGTGATCCGGCCATCCTCGATCAGGTAGGCCTCGGTGGCCGAGAACACGTACTTGCCACTGGTGATGTCGACCTGGCCGCCGCCGAAGTTGACCGCGTACAGGCCCTTCTTCACCGAACGGATCATTTCCTGCGGGTCGTGCTGGCCGGCACGCATGTAGGTGTTGGTCATGCGCGGCATGGTCAGGTGCGCGAACGACTCGCGACGGCCGTTGCCGGTGGGGGCCACGCCCATCAGGCGTGCGTTGAGGCTGTCCTGCATGTAGCCGACCAGGATGCCGTCCTCGATCAGCGTGGTGCACTGGCTCGGGTGGCCCTCGTCATCGATGTTGAGCGAACCGCGACGCCCGTCCAGGGTGCCGTCATCGACGATGGTCACGCCCGGGGCGGCCACGCGCTCGCCGATGCGGCCGGCGTAGACGCTGGTGCCCTTGCGGTTGAAGTCGCCTTCCAGGCCATGGCCCACCGCTTCATGCAGCAGCACGCCGGGCCAGCCCGGGCCGAGCACCACCGGCATCACCCCGGCCGGTGCCGGTACGGCTTCCAGGTTCACCAGCGCCTGGCGCAGGGCCTCGCGGGCGAAGGCCTCGGGGCGACCGTCGGCAAAGAGTTCGGCATACCCATAGCGGCCACCGCCGCCGGCGTAGCCCGATTCACGGCGGCCGTTCTGCTCGACGATCACCTGCACGTTCAGGCGCACCAGCGGGCGCACGTCGGCACCCAGCACGCCGTCGGTGCGGGCCACCAGCACGGTATCCACGCCACCGGACAGGCTCACCATCACCTGCTTCACCCGCGGGTCGGCGGCGCGCAGGTAGCCGTCCAGGCGCTTGAGCACCTCGACCTTGGCCTCGTTGCCCAGGCTGTCGATCGGGTCCAGCGTCGGGTACAGCGCGCGCGCGTTGCCACGCAGCAGCGAACGCCCGGCCTGGGCGCCGCCTTCGCGGGAAATCGCGCGGGCCGACTGCGCAGCGGTCAGCAGCGCATCGGCATGGATGTCATCGGAATAGGCGAAGCCGGTCTTCTCGCCGGCGATGGCGCGTACGCCCACGCCCTGCTCGATCGAATGGGCGCCGTCCTTGACGATGCCGTCTTCCACGCTCCAGCTTTCGCGCCGGGCATGCTGGAAATACAGGTCGCCGAAGTCCACGCCGGGGCCGAGCAGCTGGCCGAAGGTGCGCTCCAGGCCAGCGGTGTCCAGGCCACCGGGGCGCAACAGGCGGTCCTGGGCAAGCGTCAGTGCGTTATCAGTCATGGTCTCGATCTGGGGGTCTGGAGGCGGCCAGGCAAGGCCGCCGGATGAACAGGGGCCGCGGCGCTCAGCGCGGGCGCGGCAGGTCGGTGACGGTCGGCGGCACCGCCGGGGCCGGTGCAGGCGCGCGCGGCGGGGCCGGGGGACGGTCGCGGCTGCGTTCGATCACCTCCACCTTGGGCTCCTTCCACGGGCCGGTGACCCGGTAGGTGCGGGCGCCGATCTCGCCCAGTGGCTTGGACAATACCGCATTGGTAGCCGCACCCAGCGCGGCGCCCACCGGCCCGCCGGCCACCGCGCCGACCACGGTCAGCAGGTTGCCGGCGCGCGGGTTGACGTCGATGGTCTGGTCGAACTGCTGCTGGCGCAGGTCGGTCTGGCCGCGGATGGTGATGTTGGCCGCCGGGCCTTCGATCAGCACCTTGTCGGTGCGCGCCATGCCATCGGCGAACTGCATGCCGCCTTCAATGTGGTTGAACGCAAAGCCCTTGGAGAAGAAATCGCGGAAATCGAACATCAGGCGACGTGGCAGCTGGGCCACGCTGAGCAGGCCCAGCACGCGGCCGGCACCGGGATCCAGTTCCAGCAGCTGGCCGTTGCGTGCGTCGATGTCGAGCGTGCCCTGCAGGTTGCCCAGCTGGAAATCGGACGGCCCGCCGGCCCACGCGGCCTGCAGCTGCGCCTGGCCGGAGCCGCCGCGCAGCTGGCCGGCGTAATCCAGGTTCTGCATCAGCCCGCCGAGGTCCTGGCTGCGCACCTTTGCGGTCAGTTCGGTGCGTGCGCCCTCGCCCTTGCCCAGCCAGCGGCCGGTGATGTCGATCTCCTGGTCCGGCGCGCGGAAGCGCAGGGTGTCCACGTTCAGGCCGTTGCCCAGCGGGCGCGTGCGCAGCACGGCCTGGCCCAGCACCACCTTGCCGAATGTCAGGTCGGCGATATCCAGCGCGAACGGCGGCAGCTTGGCCGGGTCCATGTCATCGGCACCGGTCTGCGG
Source organism: Stenotrophomonas sp. FW305-3-2-15-E-LB1 (assembly GCF_058787375.1). NCBI lineage: Bacteria > Pseudomonadati > Pseudomonadota > Gammaproteobacteria > Lysobacterales > Lysobacteraceae > Stenotrophomonas > Stenotrophomonas sp. FW305-3-2-15-E-LB1. The sequence goes on from NZ_JBYSZR010000010.1 coordinate 7,680, forward strand.
CCGCGCCGGTGCCGCGGCAGTGTCCGCCCCGGGCGCTGCCGGCGAGGACTGCCAGTGCACACGATCGAGCTGGCCGCTGATGGTGCCGCCATCGGCATTGGGGACGCTCAGGTGACCGGCCAGCGACGGGCCGTCCAGGCGCACGTCCAGCGCCTGCGCGCCCGGCCGCAGCTGCAGGCGGGTCTGTTCGAAGATGCCGCCGATCAGCATCAGCCTGCCGACCTGCACGTCCACCGCGCGCAGCGGCATCGGGTCGCCATCGCCACCGGCGCCACGCGCCAGGCCGATCCATTCCAGCGCATCCAGGGTCGGGCTGCGGCCGTTGATGGCCAGCCCGCTGGGCGGCGGATCGCGGTCGACGCGGTCGCTGCCCATCGTCACCTGCACGCCGGTCTGGTTGTTGTGGGTGCGCGCCGCCAGCGCCAGGCGCTGGCCGAAGGCCACGTCGATGCGGCCATCGCCCATCGGCAGCTGCGCCGACACCGTGGTCGCCAGCGCATCGGCGGCCGGCTTGTCCAGCGGCGCCGGCAGGTCCAGGCGGGTGCCCACCAGGTCCGAATGCAGGCGCAGTTCGCTCGGCGGGGCCGGCGCACCGGGTGCCACCTTGGGCAGGTTGACCGCAATGGTCCAGGCCGAGGTGCCCTCGAGATAGGGTTTCAACCAGGCCATTTCCGGCGCACGGTCGATCAGCACCTTGGCATCCAGGCGCGCGGCCAGTTCCGATTCAAAGGCCCGCGCGGGATCGCGCACGTAGCCGCCGGCGCGCAGGCTCAGGAGGCCGTCCTGGCCCAGGTGCCGCACTGCCAGGTCCTCGGCGGCGAAACCACCGCTGCCGTACCGGGCCTGGCCCTGCATGGCGTCGAATTCCAGATCGAAGCGCTTGTCCACCAGCTTCACGCCGGCCAGGTCCACCGTGCCCTGCAGGTGCCCGCCGCTTTCGTCGTGGTGCAGCGGCTGCAGCAGGTCGAAGTGTACGTTGGCCGGTCCGCTGGCCACGAGGTTGTCCAGGGTGTCGCCGTAATCCTTGTGCAGGCCACTCTGCCGCAGCATCGCCAGCAGCCGCCCCGCCTCGCTCTGGCTGTCGGCACGCACGTACAGCGGCGCATGGCCGAAATCTTCGATGCCGGCCTCGAACTTCTGCACCGCCACGCCGGCCAGGTCACCACGGCCCTGCATGTGGAAACCGGGGCCGATGAAGGCGATGTCGGCGTCGACCTGGCCCATCAGCGGCCAGTCGTGCTGGAAGCGGATGTCGCCGTTGCTGATGTGGCCGGTGGCCTCGAAGCGGCCATCGTTGTTGTCGAACGGCCAGTCATCCAGGTCACCGCTGACCAGGCCGATGCCGCCGCGCACCTGGCCGCCGACCAGGGCGGCATCCAGCCAGTCAGTGGCGCCCTTGCTCATCTTGGAATGGATCCAGAACCGCTTGGCGGCGGTCATCGGCACGTCGTCCAGCTTGGCGGCCAGCTGCAGCCACGGCCGCGTGCCATCGCCCTGGAACCAGACCCCGCCGCGCACGTCGGCCGCGTAATTGGTGCCCTCCACGCGCATGGCGGGCGTACCGATGCGCCAGCCACCGGCTTCATCGCGCCAGCCGACGATCTGCCCGGCCAGGTGCAGGTCGTGGCGCTCGCCGAAGCCGGTCGGCCAGTCGAACTGCAGTTCCTGCTGGGGCTTCAGCTGCAGGCTGAAACCATCGGCATCACCTTCGAAGCGTCCGCCGAGGCCCCGAACGCCGGGGGCATCGCCGACGCTGGCAAAACCCAGCGCCTGCAGCTCACCCTGCGCCCACAGCGGGCCGTCGCGCTGGCCCTGCAACTGCAGCGCCTGCACGTCCAGCTGCGGCCTGGACAGGTACAGCCAGCGCCGCAGGCCCGGTTCCAGGCGGTCGCTCAGGGCCAGCGCGCGCAGCGCGGTACCGGCCTGCACCGCCCCGCTGCTGATCCGCAGCTGCTTGCCCACCTGCACCTGCAGGCCATCGAGTTGTTGCTGGTCCGGCCCGGCCTGCAGGCGCAGGCGCGGCACCTGCAGCGCCCAGCCGTCGCCCTGGCGCTGCCAGCGCAGGCGGGCCTGCACGCGCTGCAGCTGCAGGCCCGGCGTGGTCATCCCCGGCAGCGGCGCGCCATCGATGCGCACCTCGCGCAGGTCCGAATCGGTGGTCAGGGCCACCGGCGCGAAATCGCGCAGGGCCAGCCACAGGTTGAGTTCGCCCTTGCCCTCGCGCAGGCGCACGCCGCCGGCCGCCAGCAGCGGCGACCATGCATGGAAATCGACCGGGTCGGCACCCAGCCATGCCTGGCCGTTGCCGTGGCGGCGGTCCAGGTCCAGCACCGCCGTCAGCGGCAGCGCATCGGTCTGTGCCCAGGCGCGCACGCCCACCCGCAGGCGGTCGCCATCCACGCGCAGGCGCAGGTCGATGCGCGGCAGCGTGGCATCCACGCCCAGGCCGGGCGCATGCACGCCCAGGCGGCCACCGATCACCTGCAGTTCGCCCAGCCGGCGCAGCGCATCCAGCGGATCACCGCTGCTGGATTGCGGCAGCCCTCGCACCGACCAGCGGCCATCGCTGGCCTGCTGCAGGTCCAGGGCCAGGCCGCGCAGGCGCAGTTCGGTCAGCGAACGGCCCGGCAGCAGGCCGCTGTACATCGACACCAGCACTTCGGCCTCGCCGATGGCCAGCCCCTGCCCGGCGCCGATGCGCAGGCCCTTGAGCTGCAGCAGCGGGCCACGGCGGGTCCAGGCGGTGTCCAGTTGTTCGAAGCGCACCGGTTGCCCGGCGCGCTCGCTCAGCCAGGCCGCAATCGCCTGGGGATGGCGCTCGGCCAACGGCAGCAGCTGGCTGAGCGTACCCACCAGCAGCGCCAGCACGACCAGACCGACCGCGCATGCAGCAACGAAATGACGGCGGATCCTTCGCAGTCGCAGGCGCGGCGGCGCGCTCATCGGCCTCGACCGATGCCCGGCCCGCATGCTTCAGAGCAGAACGACATCGAACTGCTCCTGCAGGTACTGCTCATCGGCCTGGAAGCGGATGCTCTTGCCGAGGAACTCCTCCAGCTCGGCCACCGCCGCCGACTCCTCGTCGGTGATGCGCGCCACGACCTTGGTCGAGGCGATCACCAGCAGGCGCGCCGCTTCGAACTGGCGCACTGCGCGGGTGATCTCGCGGAAGATCTCGTAGGTCACCGTCTCGGTGGTCTTGATCGAGCCCCGCCCGCTGCACTGCGGGCAGGTCTCCGACAGCTGCCGTTCCAGGCTTTCCACGGTGCGCTTGCGGGTCATCTCGACCAGGCCCAGCGGCGAGAAGTCGTACACCGTGGTCTTGGCGTGGTCGCGGGCCAGGGCCTTTTCCAGCGTGCGCAGCACCTGGCGGCGGTGCTCGGCGTCATCCATGTCGATGAAGTCGATGATGATGATGCCGCCCAGGTTGCGCAGCCGCAGCTGCCTGGCCACCGCCTGCGCGGCCTCCAGGTTGGTGCGGAACACGGTCTCTTCCAGGTTGCGCTGGCCAAGGAACGAGCCGGTGTTCACGTCGATGGTGGTCATCGCCTCGGTCTGGTCGATGACCAGGTAGCCGCCGGACTTCAGCGGCACCTGCTTGTCCAGCGCGCGGCCGATCTCGTCCTCCACCCCGAACATGTCGAAGATCGGCCGGTCGCCCGAGTACAGCTCCAGCTTCTCGGCCAGCACCGGCATGTATTTGGCCACGAAGGCCTGCAGCTGGGCGAAGGTTTCCTTCGAGTCGACCTTCACCTTGTCCACGTCCTTGCGGATGAGGTCGCGCACCGAACGCAGCGGCAGGCTCAGGTCTTCATAGATGTTGCTGCACGAGGGGGCTTCGCGGCCCCGCCGTTCGACCACGTTCCAGACGCGCGACAGGTAGGCCACGTCCTCGGCGATGGCCTCGGCCGGCTGCCCTTCGGCATTGGTGCGCACGATGTAGCCATAGCCGCCATGCTGGGCCGACAGCTCGGTCACCAGCGCCTTCAGCCGCGCGCGCTCGCCTTCATCCTCGATGCGCGCCGACACGCCCACCACCTTGGACTGCGGCAGCAGCACCATGTAGCGGGACGGAATGCTGATCTGGGTGGTCAGGCGGGCGCCTTTGGTGCCGATCGGGTCCTTCACCACCTGCACCACGATGTCCTGGCCGTCGCGCAGCAGCTCGACGATGGGCACGCTGGACGGCGGCGGCAGGGTGGTGTGCTCGGTATCGGCGCTGGCCACCGGGGCCGGCCGCACCACGTCGTTGGCGTGCAGGAACGCGGCGCGCTCCAGGCCCACCTCGACGAAGGCCGCCTGCATGCCGGGCATGACCCGCTGCACCTTGCCCTTGTAGATGTTGCCGACCACTCCGCGGCGCCAGCCGCGTTCGATGTGCAGCTCCTGCAGCATGCCGTTCTCGATCACCGCGACCCGGGTCTCGCGCGGGGTCACATTGACCAGGATTTCCTCAGACATCGGCAGCCTCCCTGGCGGCATCGGCAATGGGGGCCGGAACGCCGCAGCGCGCCAGCAGACGATCGGTATGAAGCAGCGGCAACCCCATCACGCCGGAGTAGCTGCCGGAAAGGTGTTCGATCCAGCGCTCGGCGCCTCCCTGGATGGCGTAGGCACCGGCCTTGTCCAGCGGCTCGCCGGTAGCCACGTAGGCGGCGATGTCGGCCGCGCTGATCGGGGCGAAGGTGACCTCGGAAACGACCAGTTCACTGTCCAGCCCGCCAGCGCCCACCACCACCACGGCCGTCATCACCTGGTGGGTGCGCCCGGCCAGCCGTGCCAGCATCGCCCGCGCGTCGGCCGCATCGGCCGGCTTGCCGAACACCTCGCCGTCGAGCACGACCTCGGTATCCGAGCCCAGCACCCGCGCCTGCGGGTCGCTGGCCAGCACCCCGGCCAGGCCGGCGCGCGCCTTGTCGGCCGCCACGCGGCATACATAGTGTTCGGCGCTTTCGGCAGCCGCGCGCACCTCGGGCACCTCCAGGTCGAGGGCCTGGAAGGGGCGTCCGAGTCGGGCCAGCAGCTGGTTGCGTCGGGGGGAGCGGGAAGCAAGATAGAGCATCGGCACAGCATAACCTGAGGGCGCTGCCTGAATCGTCGGCAACCCCGCCCGGCACGCCTCAAACCCCGAACGGACTCACAGCGCGTTCATCGCTACGACACCACCCTCACCGCCACAACAAGGAGATCCCATGCGCCGCACCGTCACCCCGCTGCTGCTCGCCCTGTCCCTCGCTCTTGGAGCCTCGATGACCGCCCACGCCGCCCCGTCGTCGCCGTCGATCGCCGCCGCGGCCGAAGGCACCCTGCTGAACATCTCGGCCAATGCCGAAGCCACCCGCGTGCCGGACGTGGCCACCCTGTCGGCCGGCGTGGTCACCCAGGCCGCCGACGGCAACAGCGCCATGCGCCAGAACGCCCAGCAGATGGACAAGGTGCTGGCCGCGATCAAGGCCGCCGGTATTGCCGAGCGCGACGTGCAGACCAGCGGCGTCAGCCTGAACCCCCAGTACCGCTATGCCGACAACGAAGCGCCGAAGATCACCGGCTACCAGGCCAGCAACACGGTCAGCCTGAAGGTGCGCGACATCGCCAAGCTGGGCAAGGTGCTCGATGCCCTGGCCGCCCAGGGCGCCAACCAGATCAACGGCCCGCAGTTCGAGATCGACCAGCCCGAGCCGGTCTATGACGAAGCCCGCCTGGCCGCGCTGAAGAAGGCCCAGGCCCGCGCCCAGACCTATGCGACGTCGCTGGGCCTGCAGGTGCGCCGCATCGTCAGCATTTCCGAGAACAGCAACGGCGGCTTCCGCCCGATGCCGATGATGCGGGCCATGGCCGCCGGTGCGGCGATGGACAAGGCCACCCCGGTCGCCCCCGGTGAATCGACCGTGTCGGTGAACCTGGACGTGGTGTTCGAACTGGGCCGCTGATCGCGCGCGCCAGGCGAGCGCGGGGCCGGCCCATGGGTAGCGCGGGGCCGTGCGCCGCGAGCGCAGCGGCGCGTCTTCTTCCGCCGGGCGTGGCCCGGCGCTACCGGCAGATGGGTCGCACGGTGCCGCCACATGGGTAGCGCGGGGCCGTGCCCCGCGAGCGCAGCGGCGCGCCTTCTCCCGCCGGGCATGGCCCGGCGCTACCGGCAGACGGGTCGCACGGGGCCGGCACATGGGTAGCGCGGGGCCGTGCCCCGCGAGCGCAGCGGCGCGTCTTCTCCCGCCGGGCATGGCCCGGCGCTGCCCCTTCATGAAGGCCAGCCCAACGGCAGCGCCCCTGCCTCTAGGCAGTGGCCGGGCGCCGGCGCTAATGATTGACTGCCAGCCGCGTGCGGCAACCCCGATGGCGGCCCTGGTGCGTTGAGGACTTCGTCACTGGCATGGAGGTGGACCATGGTTCGTACGTATCCCGTTGTACCGCTGCAGTTCGATCCCGCCCGCGTCGCCGCCTGGAGCGCGGCCATTGCCCTGCACCTGCTGGCCTTCCTGTTGCTGCTGATCCCGGCAACCTACCAGGCCATCACCGCCCTTCCCCGCGACAGTACCGAAGTCAGGCTGATCCCCAAGGAGCAACCGAAACCGCCGGAGCCGACCCCGGTGCCGCCGGAGCTCGTCCAGGTGAAGGTCGACCCCAAGCCGAAGACCACGCCGACGGTCGTCCCGCCCCTGCCCACCCCGACCGCCACGCTGGAAGAAGCCCAGGGCATCATCCTGCCCGCCGCCGAACCGGCACCGGTACAGGCGGTGCCGAGCGTGGCGCCCTCCACCCCGATGGCCGGGGTGCAGCTGCAGTACCGCAGCGCCCCGCCGCCGGCCTACCCGGTGCAGGCCGTGCGCAACCACGAACAGGGCACCGTCCTGCTGCGGGTCGAGGTGGACCCCAGCGGCCAGCCGGTGGATGTCAGCATCGAGCGCAGCAGTGGCTCGCGCAGCCTGGACCAGGCGGCCCGGCAGCAGGTCCTGCGCCACTGGCGCTTCGTGCCGGCCGAGCGTGATGGCCACGCGGTAGCGGCCATCGGCATGGTGCCGGTGCAGTTCTCCCTGCCGCAGTAAGGCCCGTGCCGGCCCGGCGCACTGCCGGGCCGGCCATACGCACCGCCTGCACCCCGTCAATAGCCGTTCACGCCAAAACATTTCGCTTTGGTCGAAAGATCGTTACGAATTCAGTAAAACTTCACACCGTCGTCACCTGCCAGAAACCTAGATTGATGCGTCCCCGGGGCACACCGGGTGACAGCCCTCAATGCTCGAGTTTTCCAGTCAGGAGAGAAGCTGTGAAACACCCGATCCAACGGCCCGCCAGCCGCCGCCAAAACCACCTGGCAACTTCCATCACCCATATCCTCGCTGGCGGCACCCTGCTGCTGGCCGGCGCCGCGGTCTCCTCCTCTGCCTTCGCACAGGAACAGGCCACCAACCTTGACCGCATCACGGTCACCGGTTCGAACATCCCGCGCACCAACACCGAAACGCCGTCCCCGGTGCAGGTGGTGACCCGCCAGGAAATCGACCGCACCGGCAAGACCACGGTCGCCGAATACCTGCAGACGCTGACCGCCGACGGCGCCGGCTCCATTCCCAAGACCTTCGGCAACGGCTTCGCCGGTGGCGGCGCGGGCATTTCGCTGCGCGGCCTGGGCGCCGGCTCGACGCTGGTGCTGTTGAACGGCCGCCGCATGGCGACCTACGGCCTGGCCGACGACGGCCAGAAGGTGTTCACCGACCTCAGCACCATCCCGCTTGACGCCGTCGAGCGCGTGGAAGTGCTGAAGGACGGCGCCTCGGCCATCTACGGTTCCGACGCGATCGCCGGCGTGGTCAACATCATCCTGCGCAGCGACTTCCAGGGCGCGATCCTGCGTGGTTCCTACGGCGTGTCCGGCGATGGCGACGGCGATGCCAAGAAGGCCACCCTGACCGCCGGTACCGGCGACCTCGCCAGCGATGGCTGGAACGCCTTCTTCAGCCTGGACGTCGGCAAGACCGACCGCATCCAGATCAGCGACCGCAAGAACCGCAAGTGGATCGGCACCGGCGACATCCGCCGCTGGGGCTACGATGCCGCCGATGCGCAGTTCCTGGGTGGCGCCTACCTGTCCGGCGGCACGGCCGGCGGCACCGGCCCGAACGGCTCGGTGTTCGACAACACCGGCCACCTGGTCGCCCTGCCCGGTTGTGCGGGCCTGAGCACCATCCCGGGCCAGACCGATGCCACCGCCCAGGCACAGGGTTGCCTGTGGGATCCGGCACAGCTGTACCGCGACCTGAGCCCGGAAGAAAAGTACGTCAACGTGTTCGGTCGTGCCAGCTTCGCCTTCGGTGAAGGTGGTGAGATCTACACCGAGATCGGCTACTCGAAGAAGGAAACCATCTTCAGCAACACGCCGTCCGGCGTGTCCGGCGGCTGGGGTTACCCGGGCGGCCCGGTCAACGCCAACAGCGGCCCGGGTGCAACCATGCTGTACGCCGGCCACCCGGACAACCCGCTGCCCTACGCTGCGCGCCTGCGCTACAGCGCCTGGGACGTGGGCCCGCGCGTGACCGACAACACCAATGAGTTCAACCGCTTCCTGGTGGGTGCCAAGGGCAACTGGGGTGAGTGGAGCTACGACACCGCCTACCTGCATTCGGGCACCGACCTGGTCAACAAGCGCACCGGCTTCCTGAACTACGACGCCGTGCGCTGCGTGCTGGGCAACCCGGCCTGCCCGTACGGCACCTGGCGCATCGGCGACAACGCGTCGCAGACGCCGCAGTCGGTCTACGATGCGATCAGCCCGACCATCAGCGCCCGCGCCAAGTCCAGCCTGGACATGTTCGACTTCACCATCTCGCGCAGCCTGATGGACCTGAAGGGCGGCCCGCTGGGCCTGGCCTTCGGTACCGAGTGGCGCAAGACCAGCAACAGCCTGACCCCGCAGACGTTCACCGACGTTGGCCAGATCATCGGCCTGGGCTACTCGGCCTATGACGGCACCCAGAACGTGTACGCCGGCTACGCCGAACTGTCCGCGCCGGTGCTGGAATCGCTGGAACTGTCCGGCGCCGTGCGTTACGACAAGTACGAAAGCGGTGAAGGCAAGGCCACGCCGAAGCTGGGCGTGAAGTGGACCCCGGCCGACTGGATCGCCCTGCGCGCCAGCTACGCCGAAGGCTTCCGCGCGCCGAACCCGGCCGAGAACGGTGACGGTGGCCTGGCTGCCTTCTCCAACGCACGCGATCCGGTGCGTTGCGGCATCGATCCGGCCAACGAGTGCACCGCGCGCTCGGTGGCGATCATCACCCGCCCGAACAAGGACCTGAAGCCGGAAGAGTCCAAGAGCTACTCGGTGGGTATCGTGCTGCAGCCGACCTCCAGCACCTCGATGACCGTTGACGCCTGGGAAATCAAGCGCACCAACGAAATCGCGCAGGGCAGCACCGCCGACGCCATCGCCGCCGGCAACGTGCTGCGTGACTCCAACAACATCGGTGGCGTGCTCAACAGCGGCACGATCCTGGCGGTCAACACGGCCTACGTGAACGCCAACTCCTCGCGTGTCCGCGGTATCGACACCGACGTGCGCCAGACCTTCGACCTGGGTCCGGGCCAGCTGGAGATGGACCTGCAGTGGAGCCACATCCTGAAGTTCGAACGTACCGAGGGTGACACCACCGTCGATTACGTCGGCACCCACGGCAACTGCGACGTGACCAACTGCATCGGTACGCCGCAGGACAAGATCAACTTCGGCACCACCTGGAAGCAGGGCCCGTGGAGCGTCAGCGGCGTGGTGAACTACATCGACAGCATGGAGAACAAGGACCGCCGCGGTGGCGACTACCTGGCCTTCTATGAAGATGGTTCGCCGGTGGAGAAGATCTCCTCCTTCACCACCTTCGATCTGTCCGGCCGCTGGAACATCACCGAAGCCTTCGAACTGAACGCATCGGTGCAGAACGTGTTCGATCGCATCGCTCCGCTCGACCCCAGCACCTACGGTGCGGTCAACTACAACCCGCTGCACTTCAGCGGCGCCATTGGCCGTTACTTCACCGTCGGCGCCAAGTACACCTTCAAGTAATCGAAGGCGTGTCACCTGCAAAGGCCCGGGCAACTGCCCGGGCCTTTGTTTTTTGCGGGATCTGTAGACCGGAGCCATGCTCGGCTGCTTCGCCTTGTAGAGCCGAGCCATGCTCGGCTGCGGTCATGAAGCAGAGCAGCCGAACGTGGGTTCGGCTCTACAGGGATCTCAGCGCCGGACAGTCGACACAAAAAAAACCCGCATCTCGCGATGCGGGTTTTCAAAGGTGGCGCCCGAAGTTGGACTCGAACCAACGACCCCCTGATTAACAGTCAAGTGCTCTAACCGGCTGAGCTATTCGGGCAGACGACTAGTATAACCACTCTTCACGCGCGATGGTAGGGGTGATTGGCAATCATTGCCGCCGCGCGATACAGCTGCTCGGCCACCACCAGGCGCACCAGCATGTGCGGCAGCGTCAGCGGTCCGATCGACCACTTCTCATCGGCCAGCGCGGACACTTCCGGCGAGTGACCTTCGGGGCCACCGATCAGGAAGGCGAGATCCCTGCCCTGCCCGCGCCAGTGCTCGAGGCGCTGCGCCAGCTGTTCGGAACTGAGCTGGCGGCCCGGCACATCCAGTGCCACCACGTAGGCGTTCTTCGGCAGCGCGGCAATCACCCGCTTGCCTTCATCCTCGGTGGCGCGGCGCGCATCGCGCCCCTTGCCACGCAGGCCCGGCTCGATTTCCACCAGCTCGAACGGCAACCAGTGCGACAGCCGTTTCTGGTACTCGGCAAAGCCCTGCGCGACCCAGCTGGGTGCGCGTTCACCGGTGGCGATCAGGCGCGCTTTCATCGATGGCATCTCCAAAACGTCGACGGCGCCATCGGCGCCGTCGAAGGGTGCAGCAACGCCGTGGCTCAGGCCACTTCGTCGTCGTCGCTCGGCGGCGGCTGGTCGCCAACCGTCCACAGGCGCTCGAGCGCGTAGAACTCGCGCACGCGCGGCAGCATGACGTGGACGATGACGTCGCCCAGGTCGACCAGCACCCACTCGGCTTCGCGCTCGCCTTCCACGCCCAGCGGCATCACGTCGATGTTCTTGGCGAAGCGCACGACTTCATCGGCGATCGACTTGACGTGGCGGGTCGAGGTGCCCGAAACGACGATCATGTAGTCGGCCACGCTGGACCGGCCGCGCACGTCGATCTCGACCAGGTCCTTGGCCTTCAGGTCTTCGGTGGCTTGGCGGACGCTGGCCAGCAGTTCCGGCACGGAGGGCGGCGGGCTGGGCAGATCGACCTTGATGGTCTGGGGCTGGGTCTGGTTGCTCAAAGTGGATCGACTCGATAAACGTGGGGGCGATTATACGGGCATGGCGCGCCTGCGCCATTCACGGCATGCATTCAGGGCGTATCGGGCCGGTACAGGCGCTGGTCGGCCACGTAGTCGGCCACCGCCGGCGGCAGCATGGCCCGCCAGGGCCCGGCGGCGGCGATCTGGGTGCGGACGGCGCTGGCCGATTCACCGCGCAGGGGCTGGTGCAGGCGCAGCACGCGCCCGGCCGGGCTGGCGAACAGCGACTGCTCGTTGTCGGCCCAGCGGCCCTCCAGAGCCTGGCCGAGCTCGCCGGCGACGGCATCGCGCAGCGGGCTGCCCGGGCGCTCGGCCACGATGAAATGGGCCAGGCCGAACAGCGCCTGCCATTCATGCCAGGCCGGCAGGGCCAGCAGGCTGTCGGCACCCACCAGCCAGGCCAGCGGCCGGCTCGGGCCGAGTTCGGCGCGCAGCTCGCGCAGGGTGTCCACGGTATAGGACGGGCGGCCGGGATCCCGTGCGGCCCGGTCCAGCTCGCGGCGGTCCAGCAGCAGGCCGGGCTCGTCACCGATGGCCAGCGACAGCATGCGGCAGCGTTGTTCGGCGGTGGCGCCCGGTGCCGCGCGGTGCGGCGGGTCGGCGGCCGGCAACATGCGCACGGCCACCTGCAGTTCGTCGCGTGCGGCGCGCGCGATGGCCAGATGGCCCAGGTGCACCGGATCGAAGGTGCCGCCGTAGTAGATCCGCAGGCTCATCACTCAGGCGCGCGCGAGCAGGCGCACGGCGCGGGCTTCGGCCACCGCGACCAGCAGCCGCTCCAGCGCCAGCCAGGCGTCACCGTCGGCGCGGCCCTTGGCGATGCGGTCGACCAGACCCGCCTCGGCCACGAAGCGTTCCCAGCGCTTGCCTTCCGGGTGCCGCTGCAGCGCGCGCTTGTACGGCGCCTGCCGCGATTCCCAGATGCCGCGCGATTTCATTTCGGCAGCCAGGTTGCCGCCACGGGCCTGCACCCGCGCCAGGCCGGCACCGGCCAGCAGCTCGCGGATCACGATCGGCATCAGCGCGGCCACGGCCTCGCCTTCGCCACGCAGGCCGGCCAGCATGCGCAGCACTGCCTGCGGCTGGCCCGAGAACGTTGCTTCGACCAGACGGAACACGTCGTAGCGGGCGGCGTCGGCCACCAGCGATTCCATCCGTTCCACGTCCAGCAGCTGGCCGTCGGCCAGCAGGGCCAGCTTGTCGATTTCCTGCGCGGCGGCCAGCAGGTTGCCTTCCACGCGTTCGGCCAGGCGCTGCACCGCTGCACCATCGGCACGCAGGCCCTTGCTGCGCAGGCGGCGCTCGATCCAGTCCGGCAGTTCATGCGGCTTGATCGCCCAGGCCACCGACAGCACGCCGACGCGGTTGACCGCCTCGGCCCACTTGCCCTGGTGGGCCTTGCTCCATTCGTTGGCGGTGATCAGCAGCACCACGTCCGGCGCCGGGTCGGCGCAGAACCGGCTGATGACTTCGGCGCCGTCCTTGCCCGGCTTGCCGCTGGGCAGGCGCACTTCCACCAGGCGCCGCGCACTGAACAGGCTCGGTGCGTTGAAGCTGGCATCCAGCTGGTTCCAGTCGAAATCGCGGCCGTCGGCGTCGAACACCTCGCGCTCGTCCACGCCGCTGGCGCGGGCACGGGCGCGCACCGCATCGGCGGCTTCCAGCACGCGCAGGGTTTCCGGGCCGGCGATCAGGTACACCGGCGCCAGCGCGGTGTCGCCGCCCTGGCTGGCCAGCTGTTCCGGTCGCAGTTCCATCGTATGCGGCAGCTCAGGGCTTGACCGGCGCCGGCACGGTGGCCGGTTCGCCATCGGTCGACACGGCCGGCTTCGGTGCGGACAGGCTGCCGCCGCGTTCCAGCTCGGCACGCACCACGCTGTCGATGCGGCGGATGATCGAGGCGGACATTTCCCGGCGCAGCTCGTCGGCCAGGATCTCGCGTTCGGTGGTGGTACCGGTGGCGTCGGTCGGCGGCGACACGTAGTCGCGCGACAGTTCGATCACCTGCTGCGGCACCAGCTCGCTGCCGTCCTCGCGGCGGAAGATGAAGATGACCGCATAGCGCAGGCTGTATTCCTGTGCGCGGCCCTGTGCGTCGATGGCGATGGGCAGGTCGCCCCAGCGCTCGGACAGCACCTGCAGCTGTGCCGCCGGATCCGTGCTGTCCTCGTCGGCCAGCTTCGCACCGGACGCCAGCAGGCTGCGGTTCAACAGCTTGACCAGCTCGCTGTAGGGCGCAGTGGAAACCACCTTCACCGGTGCGGTGTCGGTCGGCAGCATCAACTTGTTGCGCAGGTGGAAGCCACAGCCGGCAAGGCCGAGGACAAGGACGAGGGCAAGCAGAATTCGGGTCATGGGAACAGTCTGGCGGAGCCGGGCGATCACGGCAACAGACAGCGTGCCCGAGGACGCGTGAACGCAGGGCCATCGGCACGTGGCCGTGGCATGGCGACAACGCACCGGCCGCCAGGGCGGCGGCCGGTGCCGGGTGCATCAGGCAGCGACGATGTTCACGATCTTGCCGGGGACGATGATGATCTTGCGCACCGTCAGGCCTTCCATGAACTTGGCGGTGTTCGGCTCGGCCAGGGCCAGTGCCTCCACCTGCTCGCGCGCGGCGTCGGCGGCCACGTCGATGGTGCCGCGCAGCTTGCCGTTGACCTGCACGGCCAGGGTCAGCGCATCACGCACCAGCGCGGCACTGTCGGCCTGCGGGAACGGCTGGTCTTCCAGCAGCGTCTGGCCGTGGCCCAGCACCTGCCACAGGGTGTGGCTGGCGTGCGGGGTGATCGGGTTGAGCAGCAGCACCACGGCCTGCAGCGCTTCCTGGCGCACCGCGCGACCCTGTTCGCTGGTGTCCTCGAACTTGGCCAGTGCGTTCATCAGCTCCATCACCGCAGCGATGGCGGTGTTGAAGCTGTGGCGGCGGCCGTAGTCGTCGCCGACCTTGCCGATGGTCTCGTGGGTCTTGCGGCGCAGTGCCTTCTGGTTGGCATCCAGCGCGGCCACGTCCAGTGCCGGGGCGGCACCGTCGGCAGCGTGCTTGTGCACCTGGGCCCACAGGCGGCGCAGGAAGCGGGCCATGCCGTCCACGCCGGCTTCGTTCCACTCCAGCGACTGTTCCGGCGGCGCGGCGAACATCGAGAACAGGCGCACGGTGTCGGCGCCGTACTTGCCGACCATCGCCTGCGGGTCCACGCCGTTGTTCTTCGACTTGGACATCTTCTCGGTGCCACCGACCACCACCGGCTGGCCGTCGGCGATCAGCGTGGCGCCGGTGATGCGGCCGCGCTCGTCGCGCTGCACCTCCACGTCGGCCGGGTTGATCCAGTCCTTCGAGCCATCCGGGTTCGGGCGGTAGTAGGTCTCGGCGATCACCATGCCCTGGCACAGCAGGTTGCGCGCCGGTTCGTTGCTGTCCACCATCCGCGCGTCACGCAGCAGCTTGTGGTAGAAGCGGAAATACATCAGGTGCAGGATCGCGTGCTCGATGCCACCGATGTACTGGTCCACCGGCAGCCAGTAGTTGCCGCGCTTGTCGACGGCATCACGGGCACCCGGCGAGGTGTAACGGGCGTAGTACCAGCTCGACTCCATGAAGGTGTCGAAGGTGTCGGTCTCGCGCTCGGCCGCGCCGCCGCAGTCCGGGCAGGTGGTCTTGCGCCATTCCGGGTCGGTCTTGATCGGCGAACCGGTGCCCGCAAAGGCCACGTCCTCCGGCAGCACCACCGGCAGCTGTTCTTCCGGCACCGGCACCGCGCCGCACTTGGCGCAGTAGATCACCGGAATCGGGCAACCCCAGTAACGCTGGCGGCTCACGCCCCAGTCGCGCAGGCGGTAGTTGACGCGGCGCTGGCCCTGGGCCTTGCGCTCGAAACGCTCGGCCAGCGCTTCGAAGGCGCCCTGGAAGTCCAGGCCGTCGAATTCGGCCGAGTTGACCAGTTCGGTCTGGCGGCTCTTGTCGCTGTACCAGTCCTGCCAGCGGGTGGCGTCCCAGGTGCGCTCATCGTCGTTGCGCGCATCCTTCAGGGCGATGACCTGCACGATCGGCAGGCCGTACTTGTTGGCCACCTCGTTGTCGCGCTGGTCGTGGCCGGGCACGGCCATCACCGCGCCGGTGCCGTAGCCCATCAGCACGAAGTTGGCCACCCACACCGGCACCTGCTCGCCGGTGACCGGGTGCACGGCGCGCAGGCCGGTATCCATGCCGCGCTTTTCCTGGGTTTCCAGTTCGGCTTCGGACACGCCGCCCTGCTTCAGGTCGGCCAGCATCGCCGCCAGTTCCGGGTTGTTCTTCGCCGCGTGCAGCGCCAGCGGGTGCTCGGCGGCAATCGACACGAAGGTCACGCCCATCACCGTATCCGGGCGGGTGGTGAACACGCGCAGCGGGTCCAGCGCGCTGCCATCGACATCGCGCACGTCGAACTGGATTTCCAGGCCTTCGGAACGGCCGATCCAGTTGCGCTGCATGGTCTTGACCGATTCCGGCCAGCCGTCCAGCTCATCCAGGCCGTCCAGCAGTTCCTGGGCGTAATCGGTGATGCGCAGGAACCACTGCGGGATCTCGCGCTTCTCGACCAGGGCACCGGAGCGCCAGCCGCGGCCGTCGATGACCTGCTCGTTGGCCAGCACGGTCTGGTCGACCGGGTCCCAGTTCACCACCGCGTTGCGGCGGTAGGCCAGGCCCTTGCGCATCAGGCGGGTGAACATGCGCTGCTCGTGGACATAGTAGTCCGGGCGGCAGGTGGCGAACTCGCGCGACCAGTCGATGGCATAGCCCAGCGACTGCAACTGGCTGCGCATGTGGTCGATGTTCTTGTAGGTCCACGCCGCCGGCGCGGTCTTGTTCTTGATCGCGGCGTTTTCCGCCGGCAGGCCGAACGCGTCCCAGCCCATCGGCTGCAGCACGTTGTGGCCGGTCATGCGCTTGTAGCGGCTGATCACGTCGCCGATCGTGTAATTGCGCACATGACCCATGTGCAGCGCGCCGGACGGGTACGGAAGCATCGACAGGCAGTAGTACTTCGGCTTGTCCGAGGTCTCGTCGACCTCGAAGGCGCGGGTGGCATCCCAGAAGCTCTGGGCGGCGGATTCAACCTGCTGCGGGTCGTAAACGTTGGGTTCGGCGCTGGTCATGTAACACGCGGTTGCGGCGGCAAAGCGGTACAGCGTACCGCAGTGCGGCAAACGTCTCCAATCCCGGGCCGGAAAGCCCCGCGCGGCGGTCGCCCGGCCGCCGTCTCAGCGCGCCCGCGACAGCGGCAGGGCCAGGGCCAGCCAGACCGCCCAGCAGGCGAAGGCCAGCCGCTGCGCCAGCGGCGCCGGCAGCACGCCCTGCAGGGCAAATGCGGCCAGGCCGGCCAGCACGCCGCAGCCCAGGGCCAGCAAGGCCATCGCACGCCCATGCCCGCCGCGCAGGCGCGGGATGCCCAGCATCAGCGTGCCGACCACGAAGCCCAGGACCCAGACCATCCAGGCGCTGGCGTGCAGCTGGCTGGCGCCGCCATGCAGGTCTTCCGGGTCGAGCGGCAGCAGGCCCATGGCCGCGAAGGCCAATCCCGCCAGCAGCAGCATCTGGCTGCCCACCCGCGGCGCCCAGCCCGCCCCCACCGGCAACTGCCGGCGCAGGCGCTCGGCCACCACCACCGCCAGCGCACCCGGCAGCACCAGGCCCAGCAGGTTGAAGGCCAGCGCATGCGGCACGCCCTGGGCACCAAGCAGCGCCACCGGGTGCACGGCCTGGGCGTAGCCCACCAGCCCCGCGCCGAAACCAAGCACGGCCAGCACGAACAACACGGCGGCCAGCAGCCCCAACCAACGATCAAGCCAGAGCACGGACATCGCGCGGACCTACCTGTAATGAAAGACCGCTGCATTGTCGCGGCAGGCACGACAACCGCCAAGCCACGGCGTGTTTGCCCGTGCCGGGTGTGACGACAGGGTTGAGACCGACATGGATCGACACCATAGAATCGGTCTCCAGTTGCCAGGCGATACCTCCCCCATGACCGAGACGACGACACACGTATTCGACGCCACCACCGCGACCTTCGAGGCCGAGGTGCTGCAGAAATCCCTGCAGACGCCGGTGCTGGTGGACTTCTGGGCCACCTGGTGCGGCCCGTGCAAGACCCTGGGCCCGATGCTGGAAAAGCTGGCGGCCGAGTACAACGGCGCGTTCGAGCTGGCCAAGGTCGATGTCGACGCCGAGCAGCAGATCGCTGCCGCTTTCCAGATCCGTTCGGTCCCGACCGTGTTCCTGGTCAAGGGCGGCCAGCTGGTGGACGGCTTCCCCGGCGCCATCCCCGAAGGCCAGCTGCGCGAGTTCCTGGCCCAGCACGGCATCGTGCCGGCCGATATCGGCGATACCGTGGCCGAAGACGAGGCGCCGCTGGACCCGCAGGCGCAGGTGGACGTGCTGCGTGCGCAGATCGCCGCTGAACCGGACAAGGACGAGCTGAAGCTGGACCTCGCCCTGGCCCTGCTGCAGGTGGGTGGCGTGGATGAAGCCGGCACGCTGATCGATGCCCTGCCCGCCAACCTGGCCACCGATGACCGCGCGGTGCGCGGCCGTGCGCGCCTGGCCTTCGCCACCGCGCTGAAGGATGCGCCCTCGGCCGAGGCCCTGGATGCCCGCATCGCCGCCGATGGCAAGGACCTGCAGGCCCGCCATCTGCGCGGCGTGCAGCTGCTGCTCGGCGGCCACGACGAAGCGGCGCTCGAGCAGTTCCTGGAGATGCTGCGGATCGACCGTACCTTCGCCGAAGGCCTGCCGCGCAAGGTGCTGATCGATGCCTTCAACGTCATCTCCGACGAGGACCTGGTCGGCCGCTACCGTCGGAAGATGGCCTCGCTGCTGTTCTGAACGAAGGCACGCTCCGTTCAGAATTCCTGCACTGAACGCGGGCAATAATGTGATCGGTAGCGGCCTTTTGGCCGCTACGATCCATTCGGGGGGATGAGGTCGGGGCCATGGGGTCTTGCAGCTGCGCCCCCGCACAGCCGGGACAGCACTCCGTGACCGTTGGCCGTTCGTCGTCTTCCCTCGCCCGCCGTTTCGCCGCACTGCTGTGCGCCCTGCTCCTGCTGCCCGGCCTCGCCGCCGCACAGGACTGGAACTACCGGGTCCGCCCCGGCGATACCCTCTGGGATCTGGGCGGCCTGTACCTGAAGGCGGACGTGCCCTGGCAACAGCTGCAACAGCACAACCGCATCGACAACCCCTACCGCCTGCCGCCCGGCGGGCTGCTGCGCTTCCCGGTCAGCTGGCTGCGGGTCGAACCGGCCCCCGCGCGCGTGCTGGCCGTGCGCGGCACCGTGCAGCTGGCCGCTGCCAATGGCAGTGCCACCCGTGCCCTGCTCGCCGGCGAGCGGCTGCACATCGGCGACACCGTGCAGACGGCGGCCGATGCCAGCGTCACCCTTGAATTCGCCGATGCCTCGCGCCTGCAGCTGCGCGAGCACTCGCGGCTGCGCCTGGACCAGCTGAGCCGCTACGGCCGCACCGGCATGGTCGATACCCGCGTGCGCCTGCAGCAGGGCCGGGCCAGCAACCGCGTCACTCCCGCCCGCGGCCCGGCGTCGCGCTACATCATCGATGCCCCCGCAGCCACCAGCAGCGTGCGCGGCACGGTGTTCCGGGTCAGTGCCGGCGACGGCACGCAGGTCGGTGCCACCGAAGTACTGGAAGGCCGCGTGCAGGTGGGTAATCCGCACGGCCAGCGGCTGGTGCGCCCGGGCCAGGCCAGCCGCAGCGCCAGCGCCGATGCGGCACCTGAAGCCGTTTCCGCGCTGCTGCCCGCGCCGCGGCTGCGCAGCGATGCCACCACGCTGGCGCCGCTGCCGGCACGCCTGGCATGGGAGCCGGTGGCCGCTGCCGACCACTACCGGGTCGAAGTGGTGCTGGCCGCCACGCCGGAGATCCTGCTGTTCGCGGCCACCACCACCGGCACCTCGCTGGTCATCGACGACCTGCCGCCCGGCGTCCTGCGGCTGCTGCTGCGCGCCGTCGATGCGCAGGGCGTGGAAGGCCTGGACGCCAGCGCCGATTTCCTGCTGAGCGACCAGCCGCCGCCGCCGCTGACCGTGTCGCCCCTGCACGGCCAGGCCGTCAACAGTGACCGGCCGCGCTTCCGCTGGACCCAGGCCCCGGGCGCGAGCAGCAGCGTGCTGCAGATCGCCGGCGAGCCACACTTCCTGCAGCCGCTGCAGCAGCAGGCCAGTGCCGGCACCGATCTGCGCCTGGCCACGCCGCTGCCGCCGGGCCAGTACTTCTGGCGCGTTGCCTCGCGCGATGGCCAGGGCCACCAGGGGCCATTCGGGCAGGCGCTGCCCCTGCAGCTCACCGACGATCCGGTCGACCCGGCCCTGCAGCCACCCGAAGCTGCCCACGGCGAGCTGACCCTGCGCTGGCAGGCCGGCAGCGAAGGCCAGCGCTACCGCGTGCAGGTGGACCGCCGCAGTGACTTCAAGGCACCGCTGGTGGATGAAACGCTGGCGCAGCCGCAGGTCAGCTTCAAGCGACCGTGGCGCGGCACCCTGCACGTGCGCGTGCAGTACATCGACGACGACGGCCACGCCGGCCCGTTCTCACCCGCCCAGCAGGTCAAGCTGCCGTGCCGGCTGTGCTACGGCGCCGGCGGCAGTGCCCTGCTGTTGTGGCTGCTGCTGTGAGACGCTCGCCCCTGCCCTGGTCGCGGCGCATCCTGCTGGCCCTGCTGGCCGGCATCGCCACGGCGGTGGTCAGCCACGGGCAGTTCCTGTGGCGGCAGGATGAAGCCGCCTACGACCTGCTGGTGGGCGACTGGGACTACCGCCCCGACCCCAGCGTGCTGATCGTGGCCATCGACGAAGAGAGCCTGCAGCGCATCGGCCAGTGGCCGTGGCCGCGCTCGGTGCATGCACGACTGCTGGACCGCTTGACCGATGCCGGTGTCGAACGGGTGGCGCTGGACCTGATGCTGTCCGAGCCGGACCGCCGCGACGCGCGGCAGGATGCCGAACTGGCCGCGGCCATCCGACGCAATGGCCGCGTGGTGCTGCCGGTGCTGGCGGCGCCGGCGGCAGGCGACCGCCTGGCCGAGGAACTGCTGCCCATCCCGCTGATCGCCGCCAGCGCCGCGGCCATTGGCCACAGTGACGTGGAAGTCGATGGCGATGGCGTGGCGCGCGGTGTCTACCTGCGCGCCGGCATCGGCCAGCCGCACTGGCCAGCCCTGGGGCTGGCGCTGTCCGGCCTGCCGGCCCAGCGCATGCATGGCCTCGCCGACCCCGCGCCTGCACTCGAATCGCCCTATCAATGGCGTCGCGACGACTACGTGCGCGTGCGCTATGCCGGCCCGCCCGAGCGGCTGCCGCACGTCTCCTACGCCGATGTGCTTGATGGCCAGGTCGAGGCGTCGCTGCTGCATGGCCGCCGCATCGTGGTCGGCATGACCGCCAGCGGCATCACACCACGCCTGCTGACCCCGACCACCCGCGAGTACTGGATGAGCGGCAGCGAGTACCAGGCCAACATTGCCTCGATGCTGCTGCAGGACAAGCAGATCAACGTGCTGCAACGCATCGGGCAGGACGTGCTGTCCGGTCTGATGGCGGCGCTGTGCGTAATGCTGCTCGGCCTGCGCCTGCCGTGGCTGGCCGCGCTGTGCTCACTGCCGCTGGCTCCGCTGCTGGGCTGGCTGCTGCTGCGCGTGGGCAACCTGTGGTGGGCACCGGCCAGCGCCCTGCTCGGCGTGCTGCTGATCCTGCTGGTGTGGGCGGTCTGGCGCATCTCGGCCTGGCACCGCCAGGCCAACCGCGATGCGCTGACCGGGCTGGGCAATCGCCTGCGTTTCGAACAGGCCCTGCAGGAGGAATGCGATGCCGCGCGGCGCAGTGGCAAGCCGCTCAGCCTGGCCCTGATCGATGTGGACCATTTCAAGCATCACAACGACCGCCACGGCCACCAGGCCGGTGACGGCGTGCTGCGCGATGTCGCGCGGCTGATCGCTGCACATGCACGACGCCCGCGCGACATGGCCGCACGCTACGGCGGCGACGAGTTCGCGCTGGTACTGCCGGACACCCCGGCCGATGGCGCGCGCCTGGTGGTCGAAGACCTGATCGCCGGCGTGCGCGCGCTGCCGCCCCCGGGCGACGGCCGCGGTGCCGGCATCACCCTCACCATCGGCGTGTACACGCGCGTACCCGATGGCAATCTGCATCCCCACCATTTCGTC
Organism: Stenotrophomonas sp. FW305-3-2-15-E-LB1; assembly: GCF_058787375.1. Lineage (NCBI taxonomy): Bacteria > Pseudomonadati > Pseudomonadota > Gammaproteobacteria > Lysobacterales > Lysobacteraceae > Stenotrophomonas > Stenotrophomonas sp. FW305-3-2-15-E-LB1. Next base: position 29,251 of record NZ_JBYSZR010000010.1, read on the forward strand.
GAAGGCGCCGACGCCGCGCTGTACCGCGCCAAGGACAACGGCCGTGACGGGTATGCCATGAGTGGTGACGTGTAACGCCCGCTGGCCCGGTTTTGGGGTTTTGGGTTCTGCGGGCCGGGGTTCAACATACGCATGCGAATGGTTAGACTCGAGTCCTCGCCCCCCGCGCCCCGCCCGCCCATGAAAGCCAGCACCTTCCGCCTCGGCATCAACCTGTGGCCGCCGTTCCTGTTCACCGGCATCCATGTCATCCGCATCACGCCGGACTACCGGCAGATCGAAGTGGAGCTGCGGATGCGCCCCTGGAACCGCAACTACGTCGGCACCCATTTCGGTGGCAGCCTGTTCGCGATGACCGATCCGTTCTGGATGCTCGGCCTGATGCACACCCTGGGCCGCGATTACTACGTGTGGGATCGCGCCGGGGCCATCGAATTCCTCAAGCCGGGGCGCGGCACCGTCCGCACCGCCTTCCATATCGACGAGGCGGTGCTGGATGAGCTGCGCGCCGAGGCGGCCAACGGCGAAAAGGTGCTGCGCTGGTTCAGCAACGACGTGGTCGATGCCTCCGGCGAAGTCGTCGCCCGCGTGCGCAAGCAGGTCTACGTGCGCCTGAAGCCGCAGGCGCGCGCCAGCGCCGCCTGACCTACAGCGGCACCGACAACAGCGGCTCTGCCCCGGCCGGCATGTCGCGCGCCCGTCGCGGCACCTGCAGGTGCTTTCCATCGGCCGACAGCACCGGCGTCCGCGAGGGTGAGCGCCAGTGCGCCGGCAAGCGTTGCAACGCGTGCTCCGGTGCATCCGCCTGCTGCCGCAGCCAGCGCTGGGCGCCCAGCAGGCGCAGCCACGCCGCCGCATCCTGGCTGCGTGCGGCGTAATCCTGGTAGGCCGGTGCGGCGATGTCACCGAGGACACAGCCGATCATGTTGGACAGGCAGCCGACGTCCCATCGGCCCACGCTGCCCACGACAACCGGCATGTCGGCCGCCAGCCGGCCGGTGGTGGCCGGGTCGCAGGCCCATCCCAGGTTCAGCGCGATGCGGCCCAGGGTGTGTTGGCGATCCAGCATCAGCACGGTGCCGGCCTGCTGCAACGACGCATCGATGGCAGCCCTGCTCATCGCGAACTCGCCCTGCATTGCCCGACACAGGCTCTGCTCAGCGGCTTCCATCGGCTGTAGTGCGCTTTCGCAGGCCGCCGGCAGCACCTGGCCCGGCGGCAGTTCCGCCAGCATCTCCGCCAGCAGGTACACGTTGGCACGCACCATGGCCGCGCCGATCATGCTGTCAATGAGCGCATTGCCACCGCGCATCAGGCGCCGTCCCACCTGCACCGAACGGCAGCTGCCAGCCAGCGCCGCGGGAACATCGCCCCGCACGAAGGCCAGCGCATGCACGCCGCTGGCATCCATCAGGGTCTGGTAGCGCGGCCAGGGGTAGATCCCGGGGGAACCCGAGGGCAGGAACGGCGTATCGAAGCGGTCGGCATCGGCCAGCGCGTCGAGGCGTTCATGCAGGCCCTCGTGCCCGGCGTGGGCGGCACGGAACTGCGCGGTATCGGCGCGCACCTTGACCAGGCAGCTTTCACCCGTGGACCGGCAATAGCCCTGGCTGTCGACCTTCACCTCCGGATGCGTGGCCGCCAGCACCGAATCGGTCCGGTCCGGCGCCGGGTCCACCTGCCAGTGCCGCACATCCTCGGCCAGCGCGGCCTCGCGCTGGGCCCGGTCCAGGCCATCGAAGGGCAGCGTCCATAACAAGGCGAAGCCGTCCTTCCCCGGTAGCGGCCGCACGTCCTCCAGCCAGCGCACCTGTTCACGCTGGGCGGCCGGCATCGGCCAGAGCCGCGACAGGCTCCACAGCAGCACCACCAGCACGACCAGCCCCAGCAGGGCCCAGCCCACTCCGCGCAGAATCCTCAACACAGCATCCGTTCCCTGTCTGGCTCCCGCCCCGACCTTCCAGCGTAATCCAGCGCAATCGGCCGCTACAATGCGCACATGTCGCTCGAAGCCCCCGCCCTGGTCCCCCGCCCTTCCCTGCAGCGCCTGTTCCTGACCGGCCTGCTGACCCTGTTGCCGATCTGGCTGACCTGGGTCGTGGTGAAGTTTGTCTTCGTGTTGCTGTCGGGCATTTCCAGCCCGCTGGTGGTGCCGCTGTCCGAGCAGATCGCGACCAGCTTCCCGCACTACCTGGGCTGGGTCCACGCCGAGTGGATCCAGGACACCATCGCCCTGCTGGCCACCCTGCTGGTGATCCTGGCGGTGGGCGTGGCCAGCCGCCGCGTGGTCGGCCAGCGCCTGCTGCGCTGGGTCGGCGCCATCATCAAGCGCATCCCGCTGGCCAGCATCATCTACGACAGCGCCAAGAAGCTGCTGGACATGCTGCAGACCGAACCGGGCAGCACCCAGCGCGTGGTCCTCATCGACTTCCCGCACCGTGACATGAAGTCGGTCGGCCTGGTCACCCGGGTCATCAAGGAACAGGGCACCGACCGCGAACTGGCGGCGGTGTACGTGCCGACCACGCCCAACCCGACCTCGGGCTACCTGGAAATCGTGCCGGTGGAACTGCTCACCCCGACCGACTGGACTGTCGACCAGGCGATGAGCTTCATCATTTCCGGCGGTGCGGTGGCTCCGGCCAGCGTGCCCTTCACCCGCGCCGGCGAACGCCCGGAGTGAGCGGCACGCCCAGCGACGCGCCCTACGCGCGCCCCCTGCAGGACCGCGCGGTCCTGCTGTTCATCATCCTGGCCACCTTCTTCTGCGGCAACGCGGTGCTGGCCGAGCTGATCGGGGTGAAGATCTTCGCGCTGGAAGACACGCTGGGCATCGATGCACTGAACTGGAACCTGTTCGGCCAGACCGGATCGTTGAGCTTCACCGCCGGCACGCTGTTGTGGCCGGTGGTGTTCATCATGACCGACACCATCAACGAGTTCTTCGGCAAGCGCGGCGTGCGCTTCATCTCGTGGCTGGCGGTGGTGCTCATCGCCTATGGGTTCCTGTTCGCGTTCGCCGCCATCTCGCTGGCACCGGCCAGCTGGTGGGTTACTTCGATGGATGCGCACGGCGTGCCGGATTACCAGGCCGCGTTCGCGGCGGTGTTCGGCCAGGGCATGTGGACCATCGCAGGTTCGCTGGTGGCCTTCCTGGTGGGCCAGTTGATCGACGTGGCCGTGTTCCATCGCATCCGCCAGGCCACCGGCGAGCGCCATGTGTGGCTGCGCGCCACCGGTTCGACCGCCGTCTCGCAGCTGGTGGACAGCTTCGTGGTGATCTGGATCGCCTTCGTGCTGGGCCCGCAGAAATGGCCCACCTCGCTGTTCCTGGCCGTCAGCAGCGTCAACTACGTCTACAAGATGGGCTTTGCCATCGCCCTGATACCGTTGCTGTACCTGATGCGGCGCGCGATCACCCGCTATCTGGGCGAACCACGCGCCGCTCAGCTGCGCGCTGCCGCTGCGGCTGACTGAAGCCCCAGCGACGGCAAGCTGACTGCGCGTTCACGCTGGCCGTACGCGTCCGGATCGTGCAAGCTCCACGGTCTGTGTTCCACGGAAGCTCCTGATGCCGTATCCCACCCGCGCCCTGGCCGCCGCCATCGCCGCGTTGTTCCTGTTCAGTGCCGTGCCGTCGGCAGAGGCAGCGAAGAAGAAGGCCAGCCGCCCCGCCGCCGCGCAGACCCGGCAGGCCGCCAAGCCGAAGGCCAAGCCTGCGCGCGCCACCCCGGCACGCGGCAGCTCCACGCGCCGCGCCGCCGCGCGCCCGGTGGCACCGGCCCGCGCCGTGCCCAGGCAGGTGCAGCTGGAGCGCCTGTACGACGAATACTGGGACGCTTCGATGCGGTTGAACCCGCTGCAGGCCACCTTCCAGGGCGATGCCCGCTACAACGACCAGCTGCCCAACATCCTGTCGGCCGCATGGCGCCAGCAGTCGCACGATTTCACCACCGAATGGCTGGGCAAGGTCGAGAAGGTCGGCAGTGACGGCCTGCAGGGCCAGGACCTGCTCAGCTACGAAATCTTCGTGCGCGATGCGCGCGCCTCGCTGGCGGCCGAGCGCTACCCGAGCTGGATGATGCCGATCAGCCAGTACTACAACATCGGCAGCATCATGGCGATCCTCGGTGCCGGCGCAGGCGCGCAGCCGTTCAACACGGTCAAGGATTACGACACCTGGTCGCGCCGCTCGCTGGGCATCCCCGACCTGTTCAACCAGGCCATCGACAACATGCGCCAGGGCATGAAGGCCGGCGTGGTGCAGCCGCGCGACCTGATGGAGAAGGTGCTGCCGCAGCTGGACGCGGTGATCACCCCGACCGCCGAGGAAAGCATCTTCTGGTCGCCGATCAGGACCATGCCGAGCGACATCCCGGCCGAGGAAAAAGCGCGCATCAGCGCCGAGTACAAGCGCATGATCGAGCTGCGCATCATGCCGTCCTACCGCGCCCTGCGCGGCTTCATCGCCACCGAATACCTGCCGGCCACCCGCAGCAGCAGCGGCCTGGGCGCCCTGCCCGACGGCCAGGGCTGGTACGCCAACCTGATCGTGCAGACCACCGCCAGCGACCAGACCGCCGCCCAGCTGCATGCACTGGGCGAGCAGCGCGTACAGGAACTGAGCGCGCAGATCGCTGCGGTGATGAAGGACAACAAGCTGCGCGGCTCGCAGGCCAAGCTGCTGAAGAACATGCGCACCGATCGCCAGTTCCAGTACGGCGATGCCAACGCGCTGATCAATCGCTACCGGCAACTGCAGCAGCAGGTGGATGCGCGCCTGCCGCAGGTGCTGGACACCCTGCCGAAGGACCGCCTGGAAGTACGCGCGGTCGAGCCCGACCGTGCACTGACCGCCGCTGCCGCCGCCTACCAGCCCGGCCAGCCGGGACAACCGGGCGTGCTCTACGTCAACACCCGCGACCTGCCCAGCCGCAAGCGCTGGAGCGTGCCGGTGCAGTACCTGCATGAAGCCATCCCCGGCCACCACGTGCAGCTGGGCCTGCAGCAGGAACTGGCCAAGCTGCCGCGCTTCCGCCGCCTGGGTGGCGACCTCGCCTTCGTCGAAGGCTGGGGCCTGTATGCCGAAACCCTCGGCGACGATCTGGGCGTCTACACCGATCCCTACGACCGTATCGGCTACCTGTACTCGCGCCTGCTGCGCGCGGCCCGCGTGGTGGCCGACACCGGCGTGCACTCGCAGGGCTGGAGCAAGCAGCAGGCAGTGAACTACCTGCAGAAAGCCGTGGACATGAGCGAGGACGACGCCAGCGCGGAGGTCGAACGGATCATGGCCCAGCCGGGCCAGGCGCTGTCCAACGTGGCGGGCCTGAGCCGCATCCTGGCCCTGCGTGACAAGGCCCGAGCGCGCCAGGGCGCAGCCTTCGACCTGCGTCGCTTCCACGCCGAAGTGCTGAAGGACGGCTCGATGCCGCTGGACGTGCTGGAGCGCAAGGTGGACCGCTGGCTTGACCAGCCCGCCGCGACGGCACCGGCCACGGCAACGCCATGACCCGCGCAGCGACCGGCGGCCTGCTGGGCATCCACCATGCCGCCGTCATCTGCAGCGATTACGCACGTTCGAAGGATTTCTACGTGCGCATCCTCGGCCTGCGCGTGCTGGCCGAGAACCACCGTGCCGCGCGCGATTCGTGGAAGCTGGACCTGGCCCTGCCCGACGGCGGTCAGCTGGAGCTGTTCTCCTTCCCCGCACCACCGCCCCGGCCCAGCCGCCCCGAGGCCCAGGGCCTGCGCCACCTGGCCTTCCGGGTGGCCGCGCTGGAACCGATCATCCAGCGCCTGGCCGAGCATGGCGTAGCCTGCGAACCGATCCGCGTGGACGAGTACACCGGCGCCCGCTTCACCTTCTTCGCCGACCCCGACGACCTGCCGCTGGAGTTGTACGAAGTCGGTTGATCCGACCCCGTGCCGACCAACGGTCGGCACCCACCAACAGCCGCGATCCGACCCCGTGCCGACCAACGGTCGGCACCCACCAACAGCTTCGTGAATCGGCACCCACCACCAGCCGCGATCCGGCCCCGTGCCGACCAACGGTCGGCACCCACCAACAGCTTCGTGAATCGGCACCCACCACCAGCCGCGATCCACCCACCATCAGCTGTGTGAATCGGCACCCACCATCAGCCGCGTGAACCTGTCGAAGGCGGGGCACTGTGGGTTTGCGGGGTGTGAGCCGCATGGATGCGGCGACCAAGCCCCCATGGATGGGTTTACGGCGTCCCCGCAAACCCACAGTGCCCCGCCATCCCACGGAATGCCCGCTGTTGCTGTTGCTCTTGCTTCGGCCTCTGCAGGTGCAGGGCTGCAAGCCCTGCAAAGCCCCCCCCCTTCCCCATACCCCGCCGAATGGGTATACAGTCGCCCTGTACCGGCAACGTGCCGGAATGAACCCTGGGAGGGGACCATGCGCAAGACCTTCAAGACCCTGTTGCTGGCACTGCCGCTGTGCCTGGCCGCCCTGTCGGCCCAGGCCGCCGACAGCGCCGCCGGCCGCTGGAAGACCATCGACGACAAGACCGGCAAGGTGAAGTCGATCGTGGAGATCAGCCAGGCCGCCAACGGCGGACTGAGTGGCAAGGTGGTCGAGATCCTGCAGTCCGACAAGGGTCCGAACCCCGTCTGCGACGGCTGCGAAGGCGCCAACAAGAACAAGCCGGTCAAGGGCATGACCATCCTGTGGAACCTGTCGCAGGACAAGGGCAGCCACAGCAAGTGGTCCGGCGGCACCATCCTCGACCCGGCCAACGGCAAGACCTACAAGTCCAAGCTGGAGCTGCAGCCGGGCGGCGGCAAGCTGGACGTGTCCGGCTGCATCGCCTTCATCTGCCGCACCCAGACCTGGGTCCGCGAGTAAGCCCCCCGGCCCGCGCAGCACCCCCGTGACCCGGCCCCGGCCGGGTCACCTCGTTGCAGGCATGCGATACTCTGCGGTTCCCCTCGGCTGCACCCCGCGACCATGACCCGTACCGCGCTCGTCACCACCGCCCTGCCCTACGCCAACGGCCCCCTGCACCTGGGCCATCTGGTCGGCTACATCCAGGCTGACATCTGGGTGCGCGCGCGGCGAATGAGCGGCGGCAAGGCCTGGTTCGTGTGCGCCGACGATACCCACGGCACGCCCATCATGCTGGCCGCGGAAAAGGCCGGGGTCACCCCGGAAGCCTTCATCGCCAACATCCAGGCCGGCCATGAGCGCGATTTCGCCGCCTTCGGCGTGGCCTTCGACCACTACGACTCGACCAACTCGGCGGCCAACAAGGCGCTGACCGAGCAGTTCTACCTGAAGCTGGAAGCGGCCGGCCACATCAGCCGCCGTTCGGTGGCGCAGTTCTACGACCCGGCCAAGGGCATGTTCCTGCCCGACCGCTACATCAAGGGCATCTGCCCGAACTGCGGCAGCGCCGACCAGTACGGCGACAACTGCGAAGTCTGCGGCGCCACCTACAACCCGACCGACCTGAAGGATCCGAAGTCGGTGATCTCCGGCGCCACGCCGGAAATCCGCGATTCGGAACACTTCTTCTTCGAGGTCGGCCGTTTCGAAGGCTTCCTGCGCAACTGGCTGGCCGGCGATGTCGCCCTGCCCGGCGTGAAGGCCAAGCTGATGGAATGGCTGGACGCCGAAGGTGGCCTGCGCGCGTGGGACATCTCGCGCGATGCGCCGTACTTCGGCTTCGAGATCCCCGGCCAGCCGCGCAAGTACTTCTACGTCTGGCTGGATGCGCCGATCGGCTACCTGTCCAGCTTCCAGACCCTGTGCGGCACGCTCGGCGAAGACTTCGAATCGCACCTGCGCGAAGGCACCAGCACCGAACTGCACCACTTCATCGGCAAGGACATCGTCAACTTCCACGGCCTGTTCTGGCCGGCGGTGCTGAACGGTACCGGCCACCGCGCGCCCACCCGCCTGCACGTCAACGGCTACCTGATGGTCGACGGCGCGAAGATGAGCAAGTCGCGCGGCACCTTCGTGATGGCGCGCACCTTCCTCGACGCCGGCCTGGAACCGGAAGCCCTGCGTTACTACTACGCGGCCAAGACCAGCGGCGGCGTGGACGACCTCGACCTGAACCTGGGTGACTTCGTCGCACGCGTGAATGCCGACCTGGTCGGCAAGTTCGTCAACCTGGCCAGCCGCTGCGCCGGCTTCATCAGCAAGCGCTTCGACGGCCTGCTGGCCGCGCAGCTGCCCGACGCCGCGCAGTACCAGCGCTTCGTGGATGGCCTGGCGCCGATCCGTGAGGCCTACGAGCGCAACGACCCGGCCGCGGCCATCCGCCTGACCATGACCCTGGCCGACGAAGCCAACCGCTACATCGACGAGGTCAAGCCGTGGGTCATCGCCAAGCAGGAAGGCGCCGACGCGCAGCTGCAGGCGGTGTGCAGCCAGGGCCTGAACCTGTTCCGCGTGCTGGTCACCGCCCTGAAGCCGGTGCTGCCGGCCACCGCCGCGCAGGCCGAGGCCTTCCTGGCCGCGCCGGTGAACGACTGGACCGCACTGGCACAGCCGCTGCTGGGCCACCGCATCGCCGAGTACACCCCGCTGTTCACCCGTATCGACCCGAAGAAGATTGACGCCATGATCGACGCCTCCAAGGACACCCTGCAGCCGGCCGCCGCTGCCGCCCCCGCCGCCAGGACCGAAGCCGTGAAGCCGGCTGCCCCAGCCCCGGCCAAGGACGACGCGAAGAGCGCCGACGCACCGGCCTACATCGGCATCGATGATTTCGCCAAGCTCGACCTGCGCATCGGCAAGGTGCTGGTGTGTGAGTTCGTGGAAGGTTCGGACAAGCTGCTGCGCTTCGAACTGGATGCCGGCGAGCTGGGCAAGCGCCAGATCTTCTCCGGCATCCGCGGCAGCTACGGCGAGCCCGAAGCGCTGGTCGGCCGCAGCGTGGTGTTCATCGCCAACCTGGCCCCGCGCAAGATGCGCTTCGGCCTGAGCGAAGGCATGATCCTGTCGGCCGGTTTCGACGGCGGCGCGCTGGCGCTGCTGGACGCCGACAGCGGCGCGCAGCCGGGCATGCCGGTCCGCTGATGCCCTGCGGGCGCGGCCCTCGCCGCGCCCTCCACGCAGACCGCCCCGGAAGGCACCGCCATGGGAGTGAGCAGGATGGAACTGGCGCTGTTCGATTTCGACCACACCGTCACCACCTGCGATACCTATGGCCGCTTCCTGCGCCGCGTGGCCACGCCGGAACAACTGGCGCGCGCGTGGTGGAAGGTCGGCCCGTGGCTGCTGGCCTACCGCCTGCGCATCATTTCCGCCGAGCGCATCCGCGCCCGCGTCACCCGCCTCACCTTCAGCGAACGCCACGCCGATGACATCGCAACGCTCGCGGCCGGTTTCGCCCGCGAAGTGCTGCCCGAGGTGATGCGTCCGGAAATGCTGGAGCAGATCCGCTGGCACAAGGAACAGCAGCACACCGTGGTGATCGTGTCCGGCTCGCTGGACCTGTACCTGAAGCCGTGGTGCGAGCAGCTGGGCCTGCAGCTGATCTGCAACCGGCTGGAAAGCCAGGACGGCCGCCTGACCGGTCGCTATGCCGGCGGTGACTGCGGCCCGCGCAAGGTCGAGCACATCCGTCGCCAGTTCGACCTGTCGCGCTACCTGCGCATCCACGCCTACGGCGACAGCTACGAAGACCGCCCGATGCTGGCCCTCGCCCACGAGCGCTGGTACCGCGGCAGACCCCTGAAGTGATTCCAACGCGCAGCCTTCGCCACGCATGAGCCTGATCCCGCCCCTGACCGAACGACTGGACCGGTTGCTGCCGCAGACCCAATGCGGGCAATGCGGCTATGACGGCTGCCGCCCGTATGCACAGGCGATGGCGCGCGGCGACGTGGGCGTGGACCGCTGCCCGCCCGGTGGTGATGCCGGCGCACGCGCACTGGCCCAGGTGCTGGGCGTGCCCGCCGTGCCGTTCGACCGCACGCGCGGCACGCACAAGGCGCCGCAGGTCGCGCTGATCGTCGAAGCCGACTGCATCGGCTGCACCAAGTGCATCCAGGCCTGCCCGGTGGATGCCATCGTCGGCGGCGCCAAGTACATGCACACGGTGATTGCCGACCTGTGCACCGGCTGCGAGTTGTGCATTCCGCCGTGCCCGGTGGACTGCATCGATCTGGTGCCGGTGTAGCGGGCGTCTCAACCCTCGTCGCAATCGCCCTCTCCTGCGCGGTCCACGCCCTCAGAGAAAGAGATGCGCCTCGCAGATTGATCCACCGACTGCGATAGATGCGACACCGCGCTGCCGCATGCGCAGCGGCATGCAAGACTCCCGCACACGTCCTGAAACGGACCACCCGAGCAGGTGGCCGGTTTTCAAGCCACGTTCCGCCCGCCACCTTGCCGCGGCGGCAACCGATTGCCCTGAACGGAGCTGTGCCATGACCCCTTCGGACCTATCCGGCGCCTGCGCCAGCGACGCCACCGATGCAGCGGACGAGATCCAATGCGATCCCGCCAGGTTGATGGCGCTGCTGCAGAAGATCAGTGCAGGTGCCCCCGCCGGTGGATTCCTGTGGCCGGAAGGCTGCTTCCTGTCTGGCGGCCACGTGGGCCTGACCGAAGCCGACCGCATTCTGGCCGGCCTGCGCGTGGTGCAGGAAGTCGTGCTTGCCGCCGAACGCAGCCGGGGTCATGACGACGCCGACGAATACGTTGGCGACCGCTTCATGACAAGCCTGATGCAGGCGTGCATCGCGCTCTCGGCACACGCCGCCAGCAGGATCCATTCGCAGTAACTGCAGCGGGGCCAGAGCCCTCTCCGCGGGAGAGGGATCAGACCCCGGCTCACGGAATTACGGCACGGCCGCCGTGATCACGATCTCCACCTTCCACTCCGCATGCGCCAGCTTCGCTTCAAACGTCGCACGCGCCGGGGTCGCACCTTCAACCACCCACTCGTCCCACGCCTTGTTCATGCCGTCAAAATCGGCAATGTCGGCCAGGAACACTTCCGCGCGCAGCACGTGCTGGCGATCACTGGCCACCAGCGCCAGCAGCTTGTCGATCTCCGCCAGTACCTGCCGGGTCTGCCCGGTGATGTCCTGGCTGGTGTCTTCCGGAATCTGGCCGGAAAGGTAGGCGACCTTGTTGTGCACGGTCATCTCGGACATGCGCGGTCCGATGTCGTAACGCTCCATCATGGGCGTGGCTCCTGCGGGTGGACAGGCCTTCATTCTCACCCAGCCGGGGCCGGAAGTGTGTACCCGGCGCGGCCGCTCGTTGCCGCCAATCGCCGCACAGTGCCGGTGCTGGTCAAACGCCATCGACAGGCGCACGATGCGCCACGTTCACGTTGACACCACCCTCGCCCCCGCTGACGCACCCTTGCGCCGATGACCCACGCCCCCGATTCCACTACCGCTTCCCATACTCCGGCATGGAAGCGGGTCCTGACCATCGTCATCCCGCTGCTGATCCTGGCGTTGGCCCTGCACGGGCTCGCCAACGAATTCGACGAGCATGGCTACCGCGCCATCCGCGACGCCTTCCACAAGCTGACCGGTGCGCAGATCGCGCTGACCGTGCTGCTGGGCCTGGCCAGCTACGCCTGCCTGATCGGCTTTGATGCCATCGGCCTGCGCCGCAGCGGCATCCGCGTGCATCCCGCACGCGTGGGCATCACCGCGTTCCTGGCCCACACCCTGGGCCAGACCGTGGGCTTTGCCGCATTGACCGGTGGCGCGGTGCGCCTGCGCGGCTACCGCAGCGCCGGCCTGGACGTGGCGCAGATCGGCCAGGTGGTACTGATGAGCACGCTGGGCTTCGTGTTCGGTGCCTGGCTGCTGATCGGCGTGGCCCTGTGCATGGAACCGGCCGCAGCCGCGCTGGCGCTGCCGCTGGATCCGGCGGCGGTGCGCGTGGTCGGCATCCTCGCCCTGCTCGCCTACGCCGCCACCGTGCTGCTGGTCGGCCGCAACGGCCGCCAGTTCCGCATCTTCGGCCATGGCCTGTGGCTGCCCGACCGCCGCACCATGCTCGGCGTCACCGTGCTCAGCGTCATCGAACTGGTGCTGGCCAGCGCCGCGTTCTACGTGCTGCTGCCCAACTCCACGCCCACCGGCCTGCCCGGCTTCGTCGGCCTGTACCTGGTGGCCGTGCTGGCCGGCCTGGTGTCCACGGTGCCGGCGGGCCTGGGCGTGTTCGAGTGGAGCCTGCTGAAGCTGCTGCCGCAGGTCGCACCGGCCGCGGTGCTGGCCGCCGCGCTGATCTACCGCGTCACCTACTACGTGCTGCCGCTGCTGCTGGCCACCCTGCTCGCCCTTGCCCCGGCCCTGCGCCAGCCACTGCAGGCCAGCGCCGGCGCCACCCGCGCCGGCTGGCACGCGCTGCGGCCGTGGCTGCCGCAGATCATCGCCCTGGCCGCTTTCAGCATCGGTGCCGCGCTGGTCATCGATGGCACGCTGCCGACACCGCGCCGCCATCTCCTCAACGCCTCGCTGCCCATCCTGGAAACCTCGCACCTGATCGGCAGCCTCGGCGGCGTGGCCCTGCTGCTGATCGGCCAGGGCCTGGCCCGGCGCAGCCACGCCGCGTGGATGCTGGCGATGGCGGTATGCGTGGTCACGCCACTGCCGCTGTGGCTGCGCGGCGGCCAACCTCTCATTGCCGTATCGGCGCTGCTGGTGGCGATGGCGCTGTGGGCCGCGCGCCGCGAGTTCTACCGCCAGGGCGCGCTGCTGGATGAAGCCTGGTCGTGGCCGTGGCTGCGCAACCTCGGCCTGGTGCTGGTGGCGGTGACCTGGCTGCTGTTCTTCACCTACAGCCACGTCGAATACCAGAACGAACTGTGGTGGCAGTTCGCGGTGTCGGGCAACGCGCCGCGTGCGCTGCGCGCGTTGCTGGTGGTGGCCATCGCGCTAGTGATGTTCGGCCTGGCGCGCCTGCTGCACAGCACGCGCACCCCGTTGCCGGCTGCCGACGATGCCACCCTGCAGGCGCTGGCACCGGTGCTGGCCGGCGCCACCGACACCCAGGCCTGCCTGGTGCTGACCGCCGACAAGGCGGTGCTGCGCGACGAGGCGAAACAGGGCTTCGTGATGATGCAGCGCTACGGTGGCTCGCTGATCGCGATGGGCGATCCGGTCGGCCCGCCGGAGGTGGCCCGTGCGCTGATCTGGCGCTTCCGCGAGGAAGCCGACCGGCTTGGCCTGCGCCCGGTGTTCTACCAGGTGGGCGAGGCGTACTGGCAGACCTACCTGGACCTGGGCCTTGGCCTGGTCAAGCTGGGCGAAGAGGCGATGGTGCCGCTGCACGACTTCGGCCTGGAAGGACGCGAACGCGCCGACCTGCGCCAGGCCTGGAACCGCGGCAAGCGCAGCGGCCTGTCATTCCGGGTGGCGCCGGTGGAAGAGATTCCCGAACTGCTGCCGCGCCTGCACGCCATTTCCAACGCCTGGCTGGACGACAAGGCCGGCGACGAAAAGGGATTCTCGCTGGGCAGTTTCGATCCTGGCTATCTGGTGCGCTTCCCGGTGGCGCTGGTCGAGGCCGAAGGTGAGATCGTGGCCTTCGCCAACCTGTGGCAGGCGCCGGCCGGGGCCGAGCTGTCGGTGGACCTGATGCGCCACGTCAATGAAGCTCCGAAGGGCACGATGGATTTCCTGTTCATCGAACTGTTCCTGTGGGGACGTGCGCAGGGCTATGCGCGCTTCTCGCTGGGCATGGCGCCGCTGTCCGGGCTGGCCCAGCACCGCCTGGCCGGTCGCTGGAACCGCTTGGCCGGCCTGCTGGCGCGGCATGGTGAACGCTTCTACGGCTTCAGTGGCCTGCGCCGTTTCAAGTCGAAGTTCGACCCGCAGTGGCGCCCGCGCTACCTCGCCGCACCGGGTGGGATGCACCTGCCTGCGGCACTGCTGGATGCCACGCGGTTGATCTCGCTGGACCCGCGGCGCGGGTGATGGAAAGTTTCGCCGGGCATGGCCCGGCGCTACCGGTGGGTGCGGCCTACGCGCCGCCCTTGAGGATCACCTCAGCCAGACGATCGTAATCACCGTTGAAGTGATGGTCGCCCGGCAGCTTCACCTTCTGCACGCCATCGTTGGCCGGCAGGTCCGGGCACAGTGCGTCCTCATCATCCTTGCCGTACACGCACAGGGTCTTGGCCGCAGGCAGCTTCGCCACTTCCGGTGCGATCGGCAGGCCGCCGCCGCCACCGCCCAGCCAGTTGCTGACGTGGAATTCAAAATCGGCCTTGCGCCCCACCGACAGCAGCGCGATGCGCTCGATGCCGTCGCGGGTGCCCGCGTCGAGCTGGTTGATGGTGGCCGGCAGGACATCGGCGCCCTGCGAGAAACCAACCAGCATCACTTTGTCGCGGCGCCATTGCTGCTTGTAGTGGGCGATGATCCTCTGCAGGTCGGCGGCGAAGCCCTTGGGCGTGCGCTCGCTCCAGAAGTAGCGCAGTGAATCGATGCCGACCACGGCCACGCCATGCTCGCTCAGCGACGAGGCAACGTTCTTGTCCAGGCCGGCCCAGCCGCCGTCGCCCGACACGAAGATGGCCAGGGTATCGCCGTTGCCGCTGGCCGGCACTTCCACCACCGGCAGTCCCTTCAATGCATCCGGTGGCGGTGCCAGGCTCACTCCGGCCTGTGCGCCGACCACCCGTGCCGCAGCCACCAGGCCGGGCGAGGCATCACCGCGGGCAGTGCGCTTGAACTCACGCGCCATCGCCACCTGCTGCACGAACGCACTGGCCTGGCCGGCCCTGCAGGCATTGCCGCCGGCCGCGCTCAGCCACGGGAAATTCAGATCGGTCGGCTGCAGCCGGTTGTGCTTCACGCCATCGCCGCAGACCATGCGCTCGTGGCTGTGGTCGGGGCAGAAGCCGGTGGTCAGCAGCCCGGCAAACACCTGCGTGTCGGCCTGCGCAGCCAGCGTATAGGCCATTTCCGCGCCTTCGCCATCACCGCCGACCAGCGGCAGGTGGTAGCCCGGCAGGTGCAGCGAGGCCTGCAGCCAGCGCGAGAAATTCTCGACGTCACCCGCACCGAACGAACAGGTCGGATTGCCTTCGCGCTTGAGCACGCCACGCAGGTGGCTGATGTCCACCGACGCCACCAGGGCACCGTCGGCACGCAGGGCTTCAATCGGCAATCGGCTGGTATCGCCACCGGCAGTCGGTTCATGGAACCAGATCACCACCCGCTGCGGTGTTCCCGCAGGCATGTGCACCGGTACCTGGTCGAAGCGCCCATGGCTGAACTGCTGCACGTTCGCTGCCGCCATCGCCGGCAACGCAGCCAGCGCCAGCACCACACCCACTGCCCTGCCCAGCCCTGCACGCTTCATATCGCATCCCCGGTGGAATGCGCACACGATACGCCGCCACCGCGTGCACGGCACGTACCCGTGCAGGCCGTTGGGGATTCAGTCGGATGCGCTGCGCTGGCTGCGCCGGTACAGGGCAAAGGCCAGCCACAGCAGCCAGCCGGCAATCACCACGATCACTGTCTTCTGGCCCAGCCCACGCGGTGGCCCGCCCCGCCACAGCACGTGCAGCCACAGCAGGACAAACGCCAGCCACGCCCAGCCCCACAGCAGGGCTGCACTGCGCTGCCAGCCCGGTTCGCGGCGCAGGTACCACGCCTGCAGCAGCATGCCGACGCTGGCGCACAGGAACGCGGTGTTGGCCGCCAGGCCATGCACCAGCGGCGCCAGCAGTGGCGTCGCTGAGGGCAACCAGCTGTCGCCGATGGAAACGGTGGCCAGGCCGAGCGCAGCCACGGTGAACAGCAGCGGTGCGGCGGCACTGCGCCGCGGCCCCGTGCTGTGCCGGTACAGCGCGATGCCCAGCACCGCGATGGCCAGCGCCAGCAGGCAGTAGGCACTGCGCAGCGCCAGCCCCCAGGGGCCATGCAGGTACAGGCTGAGGGTGGCCTGCACCCAGTCCAGGTCAGCGCGCGCGAACTGGGTCCACACGGCAGTGGCAATGAACAGCAGCAGCGCAACGATGGCCAGCAACGCCGCCGGCCGCGCGCGCGTCACGGTGTCTCCTGCGGGTGCCGCGCCTGCCACTCGGACAGCGCCTTGCGGTAGCGCTGCAGCTCGTCCGAATACAGGTCGAGCACGCACAGCGGGCAGCCGCTGCCGCAGCACTCGTTGGGGCCGGGCTCTTCCGGCGGCAGCGGGCGCGGATCGGGATCAGGTGCGGGCACGGGGTCGGTCACGGGCAGGCAGGACGTTGCGGACAGGCGCCCAGTGTAACGGCCCGGCTCAGGCGTCCAGTTGTCGGCGCAGGTTGGCGCGCGCGGCCGCGTCCAGCCGCTGGTGGAAGAAGTCGCTGAGGAAGATGCGCGGCGCACGCAGCAGGCCCTGCAGGAAACGGCGGCGGCCAGCGCGATAGAGGAAGCCCGGCACCACGCCCTGGTACTCCTCGGCCACGCCGCGGTCGTAGGCGGAAAACACCGCTTCGGGCGCGGCCAGGATGGCCATGTCGCAATCCAGGAACAGGGCCGCCTCGGCATCTACGTCGTCCGGCCCCAGTTCGCCGTGGCGCGCGGTCAGCAGGATCAACTGCTCCACCCGTGCCGCATCCACGCCGGCCAGCTCAGGCGCGTGCGCGATGGCCCTGCGCGCCAGTTCGGCCGAACGCGCTTCGTTGTCCTTGCGCCCCGCCTGGTAGATGGCGTCGTGGTAGAGCACCGCCAGGTACACCTCGGCCGGCTGCTGCCAGCCGGGCCCGGCGGCAACGTCCTGGCAGTGCTGCAGCACCGCGCGCACGTGGCCGAAGTGATGGTAGGCGCGCGGTGGCGTGGCGTAGGCATCCTGCAGTGCCTGCCACTGCGCCGGTGCCAGCGGGATCGGGGCGAAGTCCATGCGGGGATCATCCCGCCGGCAGCCGCTGCGGGCAAGCTGGACAATTTTTCACCAGTCGCTCACATCGCCTGCGCGGCAACGCTGGCAACGGGTTGTCCACAGCTTTGCCGCGGGCTGGTCCACACCGGGTGTGGATGAACCTGTGCCGCCGACCAATGGTTGATACCGGCCTGCCCACGCAGGTCTACACTGCCGGAAGGCGGGGCTGCCCGCCGCTGCAGGGAACTGCCATGCGCCGTCTTGCCGCTTGTTGCCTTGCCCCCTTGCTGGCTGCCACTGGTGCGTCCAGCGCCCTGGCCCAGGACCCGCCGCCACCGGCGCCGTATGTGGCACCGGCCGCGCCGGTTGCCGTGGCCAGCGTGCCGACCCCCGAACAGGTGCTGGCCATTCCCCCGCCGCTGCGGCAGATGCTGCAGGCACGGGTGATCGCCCGCCACAGCTCACGCGAGCAGCGCCTGCAGGCGCTGGCCGAGATGATCTTCGGTGCGCAGGCACTGGACCTGCAGTACGACCCCAATGCGACCTACACGCTTTCGGAAATCTGGCAGAAGCGGCAGGCCAACTGCCTGGCCTTCACCCTGCTGTTTGCCACGCTTGCGCGCGAGGCGGGCATCCAGGCAAGCGTGCAGGAAGTGGATCGCGTCGTGTCCTGGTACCAGGACCAGGACCAGGGCGTGGTCTACAGCGTGGGCCACGTCAATGTAGGCGTGGTGGTGAACGGGCGCAGCGGCACCGTCGACCTGGACCGCAACATCCTCTATGACCGCCGCGGCCCGCATGCGATCACGCTGGAGCGGGCGCTGGCGCATTTCTACAACAACCGCGGCGCCGAGCGGATGACCGCCGGTGACATGGCCGGCGCGCGCGACTTCTTCAACGCGGCACTGGCCCGCGCGCCGGATTTTGCACCTGCCTGGAACAACCTCGGCGTGCTGGACAGCCGCCAGGGCGACCTCGCCGGCGCGCGCACCTCGCTGGAAAAGGCGCTGCGGCTGGATGCCCGCGAGGATTCGGCACTGGTCAACGCCAGCGTGCTCTATCGCAGCCTGGGCCTGGTCACGCAGGCGCAGGCGCTGGAGCAGCGGCTGAAGGCCGTGCAGCGCAATGATCCGTTCGCCCAGTACATGGCCGGTGCCGCCGCGGAGCGCAGTGGCGACCTGGCCCTGGCGATCCGCTATTACCGGCGCGCGGTGCAGCTGTACGACAACGCGCACCAGTTCCATTTCGGGCTGGCGCGCGCCTATTTCCTCAGTGGGCAGTTGGCGCGTGCCGACCGCGAGCTGACGCGGGCACGTGCGCTGGGCGGCAACAGCAACCAGCAGCGCTACCAGGCCAAGCTGGACGGCCTGTCGCGCCTGCGCACGCAGCAGGCGCGGCGCTGAGGACGGCTCAGGCCTTCTTGAGGAAGCAGGTCTTCAGCACCAGGCCCTTGATCTTGTCCGAGTTGCCTTCGATGTGTTCGGCGTCATCCTCGACCAGGCGGATGTTGCGGATGACCGTGCCCTGCTTGAGCGGGATGGATGAGCCCTTGACCTTCAGGTCCTTGATGACGGTGACGGTGTCGCCGGCCTGGAGGGTGTTGCCGTTGCTGTCACGCACGACCAGGGTCGCGCCGGCGCCCTCCTCGGCGGTCCACTCGAAACCGCAGTCGGCGCAGATCCACAGCGCGCCATCGGCATAGGTGTTTTCCAGGGTGCACTGCGGGCAGGCGGGAGCGGACGACATCAGCAAGTACCTCAAAATGAATCAACGGCCGCCATTGTAACCGGCGGGTCCGTGCTTCCATTTTTCCGCGTGCAGCGCCCCCGTGTCATGGCGTTGAGGCGAGGGGCCATGCGGGGCAGGACACGCCGTAAACCCATCCATGGGGGCTCGATGGCGCCATCCATGGCGCCAACGGTCCTGCCCCGCATGGCCCCTCGCCTCCGGACAGTTTCCCGCGCCCGCGGCCGGAAGAATCAAAAGCCTGCGCTGCTGCTTTGCTTTCTGCTGCCGCAGTGCAGGGGAACTGTCATGGCGGCGTGGGGAGGGGCGGACGGGACCGTAGGCGCCATGGGCCCGAGGCATGCCTCGGGCGGGTTGGGCAGGACGCCCAACCCCGGTCTTGCCGTGTGCGCAGGACAGCGCACACGAGCAAGGCGCCTACGAGCTACATGGACGTATTTACCGCGTGTCCCGTCCGCCCCTCCCCGCGCCGCCCGAGCGATCCAGGGAGGCGCTGAACCCATCCGAAGCAGAGGGGGAACTTGCAGGAAGACCCGATCTGCAGCAGAGTGCGCGGCCCCCGCCCGCCCCCGGACCTCCCCATGCGCCTTGGCATCGACTTCGGTACCAGCAACTCCGCCGCCGCCATCGTCCGTGATGGACAGCTGCTGCCGATCCGCTTCGGTGACGCAGAGCAGTTCCGTACCAGCGTGTATTTCCCCGGCGTGGTGCCCGACCCGGACGACTTCCAGCTCGACGCCGGCCAGGAACACGAACTGCAGCAGATGATCGACAGCGCCGCCCGTGCCGCGCGCGCCGCCGGCCAGGAACGCACCCCGCAGGCACTGCGCCGCGAAGCCCTGCGCGCCCTGCGCCGCGAATGGATGGAAGCCCGCGCCGGCAAGGAACGCAGCGCCAGCGACCTGCTGCAGAACGCCATCTACGGCGATGACGCCCTGGAAGCCTATTTCGAGGAGCACGAAGGCAACCTCGTGCAGAGCCCGAAGTCGATGCTCGGCTACAACCTGCACCCGCGCGCGCGGCAGACCATCACCGGCATCGCCGCGCACATCCTCGAGCACATCCGCCTGACCGCCAGTGCCCAGCTCGGCCAGCCGCTGCGCGCGGCCCTGCTCGGCCGCCCGGTGCAGTTCCGCAGCTCGATCGGCGCCGCCGGCAACGACCAGGCGCTGGACATCCTGCGCGAGGCCGCCACCCAGGCCGGCTTCGACCAGATCGACTTCCTCGAAGAACCGGCGGCGGCGGCCATGCATTACCACGCCGAAAGCCGCGAGCGGCACCAGGCCGTCATCGTCGACATCGGCGGCGGTACCACCGACATCGCCCACGCTGAAGTGGGTGGCGATGCCGCCCCGCGCATCCACCGCGCCTGGGGTATCGCCCGCGGCGGTACCGATATCGATCTGTCGCTGAGCCTGTCCAGCTACATGCCGCTGTTCGGCCGCGGCGTCACCCGCGTGCCCGCCCACCACTACGTGGAAGCGGCCACGGTGCAGGACATGACCCGCCAGCGCGACTTCCGCCAGCACAAGTACGACCACGTGGATGATCCGTGGGGTTCGCGCCTGCAGGCGCTGCAGGACACCGGCAACACCGCACGCCTGTACCGCGACGTCGAACGCGCCAAGATCGCCCTGAGCAGCAGCCCCAGCCACCGCAGCACCCTGGATTACATCGCCCGCGACCTGCATGCCGACAGCAGCACCGAAGGCCTGGCCACAGCCGCCTCGGGCTACCTGGCCCAGATCCGCGAGCTGCTGGCCCAGGTCCGCAGCGATATCGGCGGCGACCCGGATGCGGTGTTCCTGACCGGCGGCATGTCCCGCGCCGGCTACCTGCGGCAGGCGGCGGCCGAGGCCTTCCCGGGCGCCCGCATGGTCCATGGCGAGCCCTCGCTGGGCGTGGTCCAGGGCCTGGCACTCGCGGCAGCCAGCCGGGATTAACAAAACGTTACGCGGAGTTTGCTACCCTCGGTAGGCTTGATAGGGCTCTACCTTCCGCCGGCTGCGCCGGTGTGTGTACCCGGGTAGGGCCCGGCCCGCTTGACGGGCCTTGCGGCCATGCCTTCTGGCTCGTTCATGGTCCGCGTACTACCCGAGCCGCCATCGAGACCCGCTTTGGGCACCCGCCTGGCCCCTGTGGCCGCACAACCTGAAGAAGCACCTGCACCCATCGACTGCCGCCGTTGTGACGCGGTCTGTTGCCGGTTGCCCGTGCTGCTGCAGGCCGGCGACGACGTGCCCCGCCAGTATACCTCGCGCGACAGGCACGGCCGTGCCGTGATGGCGCGCAATGACGAGGGCTGGTGTGCGGCGATCGATCCCTATCACCTGCGCTGCACGATCTATTCGCAGCGCCCGGCGATCTGCCGCCAGTTTTCGATGGGTGGCGACGACTGCCGCCGCGAGCGGCAGGATTACCTGCGCCAGGCTGATGCCTGGTCGCTTTCCTCCCCTTCCACCTGACAGGAGCAACCATGCCCCGCAAGGCAAAGACCCCCGCGAAGGCTACCAACAGCATCCGCAGCGAACGCAAGGGCGCGGCCGCCAGCACCACGGTCAGCAGCGATTCGATTGCGTCCGATCTGGCCGCGTTCCGCAAGAGCGGTGGCAAGATCGAAGTGCTTGGCACCACCTGGGCGCTGAAGAAAGCCAGCTGACCCACCGTGACCGCGGCGGCGCTGCCGCCGCGGCCTGCCGGGCCGCGCTCAGCGGTCCAGGCTGACCCGCACGCTGCCCGAATGCGACTGGATGCGGATGTCACCATCGCCGCCGCCCAGCTTCGTATCGAGACTGCTGCCCGGCCCATAGCGCGGCCGCTCCACGGTGCCGGCATCACTGTTGATCGAGCCGGCGAAGCTGTTCACCGACAGCTGGGCCGAGACCTTGACCGGCAACCGCAGGTTGACCGAAGCACTGACCGACTCGACGTTGATGCGACCGCCCGGGGCCAGGCCCGACGTGGACAGATCGATGCCGCCGGAGACCGTCTCCACCGCCAGGCGCTGGATGCGGCCGGCATCCACGCCGACCCGCCCGGACACCGTCTGCGCGCCGATATCCCCTGACACGCCCCCACCCGCCTCGATGCGGCCACTGACGGTGTTCACGTCCAGGCGTGGCGTCTGCAGCTTGGCGATGACGTTGCCGCTGACCGTATTGAGCTTGCTGTCGCCACTGCGCCCGGCGGCGTTGAGGTCGCCACTGACCGTGTCGGCCTGCAGCCGGCGCACGTCGATGCCGCTGATGTCCTGGTCGGCACTGACCGTGCTCAGCAGCAGTTCCGAGGCACGCGGGACATTCAACACCAGGGTGGCCGTGCCGTTGGTGTGACGCCGCGGGTATTCCACTTCCCAGCGCACGCGGTTGGCGCTCTTTTCCTGCCGCAGCTGCAGCCCATCGCCGAGGCTGCCGGTCAGCTGCACTTCGTTGCGGTCCCAGCCGCGCACGGTGACCTTGCCGGCCACGTTGCTCAGCTCGATGCGGCCACCGCTGGCCAGGGTGTGGCGCTCATCCACGCGTGTATCGGCCAGGGCCAGGGCGGGCAGCAGCAGCAAGGCAGCGCAAAGCGGGAAAAGGGTTCGCATGGGGTCTCTCCTCAGGTTGTCAGTCCGGCCGCGGCGGCCTGCGCCGCCTGCCGGGTCAGTTCCAGCCGCAGCGTATAGGTACGCTTGAGCTGTCCAAGCAGGTGCGGTGCGCGCGGATCCTGCGCCAGCGCGGCACGGATCTGTGCCGCACTTTCATCCAGTTCGTGCAGGGCCGGCTGCCATTCCGCGGCGCGGGCACCGGGCAGCGATGCCACGGCCTGCTGGTACTGCTCGGTCATCGCCGCAGCCTGCAGCTGCAGCATCGATGGCGCAGGTGCCTGCAGGGGTGCCTGCCTCCACGGGGCCACCGCATACACCGCCAGGCCGGCGGCCAGCGCAGCACATGCCGGCAGCCACCAGCGCGGGCGGGCACGGCGCGGCAAGGCCACGACGTTGCCGGGATGCTCCAGCGCTGCCGGTGCCGCTTCGCGCGGTGGCAACTGCGCCGCCAGGCGTGCCCAGCCATCGGCCGGTGGCATGCGCTGCCCGGGCAGTGCCCGCAGCCGCGCCTGCAGCGCAGGGTCATGGTCGTGGTCGGTTTCGTGGGTACTCATGTCATGTCTCCCAGACGCGCGCGCAACAGGCTCCGCGCGCGGTGCAACTGTGCCTTGGAACTGCCGACGGCCATCTGCAGCTGTGTGGCGATTTCCTGGTGTTTCCAGCCTTCGATGTCGTGCAGCACCAGCACCGCACGAGCTCGTGGTGGCAGCGTCGCCAGCGCGCGTTCCAGATCGCGCTCGGTGCCGGCGCAGCGATCGTGCACGGCCAGCTCCTGCAGGCCGCCATCGACCTCGTCCAGGCTGTCATGGTCCGGCCCGGCTGCGCGGCCGCGCAGCTCCATCAGCGCGGCGTTGACGCCCAGCCGGTGCAGCCAGGTCGACAGGCTGCTTTCGAAGCGGAACCCCGGCAGCGCCTTCCAGGCCTGCAGGAAAGCTTCCTGCAGCGCATCCTCGGCGCGCGCCTGCTGGCCGCCGCACAGGCGCCACAACACCGCAAACACGCGCGGCGAATGGCGCCGGTAGAGCTGTTCGTAGGCCCCCATGTCGCCCGCCGCCGCGGCCCGCACCAGGGCGGGTTCGTCGACGGCATCGGCGTCGGTGGTGGCAGGCAGCGCGGGCATGGTGGTGTCGAGCATATCGCTTGGATGCGGCGACGCTGGAAAAGGTTTAAGGCCGATTGAAGGCGGCGGCATTGCAACCTTTTCGATGCTGGCTGCATCCATGCAGGGTCCTTGGTGAAAATCCCCGGAGTCCCGCCATGTCCAGCTCCTCCTGCGCCGCCCTGCTGGTGATCGTCGCCTGCGTCGTGCTGCAGGCCCTGGACCTGTCGCTGCAGCTTCGCGCGGACAGCAGCCAGGCCTGCCTGCATCAGCATCGGCAGGCGGTGGTCTGCGTGGCCTGGCCAGGATCGGTCGAGACCCCGGCACGCGCCGGGTAACATCAAGGGCCGTTATCGCCACGTGTTGTCGCCCCATGATGTTGTCGCTGAAGGATCACCTGCCCGCCTGGAGCCATCCGTGGCTGAACTACATCGGCATCGCCCTGCAGATCGTGCTGGTGCTGGTGGTTGCCTGGCTGCTGCGGGTACTGGCCCGCCGCCTGATCCGCCGTTTCGCCGAGCACTACACGCTGCCGCCGGAGATGGCGATGGGCGCGCGCCGGATCACCAGTTTCGTGGTCTATTTCAGTGCGCTGCTGTACATCCTCAGCCTGCTGGGCGCGAAGCCATCGGTGCTGTGGACGGCCTTCACCGGTTTTGCCGCCGTGGGCGCGGTGGCGTTCTTCGCGGCGTGGAGCGTGCTGTCGAACATTTTCTGCACGCTGCTGATCTTCACCACCCGTCCGTTCCGCCTGCATGACTACATCGAGGTGCTGGAGAACGGCGAGAAGCCGGGGCTGAAGGGCCGGGTGATCGACGTGAACCTGATCTACACGACGCTGCAGGAAACGGGCAACGGCCACGAGGGCACGGTGCTGCAGTTGCCGAACAACCTGTTCTTCCAGCGCACGGTGCGGCGCTGGCGGGATCCCTCGCAGGCCCCGGGTGGCATCCAGGGCGACGGCTGAGGGGTTGAGGGTTTTTGCAGGGCTGCGCCCTGCACCTGCCGAAGCAACGTCAACGTCAACGTCAACGTCAAGAGCTGGCATTCCGTGGGATGGCGGGGTGGGTCCGGTTGAGGGGGACGCCGTGAACCCATCCATGGGGGCTTGGTCGCGCCATCCATGGCGCTCACACCCCCTCAACCGGACCCACCCCGCCTTCGACAGATTTTCGCAATCTGTTGGAACCTGCTGCTGATGGTGGGTGCCGACCGTTGGTCGGCACGGGGTCGGATATCGATGTCTGACAGATGTGTCGACCAAGGTCGACACCTACCAACAGCCTGTGGCAGTAGATCCACGCCATGCGTGGATGAATTCACTCGATATCCGACAGATGTGCCGACCAACGGTCGGCACCCACCAAAGCAGAACGCCGTCCCAGTAGATCCACGCCATGCGTGGATGAATTCATTCGATATCTGACAATTGTGCCGACCAACGGTCGGCACCCACCAACAGATCGCAGGGATCTGTCAGAGGCGGGGCACTGTGGGTTTGCGGGGTGTGAGCCGCATGGATGCGGCGACCAAGCCCCCATGGATGGGTTTACGGCGTCCCCGCAAACCCACAGTGCCCCGCCATCCCACGGAATGCAGGCTTTTGACGTTGCTCTGGCTCTGGCTTCGGCAGGTGCAGGGCGCAGCCCTGCAATAGAACCCCCTACCTCAACTGGCTGTCCTTGCTGCCACGCCGGTTGTAGCCGGCATGCGCCTGCTCCTCGTCGTCCAGCGCCTGCTGGCAGGCCACGCACAGCCGTACCCCGGGCACAGCCTGGCGCCGCGCCAACGGAATCGGCGCGTCGCATTCCTCGCAGTGTTCAAGACCCGGGCCTTCGCGCAGCTGGCGCCGCGCGCGGGCAATCGCATCGTCGACGGTGGCGTCGATCTGGTCCTGGACCGCGCCGTCTCCCGCCCAACCGGTGGCCATGGCCATCCTCCGCAGGTGTGTCGCCTGATATGGGGACGATCCACCCCGCCGCAAACGATCGCGCCGGGCCGTGCCCGGCGGTCGTATCCGTTGGTTCAGCCGCGCCTTACCAGACCAGGTCGTCCGGCACCTGGAACTGGGCGTAGTAGGCGTCGTCCTCGGCGTTGCCGGTGGAAATCTCCGCGGTCGAGCCCGGCTGGCCGTGGTCGACGATGATCGCCTCCGGGGCACGCTCGCGCACCTTCTCGGCGGCGGCACGCGGCAGCAGCGCGTAGCCCTCGCCCTGGGCAACGATGACCAGCACGCCCACCGACAGCGCCTTGCGCAGCTTGGGGTCGATCAGCAGGGTGCGGATCGCTCCGCCGTCGCTGAAGCGGTATTCGTCGTCGCCCTTGTGGGGCACGGCATGGGCCGTGATGATCTGCTTCGCCTGCGCCTTCTGTTCAGCCAGCTTGGCCTGGGCGTTGCGCTCGGCGGCCAGCGCGCGGTCGCGCTCGACCTTCTCGGCGCGGGCGCGTTCAGCTTCCCGCTGGACCTCGGCCGAGGTCGATTCGGCCTTGCCCTGGCGGGCCTTGGCCTGCGCGCTCGCGGCGGCGCTGGCCTGCGACTTCTTGGCCAGGCCGGCCTTGAGCAATTGTTCCTGCAGCGCGTTGGGCTTTGCCATGGTCGTTGCGTACCGCGTGTAATCTTGGATGCCCAATTCTACCGACGCCCCGCCGCCCCTGCATGGCAGTCCTGAAGTACCTCACCGGCTATCCCGAACCCCTGGTCGCCCAGGTCAGCGAACTGCTGGCCCAGGGCAAGCTCGGCCCCTGGCTGCAGCAGCGCTACCCCGACCCGCACGAGGTGCGCAGCGACCGCCAGCTGTACGACTACACCCAGGACCTGAAGGACCGTTACCTGCGCAAATCGGTACCGCTCAACAAGGTCTGCTACGACAACACGCTGGAGGTCATCAAGCATGCGCTGGGCACCCATACCGCCATCTCCCGCGTGCATGGCAGCCGCCTCAAGGCCAGTCGCGAGATCCGCATCGCCACCGTGTTCCGCCAGGCGCCGGCGGCCTTCCTGCGCATGATCGTGGTGCATGAACTGGCCCACCTGAAGGAAGCCGACCACAACAAGGCCTTCTACCAGCTGTGCCAGCACATGGAGCCGGACTACCTGCAGCTGGAGTTCGATACCCGCCTGTACCTGACCGAGCTGGCCAACCGCAGCCAGCGCTGACCGGCCGCAGCAGCTACACTGCGCGCCCCCTGACCGACCTGCCCGCCATGGAACCGACCCGCCTCGACAAACGCCTGTCCGCCCTGCTGGGGATCCCGCGCGGCGAAGCGCGCCGCTACATCGAAGGTGGCTGGGTGACGGTCAACGGCGAGGTGGTGGAGCAGCCGCAGCGCCCGGTCGATGAGAGCGCCGTGATCGTGATGGCCGAACAGGCCGAAGACAGCAAGGCCGAGCGGGTCACCATGCTGCTGCACAAGCCGGCCGGCGTCGCCGCCGAGACGCTGTGCGCGCTGGTCAGCAGCGCCACCCGCAGCGAGCTCGATGCCAGCGACATCCGCCCGCTGCAGCGTCATTTCCACGGGCTGCAGCTGGCGGCATCGCTGCCGGCCGCCGACAGTGGCCTGGTGGTGGTCAGCCAGGACCCGGCCACCCTCGCCCACCTGCAGCGCAACCTGGGCCGCACCGAGCAGGAGTACCTGGTGGAAGTGGCCGACGGTGGCCCGGAGCGCGGCCCTTGGCTGATGGCCCGGCTGCAGCACGAATCCGGCGGCGCCAAGGTCAGCTGGCAGAACGAGCAGCGCCTGCGTTTTGCCGGCAAGGGCCTGACCGCCAAGGGCCTGCGGACGGCGGTCGGCAACGCCGGCCTGCAGGTTGCCGCGGTTCGCCGCCTGCGTATCGGCCGCGTGGCCCTGGGGCCGCTGCCGCCGACGCAGTGGCGTTACCTGGGCAGCGACGAGCGGTTCTGATTCTCGCGGTGGTGGCATCCACGCAGGGCGTGGATCTACCATCGATGGCATGAGCCCGTTCCTGCCGCCCTGGCGACGCGTGCTGCGTGTCGTCGCACTCATCATCGCCGCCCTGCTGGTGCTGGTGTTGTCCGGCCTGCTGCTGGCCGACCACCTGACGCCGCAGGCGCGGGGGCCTGTCTCGCACGTGCTGCCGCTGCAACCGGCGCAGACCGCCATCGATCGCCAGCTGGTGCCCGAACAGGACGCGCGGCCCGGGCAATCGGGCGTGGCGTTCCTCAGCGATGGCATGGATGCATTCGCCGCGCGCGCGAAGATCACCGAACAGGCCGGGCGCAGCCTGGACCTGCAGTACTACATCTGGCACGACGACCTGGTGGGCCATCTGATGGCCAAGGCGCTGTACGACGCGGCCGAACGCGGCGTGCGCGTGCGCATCCTGCTGGATGACATGAATGCCAAGGACAAGGACGCGCTGATGATGGCGCTCGATGCGCACCCCAACATCGAGATCCGCCTGTACAACCCGTTCCGCAACCGCAGCGGCATCGCGCGGACGCTGGAAATGATCCAGCGCGCCTTCAGCGTCAACCACCGCATGCACAACAAGAGCTGGATCGCCGATGGCCGCGTGGCGATCGTCGGCGGCCGCAACATCGGCGAGGAGTATTTCAGCGCGCGCAACGACGTCAACTTCCAGGACCTGGACCTGGTGGTGGCCGGGCCTGCGGTGGAACAGGCCAACCGCATCTTCGACGACTACTGGAACAGCGCGGCGGCCATTCCCATCGGCGCACTGGCCAGCTACACCGATGCGCAGCTGCGCGCCCTGCTGCGCCAGTCCGACCGCGATGCACTGCACGCCCGGGCGCAACCCTACCTGCAACGGGTCGAGGCGTCGCGCGCGCTGCGCCAGCCGGGCCCGGACCCGCTGCACTGGAGCGCGAGCGTGCGCATCCTGTCCGACCCGCCGATGAAGCATCGCGACGATGCGCGCGATGGCTGGCTGGTCAGCGCGCTGGTCGAGGAGCTGCAGTCCACCCGCCATACCGCGCTGCTGGTGTCGCCTTACTTCGTGCCCGGTCGCGATGGCCTGCAGGGCCTGTCGGCGATGGCCGCGCGCGGTGCCCAGGTGGGCGTGGTGACCAATTCGCTGGCCGCCACCGACGTGGCGGCGGTACACGGCGGCTACATGGGCTATCGGGCACCGCTGCTGAAGGCCGGCGTGCAGCTGTACGAACTGAAGGCGCACGGCGAGCCGGGCGAATCCAGCCTGTTCGGCAGCAGTGGTGCGAGCCTGCACACCAAGGCCTTCGTCATCGACGACCGCCGCGGCTTCGTCGGTTCATTCAACCTCGACCCTCGTTCGGCCTACCTCAACACCGAAATGGGCGTGCTGTTCGATGACCCGGTGCTGGGTGCGCGGCTGCGCGAGGAATACCTGCGCCTGGCCGACCCGCTGCACAGCTGGTGGCTGGCGCTCGGGCCGGACGATGACCTGCGCTGGCTGGAGCGGCAGCCACCGCCGCACTGGGTGGGCCGCGAGCCCGGCAGCACTGTGGGCGCGCGCCTGACCGCCCGCGTGATCAGCTGGTTGCCGGTGGAATCGCAGCTATAGCGCTCATGCCCCGGCCTCGCCGTGCGCGTCATGCATGGCCTCGTCGAGGGTTTCCACGTTGCGCCCGTGCAGGCGCCGCCAGATCCAGCGCAGGGCGTGCGGCGGTGCGGAGGGCAGCTGCTCCAGCAGCGCCAGCATGCGCGCCTGGGGGCCGTGGCCGTGCCGGCACAGCAGGCTGGCGGCAGCCGCCGCGCTGCCCAGGCGCAGGCTGTCGGCCAGCGGGCCCTGGGCATCGGCCGCCAGCGCCTGGTGCACCGGTTCGGGCAGGTCCCAGGCCGCGGCCACGCGCTGGGCCAGCGGCAGCGACCAGCGCTGCAGCAGGTCCAGCACCACCTCCGGTGCAACCGTCTCGCCACGTGCCTGCGCTTCCTGCAGCAGCTGGCGCATCACCAGGGCCGCGCCCAGGCCCTGCACCAGGCCCAGCCACTGCGCGGCGAAGGCATCGCCGAAGGTGACCGTGCGCGCATGGTCGGCGGCCGCGCGCGAGGCCAGCAGCGCGTGCTCCCAGATGATCGCGCTGAACTGCGGGAACACCTCGCACTGCACCTGCATGACCGGCTGCACCAGCACGGCACTGATGATCTGCCGCACGCCCTCGGTGCCGACCAGGGTCACCGCCCGCTGCAGGCTGTCCACCGGCCGTTCGTGCACTTTGTAGGCCGGGCTGTTGGCGATGCGCAGCAGGTTGCCGGTCAGCACCGGGTCCTGGCCGATGATCGCCGCCATCACCCGGGCCGAGGCTACCTCGTCGTTGACGGTCTGGATCAGCTGCGGCAACAGCTGCGGGCGCCGCGGCAGCTGCCGGGTCGCCCAGTCGCGGTCCTGCAGGGCGCGGTCCACCGCATCGGCCAGTGCCGAGGGCTGCCCTTCAGGCAGCTCGCCCACCAGGTGCGGGTACAGCGCCAGCGCATGCAGGCCGCGCTGCAGGTGGGCGGCAATCTCCGCCGGCTGCAGCGCCTCGCCCTGCAGGCTTGCCGCAGCGGCGGCCACGGCCTGCCGCGGTGCCGTGGCCAGCCGCACCGGGTCCGTGCCAGCCCGCCGGGACACCCATTCCACCAGCGTTTGCCACCAGGCCGGCCTCATCCGGGTCGGCCCTGTCGTTGCACTGCTGCTGCCACTGACTGCCCCTGCGCGTTCTTCACATCGGCCACCTGCCGTCGACGCTGCATCGGCCGCACTTTCATCTTCTTTAACCCGGACCGCTCGGATCTGCACGGCAGATGCCGGGGGAATGGACTAGAATGGCGCCGCGCGACCCGTCCCCCAGCCATGACGACGTCGCTTTTTTTGTTTTGGGACCCTACCGTTCATTGGCAGTTCGCTGCAGTTCGCCGCTGATCGCGCCATCGGAGACGCCATGCTATTCGAAACCCTCGCCACCACCGGCCACGAACAGGTTGTGTTCTGCCACAACCAGGATGCCGGCCTGAAGGCGATCATCGCCATCCACAACACCACCCTGGGCCCGGCCCTGGGCGGCGTGCGCATGCGCCCCTACGCCAGCACCGACGAGGCGCTGGCCGACGTGCTGCGGCTGAGCCGGACGATGACCTACAAGAATGCACTGGCCGGCCTCAACGTCGGTGGCGGCAAGGCCGTCATCATCGGTGATCCGAAGGTGGACAAGACCGAGGTGCTGTTCCGCGCCTTCGGCCGCTACGTCGATTCGCTGGGCGGTCGCTACATCACCGCCGAGGACGTTGGCACCGACGTCAATGACATGGAAAACATCTACCTGGAAAGCCAGTTCGTGACCGGCGTGCACCAGGTCCACGGTGGCTCGGGCGACCCCGCCCCGTTCACCGCCTATGGCGCGCTGCAGGCGCTGATGGCGTCACTGCGCTTCAAGTTCGGCCACGAGGAAGTGGGCAAGACCAGCATTGCCGTGCAGGGCCTGGGCCACATCGGCATGGAACTGGTGAAGCTGCTGCGCGACCGCGGTGCCAAGCTGTATGTGACCGACCTGGACAGCAGCCTGGTCGATCGCGCGGTCAGCGATTTCGGCGCCGAGGCGGTCAAGCCGGACGAGATCCACGAGGTCAACGCCGACGTGTTCGCACCGTGCGCGCTGGAAAGCGCCATCAACGCCGACACCCTGCCGCGCATCAAGGCCAAGATCATCTGCGGCACCGCCAACAACCAGCTCTCCAGCCTGGAGATCGGCGATGAACTGCATGCGCGCGGCATCCTCTACGCGCCGGACTATGCGGTCAATGCCGGCGGCGTGATGAACGTTTCGCTGGAGATCGACGGCTACAACCGCGAACGCGCGATGCGCCTGATCCGCAGCATCTACCACAACCTCACCCGCATCTTCGAACTGTCGCAGCGCGAGAACATCGCACCGCAGCGCGCCGCCGACCGCATCGCCGAAGCGCGCATCCTGTCGATCGGCAAGCTGAAGATGCCGCTGGGCCGCAGCACTCCGCGCCTGGGCAACCTGCGCGGCGGCTGATACGCCCGGTGACAGGAACAGGGAATGCCGGCCAGCGGCCGGCACTACCTGCATTTCCTGATCAGAAAGCGGCGCTATAGCGCAGCGCCACCTGGCGCAGATCGCCGCGCGGACCGAAGCGCTGGTCGTAGCCGAACGCCAGCCGCGTGTTGCGGCTCAACCACGATTCCACCGACACGCCGAACAGGCCACCGGAACGGGTGGGCTGCAGGCCGGCCATCGGTGCCCATGCATCGACGCCGACGAAGCTCGCGTCCGCATCCAGGCCCTGGCTGGACAGCAGCTGCTGCCACTCGGCATAACCGCGCAGCGACCAGCCACGCCATTGCCGTTCGGCACGCACGCCGGCCAGTGCCTGGCTGCGGCTGCTGATACCGCCCTGCGTGCGCAGGCCGAAGCCCAGCCCGCCCTGTTCGCTGAAACGATCGTTGTCCACGCGCGCGTAGTCGGCGCCCACGTAGGGTGTCAGCGCGGCGCGGGCCGAGCCGAAGCGGTAACCGGTCTCCACGCTGGCCATGCTGAAGCTGCCGCCATAGCGCGCATTGACGCCGTACTGGCCGGCCCCCAGCAGCAGCTGGCGGTCGATCTGGCGGGTGAACTGGCCGGCGCCGACCTGCCCCAGTGCGTAGGCGCCGCCGCTGCTCCAGCCGGCGTAGAGCTGCGCCTGCGATTGCCGGTCACGCCCGCGATCACTGCCCCAGCTGCTGTTGCTGTAGCTGCGCAGTTCGCCGAAGGCAAAGCCCAGCACGCCGTTGCCGCCCATCGCCACATCCTGGCCCATCATCCAGCCACGGGTGTCGGTGCCGCTGGCCGAGAAGCTGCCCTGGCCGGCATCGCCCAGCGCGTTCTGCCACGCACCGCCCAGCCGCGGCGCGGCCTGCACCTGGCCGAAGCGGGCTGACAACGCGCGACGGCCCAGGTCGATGCTGTCGAAGGTGGCCGCCGCGGCCAGCGCATGCGCCTTGCCCGACAGGCTGTCCAGGCTGGCCTGCAGGGCCTGGTTGCCGTCCACGCGCTGCAGCGCGGCGGCCCCGTCGGCGAAGGAGGACGAGCCGGCGCCGAGATCGAGGCGTTCGAACGCCGACTCCACGCGCAGTGCCGACGCCAGCCCCGCATCCGACGCGCGCGCCAGGCTGGCGGCCTGGGTCACGTTGATGCGGTCGGTGACCAGCACCACGTTGTCGCTGCCGTAATTCAGCGAGCTCTGCAGCAGCGTGCCCTGCGGCAGGCTGTTGCTGACCCCGTCGAACCTGCCGGTGACACCCTGGCCGGCATGCAGCACGGTCTGGGTGCGGCCATCGGCGGCCACGTAGCCGCTGATGATGCTGGCCACGTGTACGTCACCGCCCTGCAGGGTGGCCGTGCCGGTGATCTCCAGCGGGTTGGAACCCAGCGAGATGCTCAGCCGCGCGCCCGCGCGGTGCAGGTAGTTGCCCTCGATGGTGGCCGTGGTGTTGGCGTTGCGCAGGATGACGGTGGCGCCGTTGTCGACGTTGCCCTTGATCCGGCTGGTGCCGGTCATGAACTGCAGCGCGGCGGCCTCGGGAACACCGGCCTGCGGCACCACGACCACGTTGGAGGTGATCGACGCACCGTCGCGCAGCGCCAGCGTGCCCTGCTCGATGCGGGTATCGCCGGTGTAGGTATTGGTGCCCGACAGGCCCAGCGCGCCAACGCCCTGCTTGACCAGCCCGCCGCTGCCGCTGATGTCGTTGCTCCAGACCGAATCAAGGCCGGTCTGCGAGACGTTGACCGTGGCATTGCCCCAGTCGAACTTCGCCGGGCCGTTGATGGCCTTGGCGATGTTCAGCAGGCCATAGCCGAAGACGCTGTCCACGCCGGGCGCACCGAGGTCGGTGGCGGTGCCCAGCAGGGTCTGCCGCACCAGGTCGTTGCTGAAGTACGGGTATTTCTGCCACACCAGCGCCGCCGCACCGGATACCAGCGGCGCGGCGAACGAAGTGCCGTAGTTCCACAGCAGCGCGGAGCCGGTCGGGTACTCCGGATTGACGAAGATCGCCGCGCCCGGTGCGGCCAGGCAGTAGCTGGCGGCCACGCCGCAGGCATTGGCATAGCTGGCGCGCTTGCTGGGATCGGTGGAATCGACGGCGGTCACCGCCAGCCAGCCGCGCTCCAGGTCGGCCGCCGGGCGCGAGTTGCCCGGGCCCGCCTGGCTGGGCAGCGCCGCCATGTCGGACGGATCGGCCTTGGCTTCATTGCCGGTGGCAAACACCACCAGGCCGTTGTTGTTGATGATGAAGGGACGGTACTCGGCGGCGATGGGGGCGGTGGCGGCGGCGTTGGTCCAGTACAACCCGCCCCACGAGTTGTTCATGACCTTCACGCCCTGGTTGATCAGGTCCTGGTGGACCCCGGCCAGTCCAAGCGCACCATCGACCTCGTTGCCATTGCCCGTGCCATCGTCGCTGGGACGCGTGTCGGAAATGATCCGGGCCGAGACGATCTGCGCATTCGGCGCGATGCCACCGGGCCACGAACCGAACGCCTTGCCCGCCGCCAGCTCGGCAACCGCCGTACCGTGGCCGACCACGTCATCGTTGTTGAGGTTGTTGCTGCGCGGATCGACGTAGCTGTAGTTGGCCAGCACCCGTCCGCTCAGGGTGGGATGGTTGCGCTGCACGCCCGAATCGACGATGCCGATGCGCACGCCGCTGCCGTCCAGCCCCGCGCTGCGGGCCGCGTCCGCCTGGGTGATGGACAGGTGCGCGTTGATGGCCGGTTCGGCCGGCGTGGCCGGTGGCGGTGTCGTCGGCGGTGGCGTGGTGGGGGGCGTGGTCGGTGGAGGATCGACGCGCACGTTGCCGCCGCCACCTCCGCCGCCACATGCCGTCAACGCCACCACCAGTGCCGACCCCAGGATCGACCTTGCCATCGTCGTGCGTTCCATCGATTCCATCCCATGAACGTTGGCCTGCTACCGTCCCTGCAGGCATCAAGGGCTGCCCAGCGGCAGCCATCGCCGACCCTCTATACTTGGGCCGACCCCCACGCAGTCTGCCGGGAAACAGCGCTGCATCCAACAGCCGCCGTCTCCTTTCCGAACATTGCTCACGCATCAACGAGATTGCCATGTCCAACATCGTCATCGCCGCCGCCAAGCGCACCGCCATCGGCTCCTTCCTCGGCCAGTTCAACGGCGTGCCCACCCCGACCCTCGGCGCGGCTGCCATCGCCGCCGCCCTTGAGCAGTCCGGGGTTCCGGCCAGCGACGTTTCCGAAGTCCTGATGGGCTGCGTGCTGCCGGCCAACCTCGGCCAGGCGCCGGCCCGCCAGGCCGCCATCGCTGCCGGCATCCCGCTGTCGGCCGGTGCCACCACGCTGAACAAGGTGTGCGGCTCGGGCATGAAGACCATCATGCTCGGCCATGACCTGATCAAGGCCGGCTCGGCCAAGGTGGTGGTGGCCGGCGGCATGGAGTCGATGTCCAACGCCCCGCACATGCTGCCCAATTCACGCACCGGCAACCGCTTCGGCAACTTCCAGGCGGTGGACCACATGGCCCACGATGGCCTGGTCAACGCGTACGACGGCAAGGCCATGGGTGAGTTCGCCGAATGCGCGGTGGACAAGTACCAGTTCACCCGCGAGGAACAGGACGCCTACGCCATCGAATCGGTGCGCCGTGCCCAGGCCGCGCAGGCCAACGGTGCCTTCGCCGGCGAGATCGTCGCGGTGAAGGTCGCCACCCGCAAGGGTGAGGTCGAGTTCGCCACCGACGAGCAGCCGGGCCGTTCGGACATCGCCAAGATCCCGACCCTGCGCCCCGCATTCAAGAAGGACGGCAGCGTCACCGCCGCCAGCTCCTCCAGCATTTCCGACGGCGCCGCCGCCGTGGTCCTGCTGGCCGAGGAAGACGCCGCTGCGCGCGGCATCACCCCGCTGGCGCGCATCGTCGGCCATGCCACCCATTCGCAGGAGCCGGAGTGGTTCACCACCGCCCCGATCGGCGCGATCCACACCCTGCTGCAGAAGACCGGCTGGACGCTCGACCAGGTGGACCTGTTCGAGATCAACGAAGCCTTCGCCGTTGTCGCCATGGCGCCGATGCGTGAACTGGGCATCCCGCATGCGAAGATCAACGTGAATGGCGGTGCCTGCGCACTGGGCCATCCGATCGGTGCCTCCGGTGCGCGTCTGGTGGTGACCCTGGTCAACGCCTTGCGCACGCACGGCGGCAAGCGCGGCATTGCCACGCTCTGCATCGGTGGCGGCGAAGCAACGGCTATCGCCATCGAATTGATCTGAAAGGAATTAACGCTGATTTCGCAAAAATGAATGCGGGATCGCTTGACAGCCAAACGTGGCTTGTCATCATGTTGTCGGCGCGCAGTTGCGCGTTGCCTAATTCAACGACGAGGATTCACACAATGAGCATCAACAAGCTGCTGGTCGCTATGTCCCTGGCCCTGGCCCTGGCCGCCTGCTCGAAGCAGGAAGCTGCCCAGGACGCCGCTGCTTCGGCCAACGAAGCCGCCACCGAAGCCCAGGCTGCTGCCGACCAGGCCGCCGCTGCTGGCGCCCAGACCGCCGACGCTGCCCAGCAGGCCGCTGACACCGCCGCCACCGCTGCCGACGCTTCGACCGACGCTGCTGCCCAGGCTGGCGCTGCTGCCACCGACGCTGCTGCCGGCGCTGCTGCCGACGCTGCCAAGGCTGCCGAAGGCACCGCCGAGCAGGCCAAGGACGCTGCTGAAGAAGCCAAGAAGTAATAACTTCTTTCTTCACGCTGTTCTGGAAAAGCCGCTGGTTCGCCAGCGGCTTTTTCTTTGCCTGCTGCACTGCTGCACGCACCACCACCGGGCCTTCACGAAGGCATGAATAGGCTGGCGTCCCCATCCATTGCAGCACTGGAGCCCGCCATGAAGACCCGTCCGCTGACCACCACCCTGCTGGCCGCCTCCCTGCTGCTGGCACTGGCCGCCTGCAAGGGCCCCGAGGCCGAGCAGGCCAGGCAGGACGCCGCACAGGCTGCCGACAGCGCCGGCGCCGCCGCACGCGAAGCCGTGGACAAGGCCGCCGCCGCAACCCGCGACGCCGCCGACAAGACGGCCGAGGCGTCCGAGCACGCCGCCGCCGACACCCAGCAGGCGCTGGACAATGCCGCCGACGCCACCGCCAACGCTGCCGACCAGGCCAAGGCCGCCGCCACCGATGCCGCCGCCCACGCCAGCGATGCCACCGCCACGGCCGCGCAGAAGGTCGCCGACAAGGCCAGCGACGTCGCCGCCGACGCGCGCGCCAACGCCGCCAAGGAAGAAGCCAAGCACTGACGTGCCGCAACGCTCGCCGGGCATGGCCCGGCGCTACCGGGCGCTACCGCCAGCCGAGCATGGGCTCGGCTCTACAGGAAAAGCCGCGGCACTGCCGCGGCTTTTCTGCTTTCTGCTTTTCAGTCGATTCCGTGGTGGACGCGCCCGGAAACCGTCCGGGGCCGCGCGGGTGGGTTGCGCAGGGGCGTAAGCGCCATGGATGGCGCGCTCGAGCCTACAAGGACGTATTCACGGCGTCCCCTGCGCAACCCACCCGCGCGGCCCGCTCACGATGGAAACTCCCGCACGTCCACCGCGAGGGGCTCCGCCGTTGGCCACCTACTGCGGCAATGCCCGCGCCATCATCGCGCCCACATCCACCCCGCCCGGCAGCGTCCCGAACACCAACCCATGCTCGCCCTGCAGCCGGCTGCGCACGAACACCCCGGCCATCGGGCTACGCGCCCGCAGCAGCAGCGCCGCCTGCAGCAGCAGCACCGTGCGCTCGCAGAACAGCCGCGCCTGCGATTCATCCGGCGCCGGTGCCGACGCCCAGCGCTGCAGCGCGGCCGCATAACCTGTGTCGCGATCGGCCACCGCTTCCAGCTCCGCGCGCAGCGCCCGCATCGCATCCGGCTCGCGCCCCAGCGCGCGCAGCACGTCCAGGCACTGCACGTTGCCGCTGCCTTCCCAGATCGAATTCAGCGGCGCCTGCCGGTACAGCCGCGGCAGCATCGACTCTTCCACATAGCCGGCACCGCCCAGGCATTCCTGCGCCTCGTTGACGAACGCAGCCGCGCGCTTGCACACCCAGTATTTGCCCAGCGCCGTGCCCAACCGGGCCAGCGCGGCCTCCTGCGGATCGCTGCCGGCACGATCCACCGCGCGTGCGATACGCATCGCCAGCACCGTGGCCGCCTCCGATTCCAGCGCCAGGTCGGCCAGTA
Organism: Stenotrophomonas sp. FW305-3-2-15-E-LB1; assembly: GCF_058787375.1. Taxonomy (NCBI): domain Bacteria; kingdom Pseudomonadati; phylum Pseudomonadota; class Gammaproteobacteria; order Lysobacterales; family Lysobacteraceae; genus Stenotrophomonas; species Stenotrophomonas sp. FW305-3-2-15-E-LB1. Next base: position 66,709 of record NZ_JBYSZR010000010.1, read on the forward strand.
CGTTGCCCATCAACGCGTGCTCCACCAGCGGCTTGCCGAACGTGCGCCGGTGGCGTGCATGGTGCAGGGCCTGCGCCAGCGCCATGCGCATTTCCGCGGCTGCGCCCAGCATGCAGTCCAGCCGGGTCATCATCACCATGCCGATGATGGTGGCCACGCCCCTGCCCTCCTCGCCCACGCGCCAGGCCTGCGCGCCACAGAACTCCACCTCGCTGGACGCATTGGACCAGTCACCCAGCTTGTCCTTCAGGCGCATCAGGTGGAAGGCGTTGCGATCACCATCGGCCAGCCGCCGCGGCATCAGCAGGCAGGTCAGCCCACCCGGCGCCTGCGCCAGCACCAGGAAGCCATCGGACATCGGCGCCGAGAAGAACCACTTGTGGCCGACCAGGCGGTAGCGCTCACCGTCGATGGGCTCGGCGCGCGTGCTGTTGGCGCGCACGTCCGAGCCGCCCTGTTTCTCGGTCATGCCCATGCCCAGGGTGATGCCGGCCTTGTCGGCCACCGGGACGTCGCGCGCGTCGTAGACCGGTGAGGCCGCCTTGCGCGCCCACTCGGCCAGGTGCGGCTGCGACTGCAGCACTGCCACCGCGGCGTGGGTCATGGTGAGCGGGCAGCTGGTGCCCGCTTCGGCCTGGTGGTGCAGGTAGCTCAACGCCGCCCGCGCGACGTGCGCGCCGGGCTGCGGCTCGTGCCATGACAGTCCGGCCACGCCATGCTGCTTGGCGGCGTGCATCAGCTGGTGGTACGCCGGGTGGAACTCCACCGTGTCGATGCGATGGCCCTGCGCATCGTGCGTGCGCAGCCGTGGCCGGTCACGGTTGGCATCAAAGCCCAGCTGGTAGAGCTGGTTGCCGGCCAGCGCGCCATACACGCCCAGCCGTGGCGCGAACGCGGCACCGCCTTCGCGCTGCACCGCCTCGGCCAGGGCCACGTCGTCGGTCCATAGATGGCGGCCCGCGAACGGCGGCGGCTGGTTGAGCACCACATGGGTTTCAAAGGGCGCGCTGCTGCTGAAGCTCGGTCCGTTCATCGGTTCCATCCTGCCGGCGAGAGGGCTGCGCGCCGATTGTGCAGCATCGCCCGGCAACCCCGCGTTCAGGCCGGTTCTCGCCCCGTGCACGAGCATCGCGCGACAGTGCAGGCATGGCAGTCAACGACGATCTGGTGGTGCTTCGCCCCGAAGGGCTTTACTGCGCCGCGGGCGATTTCCACATCGACCCGTGGCGGCCGGTGCCGCGCGCGGTCATCACCCACGGCCATGGCGACCACGCGCGGCCCGGCATGGGCGAGTACCACTGCAGCCCGGGCAGTGCGCCGATCCTGCGCTGGCGGCTGGGCGACGTGCCGCTGCAGGTGCACGCTGAAGGCCAGCCGTTCACCCTGGGCCAGGTGCAGGTCTCGCTGCATCCGGCCGGCCACGTGCTGGGTTCTTCGCAGGTACGCATCGACGATGGCCGCCAGGTCTGGGTCGCATCGGGTGACTACAAGCGCCAGCCCGACCCCACCTGTGCGCCGTTCGAGGTGGTGCCCTGCGATACGTTCATCACCGAAGCGACCTTCGCCCTGCCGATCTACCGCTGGCCCGATACCACCGAGGTGGCCGCCGAGATCGTGGCGTGGCGCCGCGAATGCGGGCAACGCGGGGAAGCCGCCGTGCTGCTCTGCTATTCGCTGGGCAAGGCGCAGCGGGTGCTGGGCGAACTGCTCGCGCTGGATGACACGCCCGCCTGGCTGCATGGTGCGGTTGCCAATGGCGTGGCGGTGTACCGCGAGGCGGGCATCCCCATGCTGGAAACGCTGACGGTGGCCGAGCAGGGCCGCCAGCCGGATGCGGCCGGCAAACTGATCATCGCCCCGCCGTCGGCCGCCGGCACGCCCTGGCTGCGCCGGTTCGGCCGCCACCAGCTCGGTTTCGCCTCAGGCTGGATGCAGCTGCGCGGCAACCGCCGGCGGCGCAACGTCGATCGCGGTTTCGTGGTGTCCGACCACGCCGACTGGCCCGCCCTGCTGCAGACCATTGAACAGACCGGCGCGACCCGGGTGATCGCCACCCATGGCAACACCGATGCGCTGATTCCCTTCCTGCGCGAACGCGGCGTGGCCGCCGAGGCCTTCCGTACCGATTTCGGGAGCGAGGAATGAAGGCCTTCGCCGCGCTCTACCAGCGGCTGGACCGCAGCACGGCCACGCTGGACAAGCGTGCGGCGCTGGTCGACTACTTCGCCCACGCCAACGCGCACGATGCGGCCTGGGCGCTGTACCTGCTCAGCGGCGGCAAGGTCGGTGGCGCACGCAGGAAGATCGCCGCCAGTGGCGAACTGCGCGCGTGGGTGAGCGGGGAATCGGGGCTGCCGCCATGGCTGGTGGAGGACAGCTACGCGCAGGTGGGCGACCTCGCCGAAACACTGACCCTGCTGCTGGATGATCCCGCGCAGCGCGCCCCCGACCGCCCGCTGGCCGACTGGATCGAACAGCATCTGCTGGCCGTGGCCAACCAGCCCGAGGAGGTGCGTCGCGCCGCCGTGGTGGCCGGCTGGCGGCAGCTGCCCGCCCGCGAGCGCCTGGTGTTCAACAAGCTGCTGACCGGCGCGCTGCGCGTGGGCGTATCGCAGCGGCTGGTGCAGCAGGCCCTGGCCGAATGGTCGGGGCTGGACATCGCCCGCATCGCCCAGCGCATGCTCGGTGAGTGGGTGCCCTCGCCCGGCCTGCTGGCGCAGCTGCTGTCGCCGGAGGCGTTGCCGCGGGACCGCCAGCAGCCCTATCCGTTCTTCCTGGCGTCACCGCTGGAAGGCGAACCGGGCGAACGCCTGGGCGCGATCGAGGACTGGCTGCTGGAATGGAAGTGGGATGGCATCCGCCTGCAACTGCTGCGCCGCCAGGGCGAAGTGGCGCTGTGGTCGCGCGGCGAGGAGCGGCTGGATGGGCGCTTCCCCGAGATCGAACAGGCTGCAGCGGCGCTCCCCGATGGCTGCGTGATCGATGGCGAATTGCTGGCGTGGGATGAGGCCGACGATGCGCCGCGCGCATTCACCGCGCTGCAGACGCGCATCCAGCGGCGCAAGCCCGGTGCGGCAACGCTGCGCAACACGCCGGTGCGCGTGCTCGCCTACGACCTGCTGGAACGCGATGGCCAGGATCTGCGCGAACAGCCGCTGCGGCAGCGGCGCGCACAGTTGGCCGAACTGATCGGTGCACTCGGCGATGCACGCATCCAGCTGTCGCCCGACGTGCACGCCGACGGCTGGACGCACGCCGCGCAGCTGCGCGAAGCATCGCGCGAACGCGGTGTCGAAGGGCTGATGCTCAAGCGCCGGGATTCGATCTACCAGGCCGGGCGCCGCCGCGGCGACTGGTGGAAGTGGAAGGTCGAACCGCTGACCATCGATGCCGTGCTGCTGTACGCGCAGGCCGGCCACGGGCGGCGCAGCACGCTGTATACCGATTACACCTTCGGCGTCTGGGACGGCGACACCCTGGTGCCGGTGGCCAAGGCTTACTCCGGGCTGGACGACAAGGAGATCCTGGCGCTGGACCGCTGGATCCGCGCCAATACCCGCGAACGCTTCGGCCCGGTGCGCAGCGTGCGCGGCGAGCAGGTGTTCGAGCTTGGCTTCGAGGCGGTCAACCGCAGCACGCGGCACAAGTCCGGCATTGCCGTGCGCTTCCCGCGCATCCTGCGCTGGCGCCACGACAAGCCGGCCAGCGAAGCCGACCAGCTGGCGACCCTGCAGGCACTGGCGCGATGAAGCGTGGTGACGCGCTGCAGCGGCTGCAGGCCTGGTTCGAACACCGTGGCTGGAAGCCGCTGCCGTTCCAGCGCGCGATGTGGCGCCATTACCTGGCGGGCAGCTCGGGCCTGCTGCACACCCCCACCGGCAGCGGCAAGACCCTGGCGATGTTCGGTGGCCCGCTGCTGCAGGCCATGATCGATCCGCCGCCTGCGCCGCCGCGGGCAAACGCCGTGCGCCCGCTGCAGGTGCTGTGGGTGACGCCGCTGCGGGCGCTGGCCAGCGACACCGCCCGCGCCCTGCAGGCGCCCATCGAGGGCCTCGGGCTGGGCTGGAAGGTCGGCCTGCGCAGTGGCGATGCCAGCAGCCGCGACCGCCGCCTCGCCCGCGAAGGCCGCATCGACGTGCTGGTCACCACGCCCGAATCGCTGGCCCTGCTGCTCAGTTACCCCGACACCCTGGAACGCATGCGCCAGCTGCGCTGCGTGGTGGTGGACGAGTGGCACGAGCTGATGGGCAACAAGCGCGGCGTGCTGCTGCAGTTGAACCTCGCGCTGCTGCGCGAGACCGCGCCGGCACTGCAGCTGTGGGGCCTGTCGGCAACGCTGGGCAACCTGCAGCAGGCGCGCGATGTGCTGCTGCCGGGGATGCCCGACGCGGTGCAGGTGGAAGGTGCACGGCAGCGACCGGTGGCGATCAGCAGCCTGCTGCCTTCCAGCGGCGAACGCTTCCCGTGGGCCGGGCACCTCGGCCTGGGCCAGTTGTCGCGCGTGCTCGATGCGCTGATGAGCGCGCGCAGCAGCCTGCTGTTCACCAACACCCGCGCGCAGGCCGAACTGTGGCACCAGGCACTTGCCGCGGTCTGGCCGGAAGATGCGCAGACGCTGGCCCTGCACCACGGCTCGCTCGATCCCACCCTGCGCCAGCAGGTGGAAGACGGCCTGCGTGCCGGCACCCTGCGCTGCGTGGTGGCCACGTCCAGCCTGGACCTGGGCGTGGATTTCCCCGAAGTGGACCAGGTGCTGCAGCTGGGCAGCCCCAAGGGCGTGGCCCGCCTGCGCCAGCGCGCAGGACGCGCACGGCATCGGCCCGGCGCGAGTGGCAGCGTGCTGTGCGTGCCCACCCACGCGCTGGAGCTGGCCGAATACGCAGCCGTGCGCCGGGCGCTGCGCGAGGGCATCACCGAACCGCGCACGCCGCCCAGGCTGTCGCTGGATGTGCTGGCCCAGCACGCGGTCAGCCGCGCACTGGCGGGCGGCTTCCAGGCCGATGCCCTGCTCGCGCAGGTGCGCCGCACGGATGCCTTCGCCGCGCTGCAGGACACGCAGTGGCAGGCCGTGCTCGAGTTCATCGTGCAGGGCGGGCGCGCCCTCGCGCAGTACCCCGAGTACCGCAAGGTGGTGCTGGACGACGATGGCCGGTACCGCATGCATGATCGCCGCCAGGCGCTGCGCCACCGCCTGTCGATCGGCATCATCAGCAGCGATGGCAGTGTGCGCGTGCAGTTCCTGCGTGGCGGCGGGCTCGGCGCGGTGGAAGAGCAGTTCGCCAGCCGCCTGCGCCGCGGCGACCGCTTCCAGTTTGCCGGCCGCCTGCTGGAGCTGGTTCAGCTGCGCGACATGACCGCGTACGTGCGCCTGGCGCGTGGCAGCGGCAGTGGCGTGGTGCCGCGCTGGCAGGGTGGCCAGCTGCCACTGTCGATGGCGCTGGGGCGCGAGCTGGAGGCAGTGTTGTCCGGTGCCGACAACAGCGCCGAGGCGCGCTGGCTGGCGCCGCTGTTTGGCCTGCAGGATGACCTGTCGGAACGACCCGCGCCGTCGCGGCTGCTGCTGGAAGATGTGCGCCGTCGCGAAGGCCAGTTCCTGTTCGTTTATCCCTTCGCCGGTCGCCACGTGCACGAGGCGCTGGCGGCGTTGCTGTCGCTGCGCTGCACGCGCCGGCAACGCAACAGCATCGGCTATGCCGTCAACGACCATGGCCTGGTGCTGGCACCGGCGGAGACCATCGACCTCGATGCAGCGGCATGGCAGGCGCTGTTCGATCCGGCCGACCTGCTCGACGATCTGCGCGCAGCAGTCAACCTGGGCGAGCTGGCACGACGGCAGTTCCGCGGCATCGCGCGCGTGGCCGGCCTGCTGGTGCCGAGCCTGCCCGGCGGCGTGCCGCGTTCACTGCGCCAGCTGCAGGCCTCGGCGGGCCTGCTCTACGACGTGCTGCGCGAACATGACCCCGGCCACCTGCTGCTGGCCCAGGCCGAACAGGAAGTCCTCACCGATGCACTCGACCTGCCCGGCCTGCAGCAGGCGTTGCAGCGCATCGCCACGCAGGCGGTGTCACTGCAGCGGCCGCCCACGCTGACGCCGCTGGGCTTCCCGCTGTGGGCCGAGCGCCTGCGCGGGCAGTTCAGCAACGAGGACTGGCGCACGCGCGTGCAGCGCGCGGCACAGCAGCTGGAACGCCGCCATGGCCGCTGAACTGCCGGTGCAGCTGGGCGGTGAGCCGATGTGCCTGCTCGGCCCGCGCGCGTTGTGGTGGCCGGCACGGCAGGCGTTGCTGATCGCCGACCTGCACCTGGGCAAGGCCGACGTGTTCCGGCGCGCCGGCATTGCCCTGCCCAGCGGCGGCACCGAAGACGACCTGCAGCGCCTGCAGGCGCTGGTACAGCAGCAGGCGTGCCGCGAACTGTGGATCCTCGGCGACATCCTGCACGGGCCGGCGCACCGCGCGGCATGGCATCGGCAATGGCTGGGCTGGCGCGAGCAGCACGCCGCGCTGGACGTACACGTAGTGCGCGGCAACCATGACCGCCAACTGCCACACGCGGCGCTGCAGGTGCAGATCCACGATGACCTGCGGCTGGGACCGTTCCTGCTCTGTCACGAGCCGCGGCTGGATGCGCAGGCCCACGTGATTGCCGGCCACGTGCATCCACAGGTGGCCCTGCCCGCGCTGCGGCGGCGCTTTCCTGCCTTCTGGCTGCGGCAGGCACAGACGGTGCTGCCGGCGTTCTCGGCATTCACCGCTGGCGTGGTGCCAGCGCGACGACGCGGCGAACAGTGGATCGCCTGCGTGGAAGACCAACTGGTCCCGCTGCCCGTGCGTTGAGGACGGGCGGGTGCAACGGCGCTCCGGTCAGGCCGGTCGCGCGAGCAGTTCCGGCATCACCCGGAAATCGGCGCTGCGCTCGGTGCTGCGGCGTGGCAAGGCCTGGATGGCGACCAGCATTTCCCGCGCGCAGGTACGGATGCGCGCGTGGTGCGCCGGTGCCGAATGGCTGATCAGGCTGCCCACATGGAACTCGAACACATCTTCCAGGACGTCGGGCTGGTCCTCGTGCAGCATCTGCAGCAGGCCCCTCAGCTTGCAGATTTCCGATTCCAGCTCATCGACCGCGAACAACATGGCATCCTCCTCGAATACTGCGGCGCATCCGGGCCGCAACAGGCCGCGACGGCGGTGCCGCCCGGCCACGCGCGATGTTCGATCACGGAAAGGAAAACGGGCGACGCGCCAATGGCGTGCTCCCCTCTTCTCGCATATCCGGGGTGAGGTGTTCGTTAATTGTCGTGACGGCGCGGTTCACGCACGCAGCGGAATCGCGCCCACCGGCGGGCTCGCCGGCGCCTGTGAAAGTGCCTCGATGAAGGCCGGATCCAGCGCCATCGCACCGAACCAGCCGTGCTGGGTGCCGCTGAGCACGCGCAGCATGTGGCCACGGCCGCCGGGCATGCGCCCCATCGGCCCGAGCAGCACATCGCGCGCCTTGGCCCATACATCGCGCTCGGACTGGAACAACGGCGTCAGCCAGCGGCTCCAGCGCTGGTAGACCGCCACGTGCGCGCGGCGCTGCGCCTGGTAGGCCTGCAGCGCGAATGCGCCGCCACCGTGCGTGCGCAGCGCATCGCGCAGGGCCAGCGCATCCAGCAGCGCCATGTTCACGCCCTGCCCCAGCTGCGGGCTCATGGCATGCGCTGCATCGCCGGCCAGCACCAGCCGGTCCTGGTGCCAGCGCTTCATCACCGCATCGCGGTAGACCGCGCGCGCCAGCTGGCCCGCCTCCTGCAGGTGGGCGAAGCGCGCACTGGCCTGCGGCCACAGCGCATGCAGTTCCTCCAGCCATGGGGCCATGCCATCGGCCTGCCAGCGCTCGAAGTCAGCACGCGGCAGGCTCCAGAAGAAACTCAGGCGCGGCGTGCCGTCACCCGGGCGGGTGCCAACCGGCAGCAGGCCGATCATTTTGCGCGCGGCCACGTAGCGCTGGCGAAGCTCGTTCGCATGCGGCCAGTCTTCTGCGGGCAACAGGCACCACAGCGCGCCCCACGGGTAGACCCGGTCCAGGCCGATGCCTTCCTCGACGCCGCCGCGCAGCGTGGACGCAGCACCATCGGCGGCCACCACCAGGTCGAACGGCCCGTGCTGGCGCCCCTCGCTGTCACGCAGCCGCCCCTGCACGGCATCCACCGAAACAATGGTGGTGCCGACATGCAGCTGGCCTTCGCCGGCGCGGGCCTGGTCCAGCAGCGCGAACAGCGCCCCGCGCTGCATGCCCAGGCCATGCAGGCGCGCATCCAGCCCGGCATAGCCCATGTCCATCACCGCGCGCTCGCACGGCGTATCGCCATACAGCCGGTGCACCGGTGCCGCATGCGCGCGCACCTCGTCCAGCAGGCCCATCTGCCACAGCACCTGCAGCCCGCTGGGTTGCAGCAGGAAGCCGGCCCCCACCGGGCCGGGCGTCGGCACCCGTTCGAAGATCTCCACCTCGTGGCCATCACGGGTGAGCAGGATGGCCAATGCCTGGCCGGCGGTGCCGTAGCCGATCACGGCGATGCGCAGTCGTTCCGTCATGCCCGCATTGTGCCCGCCAGCCGATGCCGTGCGCAAAAAAAAACCCCGCCGTAGCGGGGTTTTCAACGCACTGTCGAGTGGATCACTCGGCCGGCGTGATGTTCGAAGCCTGCGCACCCTTCGGGCCCTGGGTCACGTCATAGGTGACACGCTGGCCTTCCTGCAGGCTGCGGAAGCCCTTGGAGTTGATGGCGGAGAAGTGCGCGAACACGTCGGCGCTGCCATCCTCCGGCGAGATGAAGCCAAATCCCTTGGCGTCGTTGAACCACTTGACGGTACCGTTCGGCATGTTAATGCGAGACCTTTGCAATGAATGGGTGGTGTACGCTGAACCCGCGTACCGGCTGAGTATGCAAAGCTTGCCCGAGGATGACAATCACCCCCGCGCCAATTCGCCGACCAGTTCCGGAAGTCCGTTGCTGGCGGCCTGCACGTTGGCCAGCACTTCGGCCATGGTGATCTCCTCGCCGTCGCCACAGCCTGCGGCCCAGTTCGCCACGATCGCCAGGCAGGCGTAATCCAGCCCCAGCTCCCGTGCCAGCGCGGCTTCCGGCATGCCGGTCATGCCCACCAGGTCGCAGCCGTCGCGGCGCATGCGGGCGATTTCGGCGATGGTTTCCAGCCGCGGGCCCTGGGTGGCGCCATAGCAGCCGCCGTCGTGCACCTTCACGCCGGTCACCTTCGCCGCCGCCAGGATCTTGCTGCGCAGCATCGGCGTGTAGGGGTGGCCGAAGTCCACGTGCACCACGTCGGTGCCCTCTTCCTCGCAGAGGGTGCTGATCCGGCCCCAGGTGTAGTCGATGATCTGGTCCGGGCAGGCCAGCACGCGCGGGCCGAAATCGTCACCGATGCCGCCGACCGTGTTCAGCGCCAGCACCCGCTGCGCACCGATCTGCTGCAGCGCGGCCAGGTTGGCGCGGTAGTTGATCTTGTGCGGCGGCAGCGAATGGCCCTCGCCATGGCGCGCCAGGAAGGCCACGCGGTTGCCCAGCAGCGTGCCCACGCGCACCGGGCCGGACGGGCGGCCGAAACGGGTTTCGACCTCGTGCGTCTGCACGTCGTCGAGCTTGGCCAGGTTGTAGACACCGGTGCCGCCAATCACGGCCAGGGCGATCTGTTGCATGCAATGCACTCCAGGAAAAGACAAACGCCGGCACCCGAAGATGCCGGCGCGGGACAGGACAGGACAAGGACAGGCCGCGAGCGGCCAGCCCTTATTCCTTCATCGCGTAGATGGCCGGCACGCAGCGCAGGGTTTCGTTGACGTCCATGCCGAAGCCGAAGACATAACGGTCCGGCAGTTCGATGCCCGCGTAGTCAGCGGTGACGTCCGGCAGGCCACGGTCGTGCTTCTTCACCGTCATCGCGGCGATGCGCACGTCGGTGGCGCCCTGTTCCAGGCACCAGGTGCGCACGCCCTGCAGGGTGTAGCCCTCGTCGAGGATGTCATCGACCAGCAGCACGCGGCGGCCGAACAGTGCGGTGGCCGGCTTGTGCTTCCAGACCAGGTCGCCGCCGGTGGTTTCACCGCGGTAACGGGTGGCATGCAGGTAATCGAACTGCACGTCCTGGCCGCGCGCGCCCAGTTCCAGCGCAAGCTGGCCGGCGAACGGCAGCGCACCGTGCATGATGGACAGGAACAGCGGGACCTCGCCCTCGTAGTCGCGTGCGATCGCGTCGGCGATGCTGGCGATGGCCTTGTCGATGGTGGGACGGTCGACCAGCAGGTCGGCCTGGGCCAGGGCCTGGGAAATGGTGAGGTTCGGCATCAGACGGTTCTTCCAAGGGTGTGGAGCAAACGGGATTGGGTGTCGCCATGGCGGGCATCGGCCAGCAGGCCATCCCAGCCAAGCGCGCCGCGGCCCAGCAGGCCCAGCAGCGCGGCGGTATTGAGTGAACGCCCCTGCACGGCCTGCAGGGCTTCGTCGACCAGCTCGGGGTGGCAGACCAGCACCACGTCGCAGCCGGCATCCAGGTGCGCGTGCACGCGCGCCGGCACGCCACCGGCGCTGTGCGAAGCGGCCATGCCGATGTCGTCGGAGAACACCACGCCACGGAAGCCGAGCTCGCCGCGCAGGATGTCCTGGATCCAGCGCGGCGAATAGCCGGCCGGTTCCGCTGCCACCTGCGGGTAGATCACGTGCGCCATCATCACCGCGTCGGCCCCGGCGGCAATGCCGGCACTGAACGGGACCAGGTCCTGCGCGCGCAGCTCATCCAGCCCGCGCGGGTCGATGGCGGTATCGACGTGGGTGTCTTCCAGCACGGTGCCGTGGCCGGGGAAATGCTTGAGGGTGGCGCCCATGCCGGCCGCGTGCATGCCACGCACGTAGGCCGCGGTGAACGCGGCCACCACCTGCGGGTCTTCGCTGAAGGCGCGGTTGCCGATGGCACGGTTGCCACGGCCGAGGTCGACCACCGGGGCGAAACTGAGGTCCAGGCCGCTGGCGCGCACTTCGCTGGCCATCAGCCAGCCGTGCTGTTCGGCCAGGGCCAGCGCCTGCTGCGGGTCGCTGGCGTACTGCGCGCCGATGTCCTGCAGCGGCGGCAGGTCGCTGTAACCCTCGCGGAAGCGCTGTACGCGGCCGCCTTCCTGGTCCACGCAGATCAGCTGCGGGCGCGGGGCGGCCGCGCGGATGGCCGCGCTGAGATCGGTCACCTGCTGGCGCGAGGCGAAGTTGCGCTTGAACAGCACGACCCCGGCCACGGCATCGTGCTGCAGCCACTCGCGTTCCTGGGCGGTCAGTTCAGTGCCGGCAACGCCGATCAGCAGCATGGTCGATCTCCACTACGGGCGCCCGCATGGCGCAGTGCCGCATTGTCGCAGAACCAGCCGGCAGGCGCAGTGTTCAGACGGGAACGCAGCATGAGTCAGAGCCCCTGCGGGGATCTGACCCCTGGGGGCTTAGACCTTGCAGCCGTCCGGGCCGCAGGCTTCGTCACCGGCCGCGGCGGCGGGCGCACTCTGCTCGGCAGCGATCTGGCGCAGCGCGTTGGCGAACGCTTCGGGCGGCTGTGCACCGGAAATGGCCCAGCGGCCGTCGATGACGAAGGTCGGCACCGAGGAAATGCCCAGTGCGTGCGCCTGGGCCAGCTTGGCCTCGACCTCGGCCAGGCCACGGTCGGAGGCCAGCATCTGGGCGATTTCGGCGCCGTCGAGGCCGCCTGCCACGCCGGCCTTCACCAGCACAGCGGTGTCGGCCAGGTTCTGGCCATGTTCGAAGTGCGCGCGGAACAGGGCCTCGCCCACCGCGTCCTGCACGCCCTGTTCGCCGGCCAGCCACAGCACCCGATGCGCCGGCAGCGTGGTCACCCGCACCTGGCCCTGGCTGAAGTCCATTGGCAGGCCTTCGGCGCGTGCGGTGGTCTGGGTCTGGCCCAGGATCTGCTCGGTGCGCTCGGCACCGCCGAACTTGGCGGCGTAGGCCTGGCGCAGCGGCACCGGGGTGTCCCCGGCATCCGGATCCAGCTGGAACGGCTGCCACTGGATGTCGATTTCAGGCGCATCGGCGCCTAGCAACTGCACACCCTGCTCGAATCGATGCTTGCCGATCCAGCACCAGGGGCAGACCACGTCGGAGTAGATATCGATCTTCATGCAGGTGACATGGGGACCGCTGCGGACGAAAAAAGGGGCTTCACCACTGTGAATAGGGGTGACTGGCCAAGGCGACGTTGTAGTAGCGGGTGTCGTCGGTCACTTCGGTACCGGCCCAGTCCGGCAGGTCGATGGCCTGGTCGGCGCTGTCCAGCTCGACTTCGGCCACCACCAGCCCGGCGTTGTCGCCGAGGAACTCGTCCACTTCCCAGGTCAGGCCAGCGTGCTCGACCAGGTGGCGGCGCTTGTCGACCAGCCCGCCCACGCACAGCGCCAGCAGCGCCCGCGCATCCTCCACCGGAATCGGATAATCGAACTCCTGGCGGGTGTGGCCGATCGTGCGCGACTTCAGGTTCAGCGCGGCGTGGTCGCCTTCGATGCGCACCCGCACCGAGGCGTTCTGGGTGCCGCGGTCAAGCGAGCCCATGTCGTTGATGTAGCCCTGCGCCATCGGGATCACCCGGTGCGCGGCGGCACGCCAACCGTCGTGGGTGACGAGGAATTTGCGTTCGATTTCAATGCCCATGCGGCCATTATGCGCGATGCCTGTGACCAGGCCGGTACCGGCCGCGGTGCGGCCACCTACAATGGCACTCCCTCCTGCATGGATGCCGGTCGATGCGCCGTCTGTTGCTGCTGCTGTTGTGCTGCCCACCCGCGCTGGCCCTGGCCGCCCCCGCGCCCGACCTGCAGCAGGTGCAGGCCGCATTGGCTTCGGAGATGGAAGCCGGACTGCAGGGCAGGAGCACGGGCAGCCAGATCGCCGCCGCGATGTTCGCACCGCGCTTGAACGCGCTGCCCTGGTGCGTCCCGGCCGGGGACGGCGCCGTCGACTGCAGCGTGGGCTACGAGCGTGGCATGGACCAGCGCCATCGGATGATGCGGCTGGCGCCGCAGGGCGATGGCTGGCGGCTGCAGTCAACGCGCCTGCAGGCACCGCAGCCGCCGCTGGCAGAACTGGCCCCGCAACTGCAGGCCCGCATTGAGGAAGCGATCGCGACCGGTGCCGATGCCTCGGAACGCGAAGCGCTGCGCGCCGATTTCGATGGCATGCGCCTGGCCGGCGTGGACGGCTGCGACCTGGCCCAGGCCAGCGGCCAGCTGCAGTGCGACCTGCTGCTGGCCTTCGACAGTGGCCATGATGGGCAGATGACGCTGGGCCTGCAGCGGATCGGCGACCAGTGGCGCCTGGACCCGCTGCCGGCCGGGTGACTCAGCGCTTCTCGAACACCGCGATGCTTTCCACATGCGCGGTGTGCGGGAACATGTCCATGGCGCCGGCGCTGACCAGGGTGAACCCCTGTTCGTTGACCAGATAGCCGGCATCGCGGGCCAGCGAGCCCGGGTGGCAGCTGACATAGACGATGCGCTTGAACTGCTTCAGCGGCAGCTGCTGCAGCACTTCGATGGCGCCCGAACGCGGCGGGTCCAGCAGCAGCTTGTCGAAGCCCTGGCGCATCCACGCGGTGCTGCGCTGGTCCTGGGTCAGGTCGGCGCTGAAGAACTGAGCGTTGGCCAGGCCATTGCGCTCCGCATTTTCACGGGCGCGCGCGACCAGGCCGGCATCGCCTTCCACGCCCACCACTTCGCGCACGCGGCGGGCCAGCGGCAGGGTGAAGTTGCCCAGGCCGCAGAACAGGTCCAGTACGCGCTCGTCCTCGCCCGGCTCCAGCAGGTCCAGGGCGTGGGCGATCATCTTCTCGTTGAGCTTGGCGTTGACCTGGATGAAGTCCAGCGGGCGGAACGCCAGCTCGACGTCCCACGGCGCCAGCCGGAACGACAGCGGCACGCCCTGCCCGTCCAGCGGCTGCACGGTGTCCACGCCGCCGGACTGCAGGTAGATCACGAAACCATGCTGCTGGCCGAAGGCGGCCCAGGCCGCACGGTCGGCCTCGCTGAGCGGCTGCAGGTGGCGTACGGTCAGGACCACGGCCTGGTCGCCAGCGATGAACTCGATCTGCGGGATGTCGCGTTTGCCATCCAGCGACTCGATGAAGGTCGACAGCGCCTCGACCTTGGTGCCGATCTCCGGGATCACGGTCAGGCACTGGCTGAGATCGGCCACGAAGCGCGGATCCTGCTCGCGGAAGCCGACGAGGGTCTTGTCCTTCTTCTCCACGCGGCGCACCGAGAACCGGCCCTTGCGGCGGTAGCCCCAGCTTTCGCCGACCAGCGGCGGCAGCACGGCGCCCGGCTTCACGTGGCCGATGCGCTCGAGGTTGTCCATCAGCACGCGCTGCTTGGCGACGATCTGCTGGTCTTCGTCCAGATGCTGCAGCACGCAGCCGGCGCAGGTGCCGAAATGCGGGCACTTGGGGGTCACCCGCTGCGGCGAGGGCTGCAGCACCTCGACGGTGCGCGCCTCGTCGAAATGACGGCTGCGGGCGGTCTGTTCAGCCATCACCACTTCGCCCGGCAGGGCGCCACTGACGAAGGTGACCTTGCCGCCCTCGCCTTCACGGCGGGCGACGCCACGACCATCATGGCTGAGGTCGAGGATCTCGGTCTGGAACGGAGTACGGTCGATGCGGGAGCGGGATCGGGCCACGTGGCAACAGGCTGCGGGCAAAAATGGGTGCGTATTGTCGCAGATCCGGGACGCGGGGGCCCGATGGCCGCTTGCGCCCGCCGCTCCCGTGATTGATGATGGACGCAGCTGACATGGAGGCAGCCCTGATGCAGATGACCCCGCGGGCCAGTCGGCCACGCTTCCTGCTTGTCGAGGATGACATCATCAGCCGCGGTTTTTTCAAGGCGGCGTTGGAAACGTTACCAGCGGATGTGGACACCGCTGACTCACTTGCAAGTGCATTGGCGCGCGCCGAACCCGGTGCGCATGACCTGTGGCTGATCGACGTCAACCTGCCCGACGGCAATGGCGCGCAGCTGCTGCATGAACTGCGCCGCTCGCATCCGGACACGCCTGCCTTGGCCCATACCGCCGATGGCGATGTGAGCATCCACGCGCGCCTGCGCGAGGCCGGCTTCAGCGACACCCTGGTCAAGCCGCTGGGCCGCGACCAGCTGCTGAAGGCGGTGCGTCGCGCACTGGTCAACAGCCCCGCGGGCGCGACCCCGCCGCCGGCAGCGATCGAGCTGGTGGTCGAGGACTGGGACGAGACGGCCGCCCTGGCTGCGCTGAATGGCCAGCGCAATCACCTGATCGCCCTGCGCGAGCTGTTCCTGGCGGAACTGCCGGGGGTGCGCGATGCGGTGGAGCAGGCGGTGGACCAGCACGACGCGTCGAGCCTGCGCAACCAGTTGCATCGGCTGCAGGCCAGCTGTGGGTTTGTGGGTGCGGCGCGGTTGGCGCGTGCGGTGCGGCAGCTGCATCACGCGCCGGAGTCGGGGCCGGCTCAGGCCGGGTTCCGGGCAGCGGTGGCAGCCCTCCTGCACTGAGGGTGTTCGGCAGGGCTGCGCCCTGCACCTGCGGTAGTGCCGGCCGCTGGCCGGCAACCTAACGTCAAGAGCCTGCATTCCGTGGGATGGCGGGGCGGTGTGGGTGGTCAGGACACGCCGTAAACCCGTCCCTGGGGGCTCGATGGCGCCATCCATGGCGCCAACGGTCCTGCCCACCCACACCGCCCCACCTCTGACAGTTGGCCGGTGGCTGTTGGTGGGTGCCGACCGTTGGTCGGCACATCTGTCAGATATCGAATGAATTCATCCACGCATGGCGTGGCTCTACTGGGCATGCGCGGCTGTTGGTAGGTGTCGACCTTGGTCGACACATCTGTCAGATATCGATATTTAGAATTGGGTCGGAGCCCGGCTGGTAGATCCACGCCATGCGTGGATGAAATCTGTCAGACATCGAATGAACTCATCCACGCATGGCGTGGCTCTACTGTGTCGACTCCGACCCAGTGCCGACCAACGGTCGGCACCCACCATCAGCAGCAAGTTCCGACAGATCGCGGAAAACTGTCGAAGGCGGGGTGGGTCCGGTTGAGGGGCGTGAGCCGCATGGATGCGGCGACCGAGCCTACAGGGACGTATTTACGGCGTCCCCCTCAACCGGACCCACCCCGCCAACCCACGGAATGCAGGCTTTTGACGTTGCCGTTGCATTGAGCAGGTGCAGGGCTGCAAGCCCTGCCGGGACAAAAAAAACAGGGCCGGACCCCGCCAGGGCCGACCCCCGCCTGGCGCCCTCTGCCAAGCAGCCTCGACTGTACGATGACAACGCACGACAAAGTGCGGTTGGATACATCCCGACATACGCCGACACTGCCCCGGCGAGCCTTGCATGGAACGGGTTCACGGCGCCACCGCAGGGCCTGTTCCACGCCAGTAAACGCTTGGCACATATCGCTTTCGCAGCCCCTTGCCTACACTCGGCGGCCGTGCATCAACCAGGACCTTTCATGTTGGCTCGTATCACTTCGACCCTGGCCCTTGGCCTCAGCCTGGCCGTCCTGGCCGGGTGCGCAGGCAAACAGGAGGCCGCCGCGCGTCGGCAGGGCGAAGCGGTGCCGGTCACCGCCCAGGTCGTGCAGCCCTCGCAGTGGAACGACACGCTGCAGGCGCTGGGGACGGCCAAGGCGCGTGAATCCATCAGCGTTACCGCCAAGGTCAGCGAGATCGTCGACCGCGTGCACTTCGAAAGCGGCCAGCAGGTCGCCGCCGGTGCGCCCATCGTGACCCTGCGCGGGCAGGCCCAGGAGGCGGCGCTGGTGCAGGCGCAGGCGACCTTCCATGAAGCCGACCAGCTCTACAAGCGGCAGCGCGAACTGGCGACCCAGCGCCTGGTCTCCAGCGCCACCCTCGATACCCAGAAGTCGATCCGCGACGCCGCCGAAGCACGCGTGGCGCAGATGCAGGCGGACATCGGCGACCGCCGCGTGCGTGCGCCGTTCGCCGGCGTACTCGGCATCCGCCAGGTCAGCCCGGGCACGCTGCTGACCCCGACCACCGTCATCGCCACCCTGGATGACATCGAACGCATGCACGTCGATTTCCAGGTGCCGGAAGTGGAAATGGCCGCGCTGTCCAACGGCGACAAGGTCAGTGCGACCAGCGTCGCCTGGCCGGGCCGTACCTTCGAAGGCGAAGTGACCACCATCGATGCGCGCGTCGATCCGGCCACCCGCGCGGTGACCGTGCGCGCCGACTTCGCCAACGCCGATCATGCGCTGCGTCCGGGCATGCTGCTGGACGTGCGCCTGTTCCGCCCCGAGCGCCCGGCGCTGGTGGTGCCGGAAATCGCCGTGGTGCAGGTCGGCCGCGATACCTTCATGTACCGCATCAAGGCCGACGACACCGTCGAGCGCATTGACGTGATCACGGGTGCGCGTCGTGCCGGCGTGGTCGAGATCCGCCAGGGCCTGCAGGGCGGCGAGCGCATCGTCGTCGATGGCACCGGCAAGCTGCGCGCCGGCCTGAAGGTGGCGGCGACCGATGCCGCGCCGGCCAGCGGCACCGCACCGGCCAAGACGCCGGCCGCAGCACCGGCCGAGGGCAACGGCGGATGAAGCTGTCGGATATTTCCATCCAGCGGCCGGTGTTTGCCGTGGTGATGAGCCTGCTGCTGGTGGTGCTGGGCATCATGTCTTTCACCCGCCTGACCCTGCGCGAGCTGCCGGCCATCGATCCGCCCATCGTCTCGGTGTCGGTGGATTACACCGGTGCTTCGGCGGCGGTCATCGAAAGCCGCGTGACCCAGGTGCTGGAAGATGCGCTGGCCGGCATCGAAGGCATCGATACGATCAACGCGCGCAGCAGCAATGGCCGCTCGCAGGTCAGCATCGAATTCACCTCCAACCGCGATATCGAAGCGGCCGCCAACGATGTGCGCGATGCGGTCAGCCGCGTGGCCGACCGCATGCCTGAAGAGGCGCGCCCGCCGGAAATCGCCAAGGTCGAGAGTGATGCCGACCCGATCATCTGGTTCAACATGTCCTCCACCACGATGGACACGCTTGAACTGAGCGACTACGCCGACCGCTACGTGGTCGACCGCTTCTCCAGCCTGGATGGCGTGGCCCAGGTCCGCATCGGTGGCCGCCAGCGCTATGCCATGCGCATCTGGCTGGACCGCGACCAGCTGGCCGCCCGCGGCCTGACCACCGGCGATGTGGAAACCGCGCTGCGCAACGAGAACGTGGAGCTGCCGGCCGGCCGCATCGAGTCGACCGACCGCGACTTCACCCTGCGCGTCGAGCGCAACTACGTGAAGCCCGAGGATTTCGCCACCATCCCGCTGGGCAAGGGCAGCGATGGTTACGTGGTGCGCATGGGCGATGTTGCCAAGATCGAACTGGCCTCGGCCGAACGCCGCGCGTACTTCCGCAGCAACGGTGAACCCGGCGTCGGCCTGGGCATCGTCAAGACCTCCACGGCCAACTCGCTGGACGTGGCCCGCGCCGCGCGCGCGGAAGCTGAGAAAGTTGCCGCGACGCTGCCCGAAGGCACGCAGATCGTGGTCACCTTCGACAACACCACCTTCATCGAGGCGGCCGTCGATCGCGTCTACGCGACCCTGATCGAAGCGATGCTGCTGGTGCTGGCGGTCATCTGGCTGTTCCTGGGCAGCTTCCGCGCCGCGCTGATTCCCGCGGTGACCGTGCCGGTGTGCCTGGTCGCGGCCTTCATCGCGCTGTACGCCTTCGGCTTCTCGATCAACCTGCTGACCCTGCTGGCGCTGGTGCTGTGCATCGGCCTGGTGGTGGACGATGCGATCGTGGTGGTGGAGAACGTGCAGCGCCGCATCGACCTCGGCGAACCGCCGCTGGTCGCCTCCAAGCGGGGCACCACCCAGGTGGCCTTCGCGGTCATCGCCACCACCGCGGTGCTGGTGGCGGTGTTCCTGCCGGTCGGCTTCCTGGAAGGCAATACCGGCCGCCTGTTCCGCGAGCTGGCGGTGGCGCTGGCCGCCGCAGTGGCTCTGTCGGCGTTCGTCGCGCTGACGCTGACGCCGA
The DNA here is from genome assembly GCF_058787375.1 of Stenotrophomonas sp. FW305-3-2-15-E-LB1. Taxonomy (NCBI): domain Bacteria; kingdom Pseudomonadati; phylum Pseudomonadota; class Gammaproteobacteria; order Lysobacterales; family Lysobacteraceae; genus Stenotrophomonas; species Stenotrophomonas sp. FW305-3-2-15-E-LB1. The sequence goes on from NZ_JBYSZR010000010.1 coordinate 85,806, forward strand.
TGATGGCCTCCAAGCTGCTCAAGCCGCACAGCGGGCACGCGCCGCGCGGCCTGTATGGCGTCATCAACCGCAACCTGGAGCGCCTGGCGTCGGGTTACGGCCGCGTGCTTGACCACCACGTCGATCGCCTGTGGATCTACCTGGTGGTGATGGCGCTGGCACTGGCTGCCAGCTGGGGCCTGCTGAAGATCCTGCCGTCCGAGCTGGCCCCGGCCGAAGACCGTGGCTCCTTCCAGATCATGATCGACGGCCCGGAAGGCGCCGGCTATGACTACACCGTGCAGCAGGTGCAGCAGGTCGAAGCACTGCTGGCGCCGCACGTGGGCGCCGACAAGACCATCGCCCGCGCCAACCCGCGCGTGCCCGGCGGCTTCGGTGCCAGCGAGGAAATGCACACCGGCCGCGTCAGCGTGTTCCTGCAGCCGTGGCGCCAGCGCACCGAAAACACCGTGGACGTGGCCAACGAGCTGCAGAAGGAGCTGGACACCCTGCGTGGCGTGCGCGTGCGTACCCAGGTCGGTGGTGGCCTGGTGCGCAGTGGCGGCCAGCCGTTCCAGATCGTGCTGGGTGGCCCGGAATATGCCGAGATCGCGCAGTGGCGCGACCGCATCCTGCTGCGCATGGCCGACAACCCGGGCCTGGTCGGCCCCGATTCGGACTACAAGGAAACCCGTCCGCAGATGCGGGTGAACATCGACCGCCAGCGTGCGGCCGACCTCGGCGTGCCGGTCACCGCGATCGGTTCGGCACTGGAAACCATGATGGGCTCGCGCCGCGTCACCACCTTCGTCGACAACGGCGAGGAGTACGACGTGCTGGTGCAGGCCGGTCGTGATGGCCGCGCCAGCCCGGCCGACCTCGCCGCCATCCGCGTGCGTGCCAACTCCGGCGAACTGGTACCGCTGTCCAACCTGGTCACCCTCAGCGAAGTGGCCGAGGCCGGCACCCTGAACCGCTTCAACCGCCTGCGCTCGATCACCATCAGCGCCGGCCTGGCCCCCGGCTACCCGCTGGGCGAGGCCATCGCCTGGGCACAGCAGGTCACCCGCGAGGAGCTGCCGCAGTACGCGCAGGTCAACTGGAAGGGCGAGTCGCGCGAATACCAGAGCGCCGGTGGCGCGGTGCTGCTGACCTTCGCCATGGCCCTGCTGGTGGTGTACCTGGTGCTGGCCGCGCAGTTCGAGAGCTTCATCCACCCGCTCACCATCATGCTGACCGTGCCGCTGGGCGTGCTCGGCGCGCTGGTCGGGCTATGGGTCAGTGGCGGTACGGTGAACCTGTTCAGCCAGATCGGCATCGTGATGCTGGTGGGCCTGGCGGCGAAGAACGGCATCCTGATCGTCGAGTTCGCCAACCAGCTGCGCGATGACGGGCGTACCGTGCGCGCGGCCATCATCGAATCGGCCGTTGTCCGCCTGCGCCCGATCCTGATGACCTCGATCGCCACCGTGGTCGGCGCCATCCCGCTGGTGGTGGCTGGCGGCCCGGGTTCGGCCAGCCGTGGCACCATCGGCATCGTGATCATTTTCGGCGTCACCCTGTCCACGTTCCTGTCGCTGTTCGTGGTGCCGGCGTTCTACGCGCGCCTGGCCCCGTATACGCGTTCGCCCGAAGCGGTGAAGCGCGAACTGGAGAAGCAGGAAGCCGAGTCGCCTTCGGTGGGCGGTCATGCCTGACCCTCGGCTGCAGGGCGAAGGCTTCTGCCTGCGCCCCTGGCGCAGCGACGACCTGGCGTCGCTGCTGCGCCATGCCGACGATCCGGAGGTCTCGCGCGGCCTGCGCGACCGCTTCCCGAGCCCCTACACGCGTGCGGACGGCGAGGCCTTCCTGGCCGGCCGCGTGCTTGGCCCCGGCACCCTCAACCTGGCCATCGAGATCGACGGCCTGGCCTGCGGCAGCGTCGGCGCACAACCCGGCACGGCCGAGCGCGGACATACCGCTGAACTGGGGTACTGGCTGGGCCGGGCATTGTGGGGGCAGGGCGTGATGACCCGGGTGGTGGGCCTGTTCGCGCCGTGGGTGATGGACGAGCTGCGCCTGTTCAGGCTGCAGGCCGAGGTGTTGGATTTCAACGAGGGCTCGGCCCGCGTGCTGCTGGCAAATGGCTTTGCCGAAGAGGGCACGGCCCGCTGCGCCGTCTACAAGCGCGGCGTCCTGCACGACCTGCGGCGCTTCGCCCGGGTACGCAGGGACCTGTAGAGCCGAGCCCATGCTCGGCTGCCGTCGGGGCCCAAGCCGAGCATGGGCTCGGCTCTAAAAAACAGCGCTATCGCAGCGACCTTCGATCAGGGAGAATCGGTCCGGTCCCTTCCAGCCGACGGGACGTCCTTACAACCCGCCGACTGGAGAGAGCGCGCGTGGAAGCAACCGTACATTTCATCAACAGCATCATCTGGAGCAAGGCCCTCATCGTGGTGTGCCTGGGCGCCGGCCTGTATTTCAGCCTGCGCACCCGCTTCATGCAGATCCGCGGTTTCTTCGAGATGTGCCGCCTGACCGTGCAGGGCGAGAAGTCCGAGGCCGGCGTGTCCTCCTTCCAGGCCCTGGCCATGTCGATGGCCGGCCGCATGGGCATCGGCAACATCGCCGGCGTGGCCACCGCCATCGCCTTCGGCGGCCCGGGCGCCATCTTCTGGATGTGGGTGATGGGCTTCCTCGGCGCGTCCACCTCGTACGTGGAATGCACCCTGGCACAGATCTACAAGACCAAGGATGCCGAGGGCCGCTACCGCGGTGGCCCGGCGTACTACATCGAAAAGGCCATGGGCCTGAAGTGGTATGCGCTGGCCTTCGCCATCGCCACGATCATCGCCGCCGGTTTCCTGATGCCAGGCGTGCAGGCCAACGCCATCGCTGACAGCGTCATCAACGCCTGCCGTGGCACCGCCGTGTGCGGTCCGCTGGATGGCCAGATGCTGGGCATGAGCTCGGTCGAAGCGCTGAAGCTGGGCATCGGCATCGCCGTGGCGCTGCTGCTGGGCGTGGTCATCTTCGGTGGCGTCAAGCGCATCGCCAACTTCGCCGAAGTGGTGGTCCCGTTCATGGCGGCCGCCTTCATCCTGATGGCCATCGTCATCATGGTCATCAACTACGACCGCGTGCCGGAAATGTTCGGCATCATCTTCGACAGCGCCTTCGGCACCCACGCGGCGTTCGGCGCGATGATGGGCCTGGCGGTGGAGTGGGGCATCAAGCGCGGCATCTACGCCAATGAAGCCGGCCAGGGCTCGGGCCCGCACGCCGCCGCGGCCTCCGAGGTTTCGCACCCGGCCAAGCAGGGCTACGTGCAGGCCTTCGCCATCTACTTCGACACCATGATGGTGTGCACCGCCACCGCGTTCCTGATCCTGGCCAGCGGCACCTACAACGTGTACTCGCCTGCGGGCGCCGACGCGCCGCCGATCTTCCAGGGCCTGGCAGGTATTCCGGAAGGCGCCGGCTACGCGCAGGCCGGCGTGGAAGCGGTGCTGCCGGGCTGGGGCGCGGCGTTCGTCTCGATCGCCATCTTCTTCTTCGCCTTCACCACCATCATGGCCTATTACTACATGGCCGAAACCAACCTGACTTACGTCAACCACAACAAGAAGCGCCCGCTGACCGTGCTGGTGCTGCGCCTGGGCATCATCGCCATGGTCGTGTTCGGCGCATTCCATAATGCGACCCTGGCCTGGGCGCTGGGTGACATCGGCGTGGGCCTGATGGCCTGGCTGAACATCATCGCCATCCTCATCGTGCAGAAGCCGGCCATGCTGGCCCTGCGTGACTACGAACGACAGAAGAAGCTGGGCCTGGATCCGACGTTCGACCCGGATGCCCTGGGCATCAAGAACGCCGACTTCTGGCGCCAGCGCAAGCAGGAGAATGTGTAAGTGAACAACCCCTGGAACAACCGCCGCCCGTCCGCCCGTCCGCCGCGCGCAACGCCGTTGCCGCGTCCGGAGGTGCCGGCCACGGGTGGTGGCGGTGGCGGCCGTGGCGGCAACGATGAGCTGCGCCTGTTCGGCCTGAACGCCGTGCTGGCCGCCTTCGAAGCGCGCCCACAGGCGCTGCGCAAGCTGTACCTGCTGGAGGCGCGCATTCCGCGCCTGCAGCCGCTGCTGAAGTGGTGCGTGGCCAACCGCGTGGGGTACCGCGTGGTGGAAGACGGCGACCTGAACAAGCTGGCCGGCACCACCCACCATGAGGGCGTGGTGGCTGACGTGGTGCGCGCGCCGGTACTGCCGCTGGCGCAGTGGCTGCAGCAGGTAGGCGATGGCCCCGCGCTGGCGCTGTGGCTGGATGGCGTGGGCAACCCGCACAACCTGGGCGCGATCCTGCGCTCGGCCGCGCACTTCGGCGCCAAGGCGCTGCTGCTGCCGGCCGGCAGCACGCTGGCGCTGTCCGGTGCCGCCGCGCGCGTGGCCGAAGGTGGCGCCGAGGCCCTGCCGCTGGTGCAGCTGCCCGGTGACGCAGATGCCATGGCGGCGCTGCGTGCGGCGGGCTTCGGCCTGGCTGCGACCCTGGTCGAGGGTGGCCAGGACGTGTTCCGTGCCGAGTTGCCCGCGCGCCTGGTGTACGTGATGGGTGCCGAGGGCGAGGGCATGGATCGCGCGCTGGCCAGCCAGTGCGACCAGCAGGTCTCCATCCCCGGCAGCGGCGCGGTGGAAAGCCTCAACGTCGCCTCGGCGACGGCGGTGCTGCTGGCGCAGTGGTCCAGCCGTCACGGCTGAGTGGCCGGATAGGGGGCAGAGCCCTCGCCGCAGGCGAGGACTCTGGCCCCCGTCGATTGCCAGGCATGCTTTACAGCGCTGAAAGCGCGCTGGAAATTTGAAACTTTCCTCATAGGTCGGCCATCGCCGGCGACGCAGGGTGGAGCTCCATCCCTCGTTGTCCCCGGAGTGGCTGTCATGTCCCATCTGCAACGCATCCTGTCCGTGTCCCTGCTGCTGGCCAGTGCGCTGGCCAGTGCCAGTGCCTGCGCCAACGAACGCAGCCTGGAAAACGTCAACTTCATGGGGCCGTTGATCACCCCCAATCCCGCGGGCCTGCCGCAGGGCCGCTGGTTCCTCGAACCCTACCTGGTCCGCGTCGACAGCAACGCCCACTACGATGCCGACGGCGAGCGCCAGCACAGCGCGCAGGACAGCGGCGCGTGGGCGGTGGTCATGCCGGTGATGTACGGCTTCAGCGACCGCCTGATGGGCCAGGTCAACCTCAGTGCGTCGCGGGCGGAGTCCGGCACCGGGCACAGTGGCGGCTTCCGTGCCGGCGATACCACCGCCCGCCTGCAGTACCTGCTGCAGGCGCCCAGCGCCGATGGCACCCGGCCTGCGGTTTCGCTGGCGGTGTCGCAGCGCTTCAGCACCGGCAGCCACGACCGCATCACCGGCAACCCCCTGGATGCGCAGGGCGATGGCGTGCAGCGCACCACCGTCGCGCTCGGTGTGCAGCAGGTGGTGTGGATGCCGAACGGGCGACCGCTGCGCTGGCGTGGGCAGCTGATGGCCGGGCCTGCGCCGGCGCGTACGGCGCTGTCGGGCGCCAGCATCTATGGCACCGAAGCCGGCTTCCAGGGCCATATCGCGCGAGGCTCGGTGCTGGGCCTGTCGGTGGCCGGCGAGTACAGCTTCAACGACCGCTGGGTCGGGGTGATGGAACTTGCTGCCAGCCGCGAGACCGGCCAGCGCCTGATCGGCTTCATGCCCACCGCCGACGGGGGCGGGCGACGCATCGACGAACAGCGCCCGGCCAGCCGCTCGCTGTCGGTGGCGCCAGCGGTGGAGTACCACTTCAGCCCGTCGCTGGGGCTGATTGCCGGCGTCGAGATCACCCTGGCCGGGCGCAATACCGGCCGCGTCATCAGCCCCCAGGTCGCCCTGGGCGTGTTCTTCTGAGGGGGCGGCCATGAGCATCGAATCGATCGTCAATGTCCTGCTGGGCATCATCTGGAGCCCCTGGCTGGTCGTGCTCTGCCTGCTGGCCGGCCTGTACTTCAGCGTGCGCACGCGCTTCATCCAGCTGCGCGCGCTGCCTGACATGCTGCGCCTGATGTTCCGCCACGAGCGCTCCGAAGCGGGCGTTTCGCCCTTCCAGGCGCTGTCGTTGTCACTGTCCAGCCGGGTCGGTGTCGGCAACATCGCCGGTGTCGCCATGGCCATCGCCTTCGGCGGCCCGGGGGCCATCTTCTGGATGTGGATCGTGGCCTTCCTCGGCGCCTCCAGTGCCTTCATCGAATCGACGCTGGCGCAGATCTACAAGGAGCGCGATGCCAGCGGCCAGTACCGGGGCGGCCCGGCCTACTACATCGAAAAGGGCCTGGGCCAGCGCTGGTATGCGGTGCTGTTCGCGCTGGTCACCGTGCTGGCGGGGGCGATGCTGGCCGGCACCCAGTCCAATGCCATCACCAGCGCGGTGAACGAGGCCTGGGGTATCCCGGTGGCGGGCACCACGGCGGTGTTGCTGGCTGTCCTTGCGGCGGTGCTGTACGGCGGCGTGCGCCGCATCGCCCGCGTTGCCGAGTGGGTGGTGCCGATCATGGCGGTGGCTTACCTGCTGGTCGCCGCCGTGGTCATGGTCATCAACGTCGACAGGGTTCCCGAGGTTTTCGCGCTGGTGCTGCGCAGTGCATTCGGCGTGGACGCCGCGCTCGGCGCGATGATCGGCACCGCCATCCAGTGGGGCGTGCGTCGTGGCGTGCTGTCCAACGAGGCGGGCATGGGCAGCGGTGCGCATCCGGCCGCAGCGGCGGAAGTCTCGCATCCGGTCAAGCAGGGCCTGGTGCAGTCGTTCTCGGTCTACATCGACACCATGGTGGTGTGCAGCGCAACCGCGTTCCTGATCCTGTCGACCGGGCTGTACAACGTCTACGATCCGGCCGTGAACGGTGTGCCCGACGAGGCGCGCCTGCTGCTCGCCAACCTGCCGGGTGTCGAGGCCGGGCCGCGCTTCGTGCAGCATGCGGTGGAATCGGCGCTGCCGGGTTTCGGCAAGTCGTTCGTCGCGCTGGCGATCCTGCCATTCGCGTTCACCACGATCCTGGCCCTGTACTACATGGCCGAAACCAATGTCAGCTACCTGTGCCGCGACCGCCCCGGGCGCGCGACGGTCACCGGTTTCCAGCTGCTGTTCCTGGGCGCAACCGGCTACTCGGCGGTCAATACCGCAACGGTGGCCTGGGCGCTGGGTGATATCGGCGTGGGCATGATGAGCTGGTTGAACATCATTGCCATCCTGCTGCTGCAAAGGCCTGCCCTGGCAGCACTGCGCGATTACGAACAGCAGAAGCGGCAGCAGCGTGATCCGTTGTTCAGGCCGCAGGCGATCGGCGTGCGCAATACGCGGGTCTGGCAGGGGTAAACGAAAGCGGGGTCAGATCCCTCGCGCATGCGAGGGCTCTGACCCCATCATTTCACCGCGTCACTCGTTCGGCGGCGTGGTGGCCTTGGCTTCGCTGCCGAAACTCCCATCGGCGTCGGCCGCCAGGTAGGCGAACACGGTGTAGGCGGCCACGTTCTGCGCCAGTGCCTTCGGGTCGATCTTGTCCAGGGTGTCGTCGGCGGTGTGGTGCAGGTGGAAGTAATCCGAACCATCCTGTGCCAGCCACGCCCACGCGCCGCCCTTGGCGGCCAATGGGCCGACATCCGGGCCCGGGCCACCCTTGTCGGCCATGTATTCGATGCCCAGCGGCTTCATCACCTCGGCAATCTGCCGGGTGGCGTCACGCGAGCCTTCCGGGTTTGGCGAGCCGGTGTTGAACGCGTAGATGCGGCCGGCACCGAAATCGCTCTCGGCGGCCAGCTGGTGCAGCGTCACGTCCTTGGCATGTGCCTCGGCGTACGCCTTGCCGCCATACAGGCCCTGTTCTTCGTTGGCGAAGGCGATCACGCGGATGGTGCGCTTGGGGGCCTGCTTGAGCTGGCCGATCAGGTGGCCGGCGGCCATGGTGATGCCCACGCCTGCGCCGTCATCCACGGCGCCGGTGCCCAGGTCCCAGGAATCGAGATGACCACCGATCACCACCACTTCCTTCGGCAGCGTACGCCCGGTGATTTCGCCGATCACGTTGTAGGAGGTCGCAGTGCCGTCCCAGCCGCAGTCCAGCGCCACCCTCACGGTGGTGGTGCCACGCGCCACCAGGCGGGCCAACTGGTCGGCATCGGGCACCGAGAGGGCCGCCGACGGCACCGGGGTCAGGCCATCATCGAAGCGGGTGATGCCGGTATGCGGCACGCGGTGCGAATCGGTACCGGCCGAGCGCATGAGGAAACCGACCGCGCCCTTGCGGATCGCCTCGGACGGGCCCTTGCTGCGGATCGCGCCGCCACGGCCGTAGTCACGGCCGTCGCGGAACGGCAACATCTGGTAATCAACGAAGGCGATCTTGCCCTTCAGCGAACCTTCCGGTGCCGCCTGCAGCGCGGCGAGGTCGGCAAAACGCACCACCTCGGCCTCGACGCTGCCGCCGGGGCTGCCACCCAGGGCGGTGATCTGCAGCGGCTGCGGGTTCCTGCCGGTCACTGCGGCATGTTCACTGCGGCGCTCCCACTTGGGGAAAGTCACGGGCTCTTTCCACACCTTGTCGAAGCCGAGTGCCTTGAACTTGGCTTCGGCCCAGGCCACGGCGCGGGCGTCGGCTTCGCTGCCGGCGATGCGCGGGCCGATCTCTGTGGTCAGCGATTCCACCACCTTCCAGCCGGTGTCGTCAGCCAGTGCCTGGTCACGCAGCTGCGCAGCGGTGGCCAGCGAGGCCGGGGGCAGGGTGGTGGTGCGCGGCGCCGCGAAGGCCGGCGCGGCCAGCAGGGCGAGGGAGGATGCGATGGCAAGGACGCGGCGACGCATGGACAGCTCCGGGAAGGGAATCAGCCTTGGAGCTTAACAGTCGTTCAGCGCCGCGCATGGGCGGGAGGTCACGGTGGCGGCGAACGCTGTTTTCCGGCCATGACCGGCAAAGCGGTAGCGCCGGGCCATGCCCGGCGAACGTCGACCAACCGCTTCGCTCGCCGGGCATGGCCCGGCGCTACCTTGACGACTGCCCGGCGCAGTCGAGCACGGCTCGACTCTACAGGTACGCGGGGCGCGCGATGGCGCCCGGCACCTTACTTCTTCAGGCTGTCGCGGATCTCGCGCAGCAGCACCACTTCTTCCTTCGGTGCGGCCGGGGCGGCATCCTTCTTGCGCGAGAGGCGGTTGATGACCTTGATCACCATGAAGATGGCGAAGGCCACGATGATGAACTGCACCAGCGTGTTGAGGAAATCACCGTAGCCGATCACCACGGCCGGAATTTCCGTACCATCGGCGCCGACCCGCGCAGGTGCTAGCGTCCACGCCAGATCGGAGAAATCGACCTTGCCAATCAGCATGCCCAGCGGCGGCATGATGATCTTTTCCACCAGGGCGGTGACGATCTTGCCGAAGGCCGCGCCAATGACCACGCCGACGGCGAGGTCGATGACGTTGCCGCGCATCGCGAATTCCTTGAACTCGGTGAGCATTCCCATTCTTGTTCTTCTCCTGAGGGCGAGGGATCGTGCGCAGGTTAACGCAGCGGATGTCAGCCTGCGATGACGCCGTGGCGTTCGGCCACGTTTTCCAGTCGTGCACTGAAACGGTCGCCCGGCTTCAATGCGGCCACACCCGACGGCGTGCCCATGAACACCAGGTCGCCGGCGCGCAGCTGCCACAGCTTGGACAGCTCATGCAGGATCTCAGGAACATTCCAGATCATCTGGTCGAGCAGCGATTGCTGGCGCACTTCGCCGTTCACTTCCAGCGACAGGTTCAATGCGGCCAGGTCGCCCACTTCACCGGCGTGCACGATCTCGCTGATCGGCGCGGAGGCATCGAAGCCCTTGGCCGAATCCCACGGGTGGCCCTTTTCCTTGGCGGCGGCCTGCAGGTCGCGGCGGGTCAGGTCCAGGCCGACGGCGTAGCCGTAGATCAGCGCCTCGGCATCGGCCACGGCCAGCTCGCCGGCGGGCGCATCCACGCCGATCGCCACCACCAGCTCCACTTCGTGGTGCAGGTTGCTGGTGGCGGGGGGATAGGGGATCACATCGTCGTGGCCGACCACGATGGCATCGGCCGGCTTGCAGAAGAACATCGGGCGGCCGCGATCGTCGGCCGCCGGCACCGCAGCACCCATCTCACGCGCATGGTCGGCGAAATTGCGGCCGACGCAGTAGATGCGGTGGACCGGGAAGGTGCCACCGCCCACCACCGGTACGCGCGGCACGGCGGGGGCAGGGATCACATCGGAAACAACGGCAGTGGACATGCGGGGGTTCCAGTAGGAAGGCCCCTGCAGTCTAGAACGGTGCGGCGCCCACGTCAGCGGGCGAGCGCATCAGCGCGACATCGGCAAAGCTGACTTGCGCACCACGCGGTATTCGCCTTCCACCACGTTGGCATCCGCCGCACGGAGAGTGACGCTGGGCTTGCGCGACGCCAGCAGCTTCCACGCCAGGCCGATCAGGATCATCGCCGCACCGACGAACACGCCGATGAACACCATCGCTGCCAGGATCGCCAGGCCGAGCAGGCCCACGGCAACGCGCACCAGCGGGTGGCGCGGCTTGCGCGGCGCGAACAGGGTGCGGAACTGGTTGAAGGCGGAAGCGCGAGTAAACATGGCGGCTCGATAGGGCTGGGATCAGCGAAACCAGAGTATCGGGATGCGCCACTGTCATTGAGTGAAAAACTCGTTAAATATAGCCTTTGCTTATTACGGATCAATGACTTGTGTTCATGTCGCAGCCAGTCATATGAGCGGCCGTGCGACAATCCGGTTTTCCGCAAGAGCCTTCCGCCATGACTGCCGCCGCTGCCCTGATCGCCCTTGATGCCCTTGCCGACGGGGCCTTTGCCGAGGTCGAAGCGGTGGTCGAGGGCGATGCCGAATCGCTGGTGCTGTACCGCGATGGCGCGCAGGTGCGCGCATTCCTGAACATCTGCCCGCACGCCGGCCGCCGTCTCGACTGGGCTCCCGGCCAGTTCCTGAAGAGCCGTGAAGGCCACCTGGTGTGTGCTGCGCACGGCGCCTCGTTCGCGCTGGACAGCGGCGACTGCATTGCCGGCCCGTGCAAGGGCGACCGCCTGCGCGCGGTGCCGGTGGATATCCGCGATGGGCAGGTCTACCTGGCCTGAGGCCAGGTTCTGGGCTCCGACCCCATCGGGGCGTCAGGGTAGAAGCAGAAGCATCCACGCATGGCGTGGATCTACTGGCGACCAGGGGCGACACCTACCAGAGCACAGCCCCATTCCGACAGATCGCGGCCAGTAGATCCACGCCATGCGTGGATTGAAGCCGTCAGATATCGAATTTCAGATTGGGGTCAGAGCCCATTGCGCAGCAACGGGATCCGACCCCGTGCCGACCAACGGTCGGCACCCACCACACCCGTGGTGGTCCGCACCTTCCGCAGGTGCAGGGCTCAGAACATCAGGTTGATCATCACCACCACCACCAGCGTGTAGATCAGCGACAGCGGTCCGCCGACCCGCCACATCTCGCGCGGGGTGTAGTTGGCCGGGCCGGTGATCATCGAAATCACCGGGTTGGAGGCCGTCATCAGGTTGTTGGACGCTGACAACGCCACGATCAGCGCGAACGCGGTCGGATTGCCGCCCGCCGCCAGCGCCAGGTTCACCGCGATGGGCACCATCACGATCGTCGCGCCCACGTGGCTGATCACCAGCGAGAACACCGTGGTCAGCAGTGCCAGCGCAAGCTCCAGCACCCAGATCGGGATGCCGGTCGGCAGCTTGTCGATCGTGTGGCCGGCCACCCAGGCCGCCGCGCCGCTGGAATCCATTGCCCAGCCGAGCGGAATCAGCCCGGCCATCATGAATACCGTCTTCCAGTTGATCGAGGCATAGGCCTCGTCCATGCGCAGCACGCCGGTCAGCAGCATGCCGGCCACGCCGGTCATCAGCGTCAACGCCACCGGCAGCTTGCTGGTCAGCGCGATCAGGATGGTCAGCGCGAAGATCGCCATCGCGATCTTGAACTTGTGCGGGCGCTGCTCGCCGGTCGGGTAGTCGGTCACCACCACGAAGTCGCGGCTCTTCGCGGCCTGCGCCAGGTCGGTCCAGATGCTGTGGAAGACCAGCATGTCACCGGCGCGCAGCTGCACGTCGCGCACGTCCTCGCGGATCACCTGCTTGTCGCGGTTGATCGCCAGCAGGCTGATGCCGCGCTCCTTGCGCAGGCGCAGATCGGCCGCGCTCTTGCCGATCACGTTGGAGGTCGGCGGCACCACCGCCTCGGAAATACCGGCGCGGCTGGGGTTGAACAGGTCGCCCAGGTGCTTCAGCCGCGAGGACATGCGCAGGAACTGGTTCTGCGCGAAATCGTGCACGTCCTGGCGCGGGCCCATCGCGCCCAGCACGCTGCCCACCCAGATGCGCATCTCCGCCGGCGGTGCCAGGCGGGTGTCGTTGCCGGTCTTCAGCGCCAGCAGCAGCGGCGCATCATGCAGGGTCTCGGCCTCGCCCAGGGTCATACCCACCAGCGGGCTTTCGGCGGTGACCACCAGCTCGAACACATCGCCTTCGATGCCGTAGGTCTTGGCGAAGTAACTCTCGGTGCGTGCCGGGGTCACCCCGTCATTGACCAGGCTTTCCTCTTCGATCAGCTTGCGGTCGCCGTAGTAGCGGAAATACAGCAGCGAGGCGATCAGCAGGGCCACGCCGATCGGCAGCGGCGCGAACATGCGCAGCGGCTCGATGGTCGCCAGGCCCGAGGGCAGGTTGTTGTTGGCCGAGGCCAGCAGATCGTTCAGCAGGATCAGCGGCGAGTTGCCGACCATGGTCAGCGCGCCGCCCATCACGATCGCTGCCGAGATCGGCAGCAGCAGCCGCTGCAGGGTCAGCCCGGTGCGCGCGACCAGCCGCGAGGCGACCGGCAGGTACAGCGCCATCACCGAGGGGTTCTGCATGAAGGACGAGTTCAGGCCGGCGATGGCCGTGGTCATCATCAGCAGCCGCTGCTCCACGCCGTGGCCGCGCCGCAGCAGCCACGCGGCCAGCCGGTTCAGCGCCCCGGTGCGGTCCAGGCCCGCACCGAGGATGGTGGTGGCGATGATGCTCATCACCGCGTTACCCGAGAAGCCACCGAAGATTTCTTCAGGGGCGATCAGGCCGGTGACGCCGAGCACCACCAGCACCACCAGCGCGACGACGTCGGCGCGGATGCGCTCGAACAGGAACATCGCCATCGTGAAGCCGACCAGCCCGAGCACGAGCTTCATGTCGTTGGTCAGCGTCAGCGCGGTATCCATGTGGGGCGCAGCGTCCTCGGGCGTGGGTCAGGTGCGGTCGTACAGCAGGTCCCAGACGCCGTGGCCGAGCTTCTGGCCGCGGGTCTCGAAGTGCGTCTGCGGGCGCCAGTCCGGGCGCGGCACGCTGCCACGCGGGCCGGCACGGTTGACCAGGCCGGCGGTGGCGTCGAGCACATCCCACATCTGCTCGGCGTAGTCTTCCCAGTCGGTGGCGCAGTGCAGGCGACCACCCGGGCGCAGCTTGCGCACGATCAGTTCGGCGAAGGCCGGCTGCAGCAGGCGGCGCTTGTTGTGGCGCTTCTTGTGCCACGGGTCCGGGAAGTAGATGCGCACCTCATCCAGCGCACCGTCGGCGATCTCGTTCTGCAGCACTTCCACCGCATCGTGGTGGTACAGGCGCACGTGGTCGGCGTTGTCATCGGCCAGCGCGTTCAGCAGGCGGCCCACGCCCGGGGCGTGCACTTCGATGCCGATGTAGTCGCGCGACGGATCGTGCTGCGCGGCGAAGCGCATCGCTGCACCGTTGCCGAAGCCGATTTCCAGCACCTTGTGCGCCGGGCGGCCGAAGGTGGCATCCAGGTCGCGCGGCTGGCCGTTGTAGTCGATGCCGAAGCGCGGCCAGCGTTCGTCGAACGCGCGCTGCTGGGCGGGGGTGAAGCGGCCCTGGCGCAGCACGAAGCTGCGCACCTCGCGGCGGCCCTCGCTCACGGTGAAGGGCTTGGGCGGGGCCTTGGAGCCGGCGCTGTCAAAAGGATTGGTCATCAGCCGATCAGCCCATCCACCGGGGAGGAGGCGCTGGCGTAGCGCTTGCGCGGGATGCGCCCGGCCAGGAAGGCCTCGCGGCCGGCTTCCACGGCCTTGCGCATGGCGCTGGCCATCAGCACCGGATGGCGCGCACCGGCGATGGCGGTGTTCATCAGCACGCCGTCGCAGCCCAGCTCCATCGCGATGGCGGCATCGGAGGCGGTGCCCACGCCGGCGTCGACGATGATCGGCACCTTGGCGTCTTCGATGATCTGCAGCAGGTTGTACTTGTTCTGGATGCCCAGGCCCGAGCCGATCGGCGCGGCCAGCGGCATCACCGCAGCGCAGCCGATCTCTTCCAGGCGCTTGGCCAGGATCGGGTCATCGGAGGTGTAGACCATCACCTCGAAGCCGTCCTTGACCAGCTGCTCGGCAGCCTTGAGGGTCTGCACCACGTCCGGGTACAGCGACTTCTGGTCGCCCAGTACTTCCAGCTTGGTCAGGTTGTGGCCGTCCAGCAGCTCGCGGGCCAGGCGGCAGGTGCGCACGGCGTCTTCGGCGGTGTAGCAGCCGGCGGTGTTGGGCAGGATGGTGTAGCGGTCCGGCGGCAGCACGTCCAGCAGGTTCGGTTCGCCAGGGTTCTGGCCGATGTTCGTGCGGCGGATGGCTACGGTGACGATCTGGGCGCCAGCGGCCTCGGTGGCCAGGCGGGTTTCTTCCAGGTCCTTGAACTTGCCGGTGCCGGTCAGCAACCGCGAGCCATAGGTCTTGCCGGCGATCACCAGCGAATCGGGGGAGACAGGGAGGTTCATGACGCGATTATCGCTTATCCGCCTGAAGATGGGGTCGTCACTTCGACGCCGCCGGGCATGGCCCGCCGCTACCGGAAGAGATGCGCAGGGTAGCGCCGGGCCAAGCCCGGCGAGCGCGGAGCGCGGTTTTTCCTCAGCCGCCGCCGAGCGCGTGCACGATCTCCACCACGTCACCTTCGGCCAGCACGTGCTCGCCATGGCGGCTGCGGCTGACGATCTCGCCATTCACTTCCACCGCCACCCGGCGCTGCAGCAGCTGCTCGGTGGCGAGCAGGTCCAGGAGGGTCGCCGAAGCGGGCAGGGTGCGGGGTTCGCCATTGAGCTGGATGTTCATGCGCGCATTGTCGCTTATGGCCCGTCAGGATCGGAACCGTCGCCCCCGTGCGCCGCACGCCATCACCGGCACAGCCCGCCAGCGCAGTCTCAGGCGACAATTCATGCGGCGGCGCAGCGTGAGCAATCGGCGACACGGTGAAACCATTCACCGTGCGCCGGCGTACGTGTGCGCCGGATCCCCAACATTTCCCCCCAGGAGTTCTACATGCTGCTCAGCAAACGCCCGATCCGCTCCCTGATGGCGGCCGCGATCGCGCTCGCCGCGCTGCCGGCCATGGCAGGCGAATCCCCGTTCACCCGCACCGTGTTCTTCGGCGACAGCCTGACCGACAGCGGCTACTTCCGCCCGCTGCTGCCGCCCGACGTGCGCCCGGTCACCGGCCAGTCCACCACCAACCCGGGCTGGGAATGGGCGCAGTTCGTGGCCGATTACTACGGCACCAACGCCAGCCCCAACGGCAACGGCCAGAACGGTGACAACTACGCCGTCGGCGGCGCCCGCGTGGGCGTCGACCTGACCCAGCCGGCGCTCGGCAACGTCGCCGTGCCCTCGCTGAAGACGCAGATGGCCAATTATCTGGCCGCCAACGGCGGCAAGGCCGACCCGAACGCCCTGTACACCGTGTGGGGCGGCGCCAACGACCTGTTCTCGATCACCGCCCCGGCCCAGGCACCGGCCGTCATCGGCGCGGCGGTCACCACCCAGATCGGCATTGTGTCCAGCCTGAAGCAGGCCGGTGCGCAGTACGTGCTGGTGCCCAACCTGCCTGATATTGGTTCCACCCCGGGCTTCATCGATCGTGGCGCCGCGGCGCGCGCACAGGGCACCGCCCTGTCCAACGCCTACAACAACGCGCTGTACGGTGGCCTGAAGCAGGCCGGCATCGAGTTCATCCCGCTCGATACCTACACCCTGCTGCACGAGATCATCGCCAACCCGGGCATGTACGGCTTCAGCAACGTCACCGGCCGCGCCTGCCTGGTGCCCTCGTCGCTGACCTGCAGCCCGCTGGCCTATGTGCGCCCGGATGCGGCCAGCACCTACCTGTTCGCCGATGACGTACACCCGACTACGGCCGCGCACCAGATGCTGGGCCAGTACGCCATCTCGATCCTGGAAGGCCCGCGCCTGCAGCAGATCCTGACCCACTCGGCGCAGACCATCGGCCGTTCGCGCGCCGACCAGGTCAGCCTGCACCAGGCCGGCCGTCCGGCCGATGGCATGTCCTGGTGGGGCGGCGTGCGCGGCGACATGCAGCGCTACGACCACGCCGACGTGTATGACGGCGTGGCCCCGGCCGGCCTGTTCGGTGTCGACTGGGCACGTGACGGCATGGTCTTCGGCGGCTTCGCCGGTTTCGGCCGCATGAACGCCGACTTCGGCAACAGCCGTGGCGACTTCACCCAGAAGGACACCACCGCTGGCCTGTTCGCGGGCTGGTACGGCGACCGCATCTGGGTCAACGGCCAGGTCAGCTACACCTGGCTGTCCTATGACGTGAACCGCAAGGTCCAGCTCGGCCCGGCCACCCGTGAACACGGCGGCTCGCCGGACGGCAGCAACCTGACCGCCGCCCTGAACGCCGGTTACGAGTTCGGCACCGAAGGCGGCTTCCGCCACGGCCCGATCGCCTCGGTGATCTGGCAGAAGGTGAAGATCGACGGCTACACCGAAACCGCCGATGCCAACACCCTGGCCACCGCCCTGGGCTATGGCAAGCAGGACGTCGATTCCACCGTGGGCCGCATCGGCTGGCAGGCGCGCTTCGATGGCGGCAGCGTCAAGCCGTACGTGCAGGTGACCTACGACCACGAGTTCGAGGACACCAAGCAGGCCAGCGCATGGGTGCAGAGCCTGCCGGACGTGGGCATGTACCGCGTGCCGGGCATGGACTTCGACAAGAACTATGCAACCGCCATCTTCGGCGCGCGCATGGAGCTGTTCGGCCTGCAGAGCAACATCGGCCTGAGTGCCACCACCCTGCAGAAGCGTGCGCAGGACGCCACGCTGTTCGCCAACTTCAGCGGCAGCTTCTGATCCAGGGCGGGGTCGGATCCCTTTCCACCCGGAAAGGGCTCCGACCCCGTTGCCGCCGGCATTGCGCAACACCGGCCGGTCCGCATAGACTTTCACCCTGCAATGCGGGCGTAGCTCAATGGTAGAGCTGTAGCTTCCCAAGCTACTGACGAGGGTTCGATTCCCTTCGCCCGCTCCATCCTGCCTCTCAATCACTCTTGATCGAGCAGGTCGCCCAGCCCATCCCCTGCAGAAGCTGACTTCGTGTGAGCGCGCTGGCGCGGCTACTCGGCTGAAAGCGGTTTGATCCCAGCGAGATGTTCCTTGAGGCGCTGGTGCCGGGAAGTGCCTGCCGGCATTGTCGCGGCAAAACAGGAAACCCAGGCCGTTCCCGAGGCGGTCCACCTCCATCTAGTAGCGGAGCGTATCCCGGACGCAGGCCGTGAGGTCCTTGGTCAGATCAAGGAGGGGACGGTTGGTGTATGAAGATCGTGGGGATAGCTGGTCCATTCCGCCATCGTGTCCATCCGCCGTTGAGTGATCCACAGTATCAACGCACGACGTGTGCAACGCTGGATATTGCGCTTCGCTGCTATTAGCCTGTGAGCGCACATTCAGGAGGTCGACGTGAAGGATCGCAACGAACCATCAAAGCGGGAGGCCGCAACACATGTTGAACCTGCCGCGCCGGTCCGGCCTGTTGGCCTGATCGTGGCAGCAACGCTGACGGCCGTGACCGCGCTGCTGGCAGGCGTGAACAGTCTGTTCGTCCCGTTCGCGCCTGCGCATCTGCTTGGGGGCGCAGCAGTCGTATTTGCTGCGGTGACCTTCGTGCTGTCCAAGAAGGCCGGTCGGTAGCTCTGAAGACGGCCGGGTCCGTTCCTGCTGCCTGACTCTACGTGGCTTTGAATCGAGGCATTCTTCGCCGATACATCCAATGGCTGCCCATTCTGGTCTGGGCTGTCATCTGTGTGGCGTTTTGGTCACCTCTGGCGGTGACCGCAGGCTTGGCTGCGTGTCTTGCGCTGGGAGTCGTGCTGCAGCGCCTTGACCTGGTCGGTGATGCCGTCGGCGGCGCACGGCTGCGTTCGCAGTTGCCAGGGCGCCTGGCCGAGCGTCCCCCCACGCATGACGTGCTGCTGGAATCGGCTGAAGTGGGCATGGGCGGGCCTGTTTACAGCGTCCAGATGCTGCGCGATGGCGCCATCGTCGAAGGGGTAGCCATCCTCGGCAGCAACGAGGCCAGCTGTGGATGGACGTCGCTGCCGGGCAGCGCGCTGCGCCTGGCCACCGGCTCTGTCGACCGGAACGAGGGGGTGATCGTCTACGACGAGCAGCACAAGGTGGTGCATCTGCTGGCCGTCGCTCCAAGCGTGTTCGCGCAGGAACTGGGTGCCCGTCGGCAATCCGATGGCGATGTGGCGGCGGCATCGTGGCTGCGCAGCCTGCCTTGCCGCCTGATCCAGCTGCATCCCTGTCGAGGGCTATGGCTGGCGGAAGGGCACCCGGCACTGGCTGCAGGCGTGCCGAAGGCGCTTCGCCACGTCCTGCCCGACGCCCGGGTCCTGCAGGCCATCCCCATGCTTCCCGAGGATCTGCGCCTGACCGCGCATCCGGCCCTGTTCACGCGACTCTGTCCGTACTCGCTTCACTTCGACGGTGAGGCCACGGGCCGCCATGTGTGCGGTCTGGAGACGGTGATTGCCAGCCCATCGGGACGATGCGTGGTGGTGGCGGGCAGTGTGATGGATGCGGATCTGCGTCCCCACCAGAGCGTGTGGCTCATTTACTGGCGGGGGCGTTGGCAGGCCATCGCAGGCCATGCCGTGGGCGGTCGTGGCAAGTCCACAAGCATGGTCTGGATCAACGTGATCGAGGTGAGTGATGACGGCACGCTTCACGGCGAAGCCCATGAAGATCACTGGGTGGCCGATGCCATCAAACGGATCCCCACGCCGCACACGGCACTGGAACTGCCCGTGGAGTGGCGGCAGACCGGGCTGGCCCTGCGGGTCCGCAACGGACGCTTCACGCTGCGCCTTCCCTGATCTGCGGCAGCACGTCGCGGAGCATCATCCTCCCGCCACACGCTCGCGCTATGCTGCGCGCCTGCCGTCCACTGCCGCCGCGATGAAGCTCGCCATCCTGTCCCGCAACAGCTCGCTGTACTCCACCCGCCGGCTGGTCGAGGCCGCGCGCGCGCGCGGCCATACCGTCCGCATCCTCGACCCGCTGCGTTGCTACATGCGCATTGCCGCCGACGGCTTCTCCATGCACTACAAGGGCCGGCCGATGACCGGCGTGGACATGGTCATCCCGCGCATCGGCGCCTCGATCACCCGCTACGGCACCGCGGTGCTGCGCCAGTTCGAGCTGATGGGTGCGCGGACGCCCAATCCGTCCGACGCGATCCTGCGCTCGCGCGACAAGCTGCGCGCGCACCAGCTGCTGGCGGCCAAGGGCATCGACATGCCGGTCACGGTGTTCGGCGACAACCCGGACGATACGGTCGACCTGCTCTCCATGCTTGGCCCGCCGCCGCACGTGGTGAAACTCAACGAGGGCACGCAGGGCCGCGGGGTCATCCTCACCGAGAAGGCCAGCGCCTCGCGTGGCATCGTCGAAGCGCTACGCGGCCTGTATGCCAACTTCCTCATGCAGGAATTCATCGGCGAGGCGAAGGGCGCGGACCTGCGCTGCTTCGTCGTCGGCGACCAGGTAGTGGCGTCGATGCAGCGGCAGGCTCCAGAGGGCGACTTCCGTTCCAACCTGCATGCCGGTGGCACGGCGGTGGCGGCCAAGGCCAGCCGGGCTGAACAGCAGGTGGCGGTGCGCTCGGCCAAGGCCTTGGGCCTGTCGGTCTGCGGGGTCGACCTGATCCGCTCCGAGCGCGGCCCGCTGGTGCTGGAGGTGAACTCCACGCCGGGCCTGGAAGGCATCGAAGCGGCCTGCCAGGTGGACGTGGCCGCACGCATCATTGCTCATGTCGAGAAGATTAAAAAGCCTTGATTATCGGTGGCTTGTAATTTTACTGAAGATTGCCGGGCGGGTTTAACAAGGCTTTAATCGGGGCCGGCGTAGGCTTCAGCGAACCGCAGCTCTGCCTCTCAGCAGGATCGGTAATCGGGATACGACTTCAGGCCCAGGCGGGTAGACCGCCTGGGTCTTTTTTATGCCCGCCCGGCTCCTGCCAAAGGTCCCTTGTGGTGGCGCAGGGCGGCTCGTAGAGTTGGGCCTTCGTTCCGGGATGGATCGGGGGCTGGCGATGTACCGCATCACTGTGTTTGCAATGTTGCTGGGGCTGTCCGCGGCCGCACAGGCCGGGTCGGAAAAGCCCGTCGTGCAGATGGACCGGCAGGCGCCGGTAGCCGACCAGGTGCGCCAGGTCGAAAAGGCGCTGGACAATGGCGAGTACGCCGAAATTTCAACGGATGACCGTGCGCAGGTGCGGCAGTCGCTGGCCCGCATCACCCAGCGGATGGGTGACCGCCAGACGGTGCAGGAACTGCCCGCGACGGTACAGAACGAGGTCTTCAACGACCAGGAGCGGATCAACACCATCCTTACCCGCGCCCACGCCGACAGCCGGCAGGTCTGCCAGCACACCCGTACCACCGGCAGCAACATGCCCAAGAGCCGCTGCCTGACCGTGGCCGAGCGCCGGCGGATCGAGGAGAAGGGCAAGGCGCTGCTCAACGACGAGCGCAGCTACAAGACCCTCTCGCCGCCCCCCGCCGGGCGCTGACGGACGGCCGTTGGGCCCCCTGCCGGTCGTCCCTTGTAGGTACACCGGCAGCTCCGTAGAGTGGGTGATTCTTCATGGACGATAACAAGGGAAACTATGCGCCGCATGACCTCGCTTGGCCTGGTGTTCTGCATTGGAGTGACGCTGGCGGCCACCGCCCAGGCCAAACCCGACAAGGATGCTGAAGTGAAGCTGGATGCGAACCTGCCGGTTGCCGCGCAGGTGAGCGCCATCGAAAAAGCGATCGATTCCGAGGATTACAGCGAGATCGCCAGGGAAGACAAGACCAACCTGCAGCAGGCGCTGGGCCGCATCCAGACCCGGCTGGGCGACCAGGAGCGGGTGGACCAGCTTGACCCGCAGGGCCGCGCCGAGATCCTCAAGGACCAGGACGTGGTCAACACCATCCTGGCCCGGGCCTGGTCCGACAGCAGGATGGTCTGCAGTCGCGAGCGCACCGTCGGCAGCAACATGGCCAAGCGCGTGTGCACCACGGCAGCCCAGCGGCGCCGGATTGACGAGGCCAGCCGCAGGTCGTTCGAAGACAGCAACCGGATGGGCAACCTGAGGCGCTGACCAGCCGGTCCCGCGTTCCGTACGAAATGTTAAGAATGGAACCTGTATCGTTCAGCGGGTAGACGTGGCGTCCACCCGCTCGGTTGCATCCTGAGCGGGTCGGCATCCCCCGACGACCCTTACTGAATCAGAGGTCCCAGTGCGTATTCTCGTAATCGAAGACAACAGCGACATCGCAGCCAATCTTGGCGATTACCTCGAGGATCGGGGCCACACGGTGGACTTCGCTGCTGACGGGGTCACCGGCCTGCATCTTGCCGTGGTGCATGAGTTCGACGCGATCGTGCTGGATCTCAACCTGCCGGGCATGGACGGCATCGAAGTCTGCCGCAAGCTTCGCAATGAAGCCCGCAAGCAGACCCCGGTGCTGATGCTGACCGCGCGTGATTCGCTGGACAACAAGCTGGCCGGTTTTGATTCCGGCGCCGATGACTACCTCATCAAGCCGTTCGCGCTGCAGGAAGTGGAAGTCCGCCTCAACGCCCTGTCGCGCCGCGGCAAGGGCGTGCAGACCCGCGTGCTGGAAACCGGCGATCTGGAATACAACCTGGACACGCTGGAAGTGCGCCGCCAGGGCAAGCTGCTGCAGCTCAACCCGACCGCGTTGAAGATCCTGCAGGCGCTGATGGAGGCCGCTCCGGCGGTGGTCACCCGCCAGGAACTGGAAACCCGCGTCTGGGGCGAGGAGCTGCCGGATTCGGATTCCCTGCGTGTACACATCCACGGCCTGC
Source organism: Stenotrophomonas sp. FW305-3-2-15-E-LB1 (assembly GCF_058787375.1). Taxonomy (NCBI): domain Bacteria; kingdom Pseudomonadati; phylum Pseudomonadota; class Gammaproteobacteria; order Lysobacterales; family Lysobacteraceae; genus Stenotrophomonas; species Stenotrophomonas sp. FW305-3-2-15-E-LB1. The sequence goes on from NZ_JBYSZR010000010.1 coordinate 108,026, forward strand.
GCGCGGTGGTCGACAAGCCGTTTGAAGTGCCGCTGATCCAGACCCGCCATGGCATCGGATACCGCATCGCCACCCCGGAAGCCTGATCCGGTGGCAACCAGGGGGGGGCGTCGGCGCACGCCTTATCGGCGGCGCCTGCGCAGTCGCATCATCGTCTCGTTTGTGTTGTTGGGCTTCTGCCTGACGACACTGTTCGCGTTCGCCACCAACTGGGCCCGCATGCGCGTGGAAACCCAGCTGGTCGAAGACGTGATGAACCGCAACATCAACGAGTACGCGCGGCGTTACTACGAAGACCCCCTGCGCAGCCCCGACCTTCCGGTGCAGCAGATCAAGGCGTATGCCTACCCGAAGGACAAGTTCGAACGGGTCAGGGAAGAACGCGCGCAGTGGGCGGCCTTCCCCGATGGCATCCATACGGTCACCGGTGACGAGCACGGCGAGCAGTATTCGTACAAGCTGGCCGTGCGCAAGACCCCTGACGCCTGGTTCTTCCTCGCCTATGACATGACCGACAGCGTGCGCGGCGGGCAGCAGCTCAACCGCGCACTGGTGTTGTCGGTACTGGTGTTCAGCCTGCTGTCGCTGGTGCTGGGCTGGTGGTCAGCATCGAAGGTGATGAAGCCGGTGTCCGACCTGGCCGCACGGCTGCGTGCCTACCGCGGTGGCACCAGCGATCCCGAGCCGCTGGCACCGCGCTTCCCGGATGACGAGGTGGGCCAGCTGGCGCAGGCGCTGGATGACTATTCCTCGCGGCTTACCGAGGTCGTGCAGCGCGATCGCGAATTCAATGCCGATGTCAGCCACGAGCTGCGTACACCGCTGGCGGTCATCCGTGGCGCGACCGAGCTGCTGCTGACCCGCCCTGGCCTGGACGAAAAAGTGCTGCAGCGACTGCAGCGCATCCAGCGTGCCGAACAACAGTGCAGCGACCTGATCGGCGCCTTGCTGCTGCTGTCGCGCAACGAGCGCGGGCAGGGCACCAGCAATGTGGCGCGCGTGGCCGATCAGCTGCTGGATGCCCACCGCGCCCAGCTGGGCGGCAAGCCGCTGGAACTGGTGCTGGAAGGCGAGCGCGACCTGGTGATCGATGCTCCCGAAGCCGCGTTGTCGGTGGCGCTGGGCAATCTCATCGGCAACGCCGTGAAGTATTCGCAGGATGGCAGCGTGCGCGTGCACGTCAGCAGCAATGCGGTCTCGGTGACTGACAGTGGCCCTGGCCTGAGTGAAGAAGATGCGGCCAAGCTGTTCCAGCGCGGCTATCGCGGTACCCATGCCGGCCACTCGCAGGGCGGTGGCATCGGCCTGTCGATCGTCAGCCGCCTGTGCGACCTGTACGGCTGGCAGGTGAGCGTGCGCCCCGGTGGCGACCGCGGCGTGATCGCGACCCTGACGTTCTCGCCAAAACCGCTCTGATCATCCACGCATGGCGTGGATCTACTGAACCCTGCTGGCGGTGGGTGCGGACCGTTGGTCCGCACGGCGGATGAGTCCGGTGATGGTGGGTGCGGTGAGTGGTGGGTGCGGACCGTTGGTCCGCACCGAGGTTAAGTCCGGTGATGGTGGGTGCGGACCGTTGGTCCGCACCGCAGGCATCCTCATCCACGCATGGCGTGGATCTACTGTCGTAACCGGCGTGCTTGGGTCTTGCTTCTGCCGGTGGACGTCCATCCATTCCCTTGCCGCAGAGCGCTTTGACGCATTTGCCTGCTGACATCGCCCCGCGCAGCTGGCCAGATGGCCTACCACCTGCACGGAGCCCGGCCATGTCCCATCGCACCCGTTACCCGAACCTGCACCAGCTGGTCGGCGATTCGATCGACCTTCTGTCTGCGGAGGTCGCCGAACGCGTGGAAGCTGTCCTCAGGGAACCTGGTGACCTGATGAACGTCCTGCAGGAAAGGATGGAAGCCGACGCTGCAACCAGCCAGGCCGCCCAGCGCGCCGGGCTGAGCGAGCCGCAGACCGGCACCATGGCGGGCCTGAGGCGTACCGTGTCCGGTATCAGCACGCTGACCCGGCTCATGCATGCCGCGCACATCGCGCGGACGCGTGGCGGCCCGCTGCAGGCCGTGCCATCAGAGACGATGGAAGGCCTGATGGTGGCCGCGCGTGAGCTGACCCGCCATGTGCAGCAGCAGCTGCAGGCCGAGCGCATGCGGGGCGCTGCGACGCTGCAGTAGAGCCGAGCCCATGCCCAGCTGCCGTGGCGGCGGTGCCGCCGCCCGGGAATGGAGCCCGGGGTGCGGACCGTTGGTCCGCACTGCCGATGCTCTCATCCACGCATGGCGTGGATCTACCGGGCCTTCGTGGCCGAGTGCTCGCCTGGAATCGGCGTCGCTGTGCCGAGCGCTTCGACGACATAGAGCCGCTTGACCAGCACATACAGCACCACGGTCAGCGGCGCCGCCAGCAGCACGCCGGCCGGGCCCAGCAGCGAGCCGATGCCGAACAGGGAGAACAGCAGCAGGGCAGGGGGAAGATCAACCGCACGCTGCTGGATAAGCGGCTGCAGCAGATGTCCCTCCATCTGCTGCACCACCACGAACAGTGCCACCGTAGCCAGGGCAATTTCCGGACTGACGGTGAAGGCCAGCAGGATGGCCGGAACCGCCGCGAGGATGGGGCCGACGATCGGTACGAAATCCAGCAGTGCGGTGATGATGCCCAGCCCGAAGGCGACCGGCACGCCCAGTGCCCACAGGCCCAGCCCGGTCAGCAGGCCGACGACTGCCATGGCCAGCAGCTGGCCGCCCAGCCAGGCCTTCAGTGCATTGCCGCTGGCGTGGAGTGCATCGTCCACGGCCGGACGCTGCCGCGTCGGCAGCAGCTTCAGCAGGCCCGTGCGGTACAGCGTCGGTTGCGCGGCCAGATAGATGCCGCCGATCAGCACCAGGAACAGGTCCGCCACACCGCCGGTGGCCGACATCGCCAGTGACCCGGCGCGGGCGGCCATCGTCGATACGCTGGATTGTGCGTTCTGGGTCAGCTCATGGACCGTGGGCCCGATCGGGCTGTCCGCCAGCCACGTCTGGAAGTTCTCCCATGCGGCCGGCAGCGTCTGCCGCAGGGTGGCCATCTGCGCACTCAGCTGCGACCCGAACAGCCACATCGCCAGCGCAAACAGCACCATCAGCAGCAGTACGGTCAGGCCCAGTGCCCACCCTTCTGACAGTGGCGTGTGACGAAGCACCGCGCCGACGATCGTCCGCAGCAGCGCTGCCACGACTACGGCGCCGAAGATCAGCAGCACCAGTTGCGACAGTTGCCACAGCACCAGGCCGAGGGCGACCAGCGCCAGGGTCACCACCACGCGGGCGGTATAGGAACGGAGAGAGGCGGTGGGCACGAGGTGATCTCACAGGCAGGCGCAATGACAGGCGCAGGACCATAGCGGGAGGCGTGAGAAGACGGTGTGTGTCTGTCCGGTTTCAGTTGTCGCGTACGCGGCACGGCTGTCCGGAAGGCGATTGTCGGGGCGACCTCTGGTGTGGCAGGCAATGTGTGAGCGTCACCGCCCTTTCGAGCGCTGCTGATTGTCGATGAGGCAGTGTGTGCGTAGCCTGATGAAGTCAGGACGCTGTGCGCCCTGTCGTCATGGCCCGGAAACCAATATCCCTGAGCGCGATGCTATTTGGATGATGATCAGATCACGTGTCGTAGCGTTGGCATTTCTGGCGGGTGTTGCTGGCTGTGATCGCAGCGCGCGGACCTATGATTCCCTCTCGCAGATTGCAAGTGAGGAGGATCTTTCCGTGGTGCGCGCTGCAGCAGTGCCCGAGGATGCCACGCTGATCGATATCCGGTCGGATGTGGAATCCGGGGAATACTACATTTCCTACAATGCGAAGGATCCGCTTGCCTGGATTCGCAATGGCGGGCTGAAGGAGGCGGAGGGAAGTATCGTTTCGATGATCCGGAGTTCAGTTGGCTTCGGGGCCAGTTTGCCGCCTGATGCTGAATTTTATTACAGGTGCGGCATTTCCCGCCGTTTGGGCGCAGAGGGTATGAGTGCGTATGAGCTTGTGCTGGTCGGCCTGGATGGAAAGCGGCGATATTTCTGGAACAGCTTCCATGATGAGCATCTCGAAAGGGCCTTGTGCCTTGAAACGAACTCCCGGTGATTCCTGCTCAGTCTCGTATTGTTGCGGTGGGATCGAGCATTGCCGCTGCACTCTGGCTGCGCCTTGGGTGATTTTCGGTCCAGCGTGAGTGCCCCGGTCGCGCGGGTGTCATGTAGAACATATCTCCCAAGGAAGGCGTGAATGATCCCAAATGACCAAGGGCTCAAGGAAATTCTGTCGAAGTTTGCAGATGAATATACGTTCGAAGGATATAGTCTGACCGCCCCTGAGAGCCCTGGCGTCTGCGGTGACACTCCGCTTCATGTGGCGGCGATGAAAAACAAGGTCGATCTTCTGAGCGAGATGATGCCCTATGTGACTAATGTTGACGTTGCCGGTGACATGAATCTGACGGAAGCCGCCGGATATCTTCTCTCATGTGGTGCAGACCCCTTCATCAGGGACGAGTTTGGAGATCTGGTCCTGGATAAGATGAAGCTGAAGGCCGGGTTCGAGGAGCTTGTGGCCAGCATCGAGTCAGGACGATACAAGGGGGCACAAAATCGGGGGCGCTGAATCTTGCGGTCTGAAGTAGCCGTGAGTTCCAGTGTGTGCGCGCAACCCGACCTCGATGTAAGTGGGGTCGGGTAGTAGTGTGATGATTGAGGTGGGAGGTGGAAGTGTCCAGATCGCGGCGGACGTGGCGTCCGGTGATTTTCATTCCAGCGATGGTATTTGCCCTTCTGTCCGCAGCCATGGGGGCTGCGACATTGGAGATTGGGCTCAACGAGGGGGCTGTGCGCTGTAATCGCCGCTGCGGGGTTGTTTTCTCGCTCCTGAAGTATTTCAGTCACTCGACGCAGGAGCGTGTCATCGCGCTGTTGTTTTTCGCCTCGGCTGCAATGCTGGTGCATATCGCAATGCGTCATGGGTTGCTTGACGGGCACCAGCGTGGAGTCAAAAAGAAGAAATCCAGGAAATGAGGGCTGATCCCAGTCGTTCTTCCAGGAGCAGGCAGTACAGCCCGCTACGGCGCAGCCAGTTCGAGATACCGCGCATGCAGGGCTTCGACCTGCGCCTGCAGGTCTTCCGGGTGGCCATCATTGACCACCACGTCGTCGGCAAGGGCCTGGCGCTGTGCGCGGCTGGCCTGGGCGGCAATCATCCGGTCCGCCAATGCAGCATCGATGCCGTCGCGCTGCATCAACCGCGCGTGCTGCACGGCCTCGGGCGCATCAACCAGCAGGATGCGGTCCAGCCAAGGGTAGGCCTGGCGGCCGCCGACCTCGGTCAGCAAGGGAATGGCGGCCAGCGCATAGGGGCTGGCTGCCTGTTCGCACTGCTGCTGCATCAGGCGGCGAATCGCGGGATGGGTAATTGCCTCAAGGGCCACCCGTTCGGCGGGGTCGGCGAACACATGGGCCCGCAGGCGGGCCCGGTCCAGGCTGCCATCGGGCAGCAGCATGGTGGCGCCGAAGCGCTCGGCGATCATGGCCAGCGCCGGGCTGCCAGCAGCGACCACCGCACGCGCGGCCAGATCCGCGTCGGCGACCACGATCCCCAGCGCCTCGAAGCGCCGGGTCACCTCGCTCTTGCCGGCGGCGATGCCGCCGGTCAGGCCGACCACGTAGCGGCTCATGACGGCAGCGTCAGCGCAGCCCGCTCATGACCAGGTACTGGTTCACCACCGGCTCGCCCCACATGAAGTACACCCAGCCAGCCAACGCCAGATAGGGGCCGAAGGGGATCGGCGTAGCCTTGTCGCGGCCGCGGGTATACAGCCAGATCGAGCCGATGATGGCGCCCAGCACGGACGACAGCAGGATGATGGGCAGGATGCCCTTCAGCCCGCACCAGGCGCCCAGTGCCGCGAGCAGCTTGGCATCGCCGCCGCCCATGCCGTCGCGGTTGGTCACCAGCTTGTAAGCCTTGGCCACGACCCACAGCACGAGGAAGCCGGCAGCGGCGCCGATCAGGGCGGGCTTGGCTGGCATGTACAGGTTGTCCATGCTCCCCACCAGGCCCAGCCACATCAATGGCAGGGTGACCTGGTCCGGCAGGTACTGCGTGCGCAGGTCGATACCCGACAAGGCGATCAGGAAGCAGGTCAGCACGATGGCGCCGAAGCCCTGCCAGCCGAAGCCGAACTGCCAGACGCAGGCCAGCACCAACACCGCGGTCAGCGCCTCCACCAGTGGGTACTGGATGGAAATGGGCGCCTTGCAGTGGCGGCACTTGCCGCCCTGGATGATCCAGCTGAACAGCGGGATGTTTTCGTACCAGGACAGCTTGTGCTTGCAGTGCGGGCAGTGCGACGGCTCGACCACGATGCCGGGTGGAGGCGGGTCGTAGATGTCCGGCTGCTCCAGGACCTCACGCGCCTCGCGCTTCCACTCCCACATCATCCGCCTGGGCAGGCGCAGGATGACTACGTTGAGGAAACTGCCGATTAGCAGGCCCAGGGCGGCCGCGGCGGGGTAGCCGAGGCCGGGATGCTGGTCGAGAAATGCCATGTAAGGTTAGACCACGGAAGCAAGTTTGAAGATTGGGAGGTACATACCGATGACGAGGCCACCCACGATGACGCCGATGAAGATCATGATCATCGGTTCCAGCAGGCTGCTCAGTGCGTCAACGGCATTGTTGACCTCCTGCTCATAATACTCGGCTACCTTGAACAGCATGGTGTCCAGCGCACCCGCCTCCTCGCCGATGCCGGTCATCTGGATGACCATGTGCGGGAACAGGTTCTGCTGCTTCATGGCCATGTTGACCGGGTAGCCGACGGAGACGTCGTCGCGCATGCGCAGCACGGCTTCTTCGTAGACCTTGTTGCCGGTGGCGCCGGCAACGATGCCCAGTGCCTCCACCAGCGGAACGCCGGCCTTGAAGGTCACCGCCGTGGTACGGGCGAAGCGGGCGATCGAACTGTTGTTCATGATCTGCCCGATCACCGGCACCTTCAGCACCAGCCGGTCCAGCGTGTGCTGCATCTTCGGAGAACGCTTGTAGGCCATGGTGAACCCTACGAGGGCACCGATCACCACGAGCAGGATCAGCCACCACCAGGAAACCATGAAGCGGGACATGTTCACGATCAGCTGGGTGAAGGCCGGCAGATCGGCGCCGAAGCCGCGGAACACGTCCTCGAACTGGGGCACGACCCAGATCAGCAGGATGGAGCTGACCGCCAGTGCCACGGCGATGACCATGGCCGGATAGAACAGCGCCTTCTTGATCTTGCCCTTCAGGGCCTCGATGTTTTCCTTGTAGTTGGCGACGGTATCCAGCACCGTTTCCAGCACGCCGGCGCCTTCGCCAGCCCTGACAAGGTTGCGGTAGAGCTCGTCGAACTGCACCGGATGCTTGCTGATGGCTTCGTAGAGCGAGGAGCCGCCCTCGATATCCGTGCGGATGCCATCCACCATCTTCTTCATGCGCGGGTTCTTGTGGCCGCTGCCGATGATCTCCAGCGCCGACACGATCGGCACGCCGGACTTCATCATGGTGGCCATCTGCCGGCTGAAGAACGCGATGTCCTTCGGGCTGACCGCCTTGCCGGCGGCACCGAACATCGGCTTGGGCTTGACCTTCACCTGTCCGGGGTTGATGCCCTGGCGGCGCAGTTCGGCCCGCAGCAGATTGGCGTTCTTCGCCAGCTGCTCCCCTTTCATCTTCACGCCACGCTTGTCGGTCCCCTCCCAGACAAACGGCTGAAGCTCCATGGTGCTACGCGCCACGGGCTCTTTCTTTATCGCACTGCGACTGACAGACATGTTGGCTCCCCAAGGCCCGCCATCCCCAGGCGGGCATCATTGGCTCCGATGTTAGCCGGTTCATGGCCTTCTGGGCAGGCTGTGCGGGGGGCAAATTGCGGAATCGTGCCGGGTTCCGGCCAAAGGTGACGCATTGCGTCACATTGGCTGACTCGTCGCATTTCCGGGCCGGGGGGCTTCACATCCAACAATTTGCTGCCATTATTGGCGCCGGGGAAATCCAAGGGGGGGGCGTGCCGGGGTTGGCACGCAACCTGCGTTGATCCACCCGCGGGGCGCAGGAACCGCTCAGCCGGCCCGGAGCCGGACCGTTCAGGCGCACTGAACTCAACCACCACCAATCTTGGGGATGTACACAATGAAGAACCAGAAGGGCTTCACCCTCATCGAACTGATGATCGTCGTCGCGATCATCGCGATCCTGGCCGCCATCGCTCTGCCGGCTTACCAGGACTATGTCGCTCGCTCGCAGGTCTCCGAAGCGATGACCCTGAGCGGCGGCGCCAAGACCGCTGTCACCGAGTACTACGCTGACAAGGGTGCCTTCCCGGACACCAATGCCAAGGCTGGCCTCGCTCCGGCTGCTTCGATCAACGGCAAGTACGTCCTCAGCGTCGGCCTGAGCGGCAATGGCGTGATCACCGCCACCATGAAGGGCACCTCCTCGGCGAGCTCGAAGATCGCTGGCAAGACCTTCGTGATGACCCCGGCTGATGCCGGCGGCTCGATCACCTGGGATTGCAAGAGCACCGGCACCATCGACGCCAAGTACCGTCCGTCTTCCTGCCGCTAATTGCGCAGAGGACATTGCAGTACTGGGAAAGGGCCGCTTGCGGCCCTTTCTCTTATCTGGAAGGGGAGTTCCATCCGATGCAAAGTGTGCCTGCCCAGCGGATTCTGCGCTTCGGAGCGTTGCTGCTGTTGCTTGTGGGAGTGGTTGTCTATTGGAATGGCCTGAAAGGCGGTTTCATCTTCGATGACTTTCCCAACCTGGTGGACGATGAGGACTGGCGTCTTGTTTCATTGGATGCTGGATCCATCAAGGCCGCCATGACCGAAGGGATCACGGGTGATGCGGGCCGTCCGCTTGCGCTCCTCAGCTTCGGTCTCAACTACTATTTCACCGGTCTGGCAACGTGGCCCATGAAGGCCACGGGCCTGGCCGTGCACCTGCTGAACTCGCTGCTGGTGTTCGCCTTGGCGTCAGCGTTGATGCGGCGGGTACTGTCCGCTCCGGTGGCGAAGGTACGCCTGATCGCGCTCGCCGTGGCGCTGGCGTGGATGGTGCATCCGCTGCAGGCGTCCACCGTGCTTTACGTCGTGCAGCGCATGGAGCTGGGGGCGGCGACGGGGGTGCTCATCGCACTGAACTGCTACCTCCACGCACGCAGCAGCACGCCGCGTTCAAAGAGCGCAGTCCTGTGGTGGTGCGGTGTCGTGCTGGGCACCGTTCTGGGGCTGGGCTTCAAGGAAACCGCGATTCTCATTCCCGCCTACGCGCTGGTGCTGGAGGTATTCGTCCTCGGCTTCCGCAACGCGGATGGAACGCGCGCGCGCACGCTGATTGCCTTGTATGCAGTGGGCATTCTGGCGGCAGCCGCTGTGTTCTTCGCCATCGTCCTTCCGGGAGCGATGTCGCCGGAGCGGTACTCCGCGCGTGATTTCAGCCTGGCGGGCCGGCTTCTCTCGCAGCCAGGTGTCCTGCTCGATTATCTCCAGCAGATCGTCCTGCCTTGGCCGGAGTCGCTGAAGTTCTACTATGACAACGTAGGCGTGCCGACTTCCTGGCTGGCGCCTGCCTTCATGGTGCCGATGCTGTTGCTGATGGCATTGGCGGGCTTCGGCTGGGCCGTACGCAAGCGCTGGCCGCTGACCGCGCTGGGTATCGCCTGGTTCTTTGTCAGCCATGCACTGACCAGCAATGTCGTGCCCCTGGAGTTGGCCTTCGAGCACCGCAACTACCTGGCGCTTGCCGGTATCGCCTTGGCATGGGTGCAGCCCCTTCGTGCGCTGATGGCACGATGCACGCGTGGCGTCGCAGTGACGGTTGTGTCGGTGATGCTGGTCTTCGTGGCTGGAATGGGATGGGTGCAGGTCCAGACCTGGGCTGACCCGATGCGCTTGGCACTGACGCTGTCCAACCGGAATCCGGATTCCCCTCGCGCGGGCTACGAGCTCGGACGCACTCTGCTGGCCTTGAATCCGGATGCCCCGCGGTCTCCCGCGTGGGGATTGGCGGAGAAGGAGTTTGAGCATGCAGCGGCGCTTCCGGGCGGATCTCCTTTGCCTGAGCAGGCATTGATCATCCTCCACTCGTACCAGGGGCGGACGCAGTCGCCCCAGGTGTGGGCGTCGCTTGAACGGAAGATCTCCCGGCGGGCGCTGGGGCCGCAGGAGTCCGGTGCACTCGAGGCAGTGGTCGCCTGTCGCGTGCAAGGGGGCTGTCGCCCCGTCGATGAGCGGGTGCTGCTGGACCTGCTGACGGCAGCCACGGTCGCAAATCCCAACTCGTCGCGGATCAGGCTGGTGTTTGCCAACTATGCGTTCAACGCAATGAAGGACTACCCGCTGGCCATGGAACTCCTGCGGGAGGCGGTCCGCATCTCCCCCGGCGATACGGGCGCGCAGCTCTGGCTGCTGCGGATGGGGTTGGCATCCAACTTGCTTGGCTTGGAGGAAGGCCGCAAGGGGATGGGGATCCTCACGGCGGCCAATAGTCGTCATGCGTATGATCCGGACATCAAGCACCTGGAGCATTGGCTGGCGGAGCAGCAGCAGACAAAGGCAAAAGGGGACTGAACATGAAGCAGCGCGGCTTTACCTTGATCGAACTGATGATCGTCGTTGCGATCATTGCCATCCTGGCGGCCATCGCGACGCCGGCGTACCTCGACTACGTGGCCCGCGGCCAGGTCGCAGAAGGTCTTTCCCTGTCATCGAGCGCCAAAGAAGCGATCGCGACCTACTACTCTGATCACGGCCAGTTCCCGGCGGACAATCTGGCCGCGGGGATGGCAGCACCGGCATCCGTGCGGGGCAAATACGTGCGCTCGGTCACGGTGGACAATACCGGTTCGATTTCGGTCGTGTTTGCGTCTTCGGCCAGCTCAAAAATCGCAGGCCGCAGCCTGGTCCTGACTGCCCACGATACGAATGGCGCGGTGAACTGGTCCTGCAGTGGGCTGGATGGCCGCTACGTTCCGTCATCCTGCCGCTAGTTGATCGCCGCGTCCCAGTGCCTGCAGAAGCAGGCGCTCCATCTGCGTGGCTCTCTGCTCCCAGCTGCAGGTCAGTGAGCGGGGCGCCCGCGATGGGATGGACAGTTGCTGCTCGATGGCTGCTTTCAGTTCCTCGCAGTTCCCGGGGGAGTAGGCGGCCAGGGTTTCGCCGCCGATGCGGCGTGTGTCGCCCACGGCCGCAGCCACGACGGGGATCCCGCAGGCGATGGATTCGACCAGCTTGAGCGGATAGCAGAAGCGCCCGAAGGTTGAGTCGCGATTGCAGACGATGGACACGTCCAGCGCATTGATCAGGACGGGCACGTCTCGCCAGTCCAGCGTACCCAGGTCGATGATCCTTGGATGTGCGTAGCGCTCAAGCGTGTTGTCCCTTGGGCCCGCGATGACGAGATGGAGATCAGGGTCGCTATGCGCGAGCAGGTGGAATGCCTTGAACAGGTCTTCAATGCCCCTGCTCTGGTTCAGCGCGCCTGCGCAGCCGATCAGGCGCGCATTCGTGGGCAGGCCCAGCTGCGCCCTGCATGCGGCCTGCTCCATGGGATGGAACAGGTCAGTGCGCACGCCATTGCCGATCACTTCCAATGGCGTGCCGCCCGGGAGGGATGGACGCAGTGCCGTTGCCAGTGAGGTGGTCACCACGCTGATGCTGGCCGCGTGGCGGCATGCATGGTCGAACGCCGCGCGTACGCCAGGAAGTTTCGTCAGGCCAAACGCTGCGTAGTTGTCATAGAGGTCGACGACGTGTGCGGCATGCAGGCGGCGGGAAAGCCGGTCGCCGAGCGTTGCGCACAGGGCGTCGGAGCTCGAGAGGAGGACATCGATCGGCCGTTGCGCGTGAATCTGGTCGATCATCCGACCCAGGTACAGGACGCGCATCGAAACGGCGTTGATCGAGTGCCAGTGCACACCGGCGGGAGAACGATGCAGGCCCGTACTCCTGCGGCGATAACTCAGCGTGAGCCCGCTGACCGCATGGCCTCGCCGGGCCAGCGCTTCCGGAATCTCCCACAGGCGGCCGTACTGGTCATCGAGCAGGTCCCGCCCTGTGTACTGGCGCTTGCAGAGCATGAGCACATGCATGAAGGGACCTGTGTGGCTATTCTGTCGGGCAGTACCGCATGATGGGCAGTTGCAGGTGGAAAGTCACCTTGGGGAAAGGCGATGGGACTGACGACTGGCAGCCTGCAGGGAACGGCTGGTGATTCCTCCTGCTGCGCCCGGAAACCGGCATGATCTGGCTGTTGGCCAGCCGCTGGGAGCCGGGCGGCCTGGAGCGCGTGCAGCTGAACCTGCTGCGCGGTTTCAGGGAACGGGGTGAGACTGCCCGTGTCATCGCCGGTCGCGATCTTGGCGGCCCTGGCCATGCGGGGGAAGTCGATTTCGTTGCGCCGCGCGGTGCCTGGCAGCTGCTTCTGCGGTTGCCATGGCTGATCAGGCGCGAGCGTCCCGCAATCGTGGTGACGACCGCCAACGATCTCGCCATCTGGATTGTCTTCTGGCAACGGCTGTTCTATCCCGGCACGGCCGTGGTGATCGCCCAGCATCTTGCGCTGTCCGCACCGCGAAAGAAGGCGCGCGGCTCTGCACGATGCAAGCGGGAGGTCATCGGTTGGCTCATGCGTTTCGCCACGCCGGCAGCGCAGGCGATGGTTGCGGTCTCTGCAGCGCTGGCCAGGGATATGGAAGAGGAGCTTGGCCTTCCGGTCGCGCAGGTTCGGGTCATCCACAACCCCATCACCCGCAAGGCGCGCAGCGCGCCGATCCTGCCGGACCAGGCATGGCCCTTCCCGGATGACGGGATCCCACTGTTCATCTATGCCGGTCGCCTTTCGCCGGAAAAGCGCCTGGACCTGTTGTGGGAGGCGTTCGTCCTTTTGCGGCAGACCCACCGGGCGCGCCTGCTGGTGCTGGGGCAGGGGGAGGAGGGAGGCCGTCTTGCCGGGTGGGTGGCAGCAAGCGCGCTGCAGGACGATGTCGCACTGCCCGGCCGCGTGGAGGACGTGCTGCCGTGGATGGTGCGCAGCACGGCGCTGGTGCTGTGTTCGGACTACGAAGGCTTTGGCAATGTCCTGGTCGAGGCCATGCACTGTGGCATCCAGGTCGTGGCCACCGATTGCCCGCATGGCCCTGCCGAAGTGCTGGGGGAGGGGCGGTATGGACAGCTGGTGCCCGTAGGGGATGCGGCTGCGTTGGCGCAGGCCCTGCGCAATGTCGTTGAGGGGAACAGCCACGTGCCTGCGCAGACGCTGCGCGCGCGCGCCGATGCCTTCTCCATCGAGACGGCGTGCCAGGCCTATCTGGATGTGTTCAGTGCTGCGCGCTCGCGCTTGCCGGCGCGGGACTGAAGGACACGACCAGCCAGGCGATGCAGGCCATCACGGCCTCGGCGGTGATGATCATCCACACGGCACCCTGCAGGCCGTACGCGGGGATCCACAATGCCGAGAGCGCCGCCATCAACAGCAGGCCCAGCGCTTCGACGAGGAACTTGCGCAGTTTCCAGCCGCGCCCCAGCAGCGTGTGGCAGCCGATCTGCCGCACGCTGTAGCCGACCACGAACAGGCCCATCCACTGCAGGCCCGGAATGGCCGCGGTGAAATCGCTGCCCAGCAGATGCGGAAGCATGTGGGCGCCGTAGCCCAGCACCGCGCTGGCGGCGATGCCATAGCCCAGTGCGGCCAGGATCATCGAGGCGACGAGGCGCCGGTGCTGGGTGTTGTCCCGTTGCGCCCGGAACAGGCGCGGCATGGCGGACATGATCATGGCGTCGAGCGGCATCGCGAACACTGCCGCGATGCGGTACGCGGCCGAGTACTGGCCGGCAATCGCGCTGCCTCCTGCATGCAGCACGAAGGACTTGTCCAGGGTGGTGACACCCACTGACGAACTCCACGCGACCGCGTGGCCGCTGCCGTGCATCAGGTCGCTCCGGCTGATCCGTGCCTTTGCCGGCCCCGGCCTCAGCAGGCAGCGCACCGCCAGCAGCGCGAGGAGCGCACTACAGGCGGACGCGGCCAGATGCAGCGCGAGATACGCAGTCAGGTCGGGCGATGCGGGCAGGGCGCTGAAGATGCAGATCGCGGCCAGCCGCAGCAAGGCATTCAGCGCGGGCAGGGCGGCCGACCATCCCATCCGGTCATTGGCCGAGAGGGCGAACGCCGCGTTGGTCACGAACGGGAATGCGACGATTTCCGACAATGCGATCAGGCAGAGCGCGGGCCATGACAGCAGCCCCGCACTGAGGAGATAGAAAACCAGCGAAAGCGGACCCGCGCTGATCACGCAGAGCAGCAGGCACTGCTTCCAATAGCGGGCGAAGCGCGAGCGGTCTGCAGCGGCGTACTGGTACATCAGCATTCCGCCGCCCAGGCCCACCAACCCCGCCAGCGCCGATGCGGTGCCCACCGTGCCGGAGAAGAGGCCGTAGTTGTCCGCACCCAAAACGCGCGCACCCACGATGATCCAGGCCGCCAGGCACAGCATGCGGATGCCCTGCCAGAACATCACCAGGAGGGACGTCCGGGCCAGGCCACCGAGGCGCGGCAGTCTAACGGGCACCCGGCATCTCCATGATTGCCTGCAGCTGGCGCGCATAGTTCGCTGCGACCTGGGCGTGGTCGAAACGGGCCAGCAGCGCGGGGCGCTGCGAGTGCGCCCATGCTTCGGCCGCCTCCGGTGCGTCGAGCAGCGCCACCAGTACGCTGGCAAGCGCTGCGGCATCGCGCTGTGGGGCCAGGTAGCGTGGTGGTCCGGCCGGGAATGCATCCTGCACCGCCGGCACGTCGGTGGTCACCACGGGGCATCCACAGCCAAGTGCTTCGACGGTGACCAGGCCCAACCCCTCCTGGTCGCCATTGCGGGCCTGCACGAAGGGGGCGACGAGTGCGGTGGCCCGCTGGTAGTGCGCCGGCAGGGATTCCTGCGGGAGGGCACCCAGGAACCGCACGTGCGCCTGCAGCCCCAGGGCTTCCACCTGGGCCTGCCGCGCGTCGCGCTCCGGGCCATGGCCGATGACGGTGAGCGTCGTATCGGGGTGGTGTGCGAGCACCGCCGGCAATGCGTCGAGCAGGTGGACCAGGCCCTTCTTCTCGACCAGGCGGCCGACGAACAGCAGTTCATTGCGCGCCCGTGCTGCTGAAGAGGGCACGAAGTGGCGCTGCAGGTCCACGCCCATCGGCGAGACCGACAGAGGGAGGTGCGGGGCCAAGGCTCGCATCGGGGCGACCATCGCTTCGCTGACAACGGTGGCTGCCTGTGCACGCAACAGCACGAAGCGCTTGATTGCATGGAACATGCGGCCACGCAGCGAGAACAGGTCGCCACCATGGGAGGTGACCAGCATCGGGGGGCGGAGGCGTTCGGGCAGGAAGGCGCTGGCCAGACCCTGCGGTACGATCCAATGGACGTGCAGCGCGTGGTGGCCATGCCGCTGCAGTTCACGCCGCATGGCCCACCATTGGCCCAGCAGGAAGGTGGGCACCAGGGCCAGCGTCCATGGGCGCTGGCGCAGGTTGGAGACGATGCCGCCCCCGTTGACCAGCTGCTCGAGTGCTATGGGTGCGTAGCGGTAGCGGATGACCCTGACACCGTCGAGATCCTCCTGCGGAGCTGCGCCGGGCGCATGCGGACAAAGCACCGTGACCTGGAAGTGGTCGGTCAGGTGCCGGCTCAGCGCATGCACGAACCCTGGTTCCGGGTCACCGCGCCAGCGCGGATAGGTGGAGGCCACGACCAGCAGCTTCGGAAGGGCTGCGGTGGCCCCGCCCTCCGATGTCACGGTTGTGAATCCTTCCGCGACGCCAGGTAGGTCAGGCCGGTGATCTGCTCGGAAACCAGCCCTATCAGGAAGATGATCACCGATGCACTGAACAGCAGCGTGCTCATGTTGGTGAAGCGGTGCATGGTCGCGAAGGTATAGCCGTAGTAGCCCAGGCCCACCAGGAAGAACGCCACTGCCACCGGCGCGAACAGCTTCAGCGGCGAGTACAGGGTGGCGATCTTGAAGATGATCAGGAGGAAGCGGATGCCGTCCTTGATGGGACGGATGTGGCTGCCGTTGCCGACCCGCTTGGCCACCGGGATCGGCACGTAGGCCACCGGGTATGCGCTGCGGAAGAAGGCCATGGTGCTGGTGGTGGGATAGCTGAACCCGTTCGGCAGCAGGTGCAGGAACTCGCGGAAGCGTCCTGCGCGCACCGCACGGAACCCGGAGGTCAGGTCCTTCACTTCGAAGCCGGTCATGTGGCTGGCCAGCCAGTTGTAGAGCCGGTTGGCGAGGCCGCGGTGGACGTTTGCCTGGCCGCTGCTGTCACGGGCACCCACGACCATGTCATAGCCTTCGGCCAGCTTGTCCAGCAGGGCCTGGATGTGGGCCGGATGATGCTGCCCGTCGGCATCCATGAACACCAGGATTTCGCCGGTGGCCTCGCGCGCACCGCGCTTGATCGACGCGCCGTTGCCCATCGAGTAGGGGCTGGAAAGCACCTTGACGCCGTGTTCGCGGGCGATGGCCGCGGTGGCGTCGGTGGAGCCATCATCAACGACGATGATCTCCGCGTGAGGGTAGTGCTGGCGAAGTGCCGGAAGCGTGCGCTGGAGCCCCTCCGCTTCGTTCTTTGCCGGCAGGATGATACTGAGCTGGTTCAAGGTGTTTCCCCGTTTTTCCCCGCCGTAATGTTACTCCGCCGCGATGCCTGAATGGGGTGCTGGCCGTTCCAGTCCGCAGGCCCGGAATGGGGGATGTTCACCGCTGCTGTGTTGGCCGGGCACCGGGAGAGCTATCATCACCCGGGGAGTCAGGATTGTGCCTGCCAGGCTGGACGCAGGAGGGCGGTCAGTGGCCGTGGCATGTCCTGGGACCCCGTGACGTGGCCTCGTGAACGAGCCACGGCATTGCCCGCCCCACGAGCCAAGGATTTCAATGAACGCCGTAACCACCGCCAATCTCGTCGGCATCACCGGCCTGGCGCGCCGCCTGGTCCAGGATGGCGCGCTGGATGAAGCTGCTGCCCGCGATGCGATGGCCAAGGCTACCGCCGCACGCCTGCCCCTCCCGACCTGGTTCGCGCAGAACAAGGTCGTGGGCGCCGCGCAGCTGGCCGCCGCCAATTCGGTCGAATTCGGCATGCCGCTCTTCGATGTGTCCACGTTCGACAGCAGCCAGAACGCCATTGCGCTGGTCAGCGAGGAGCTGCTGCGCAAGCACAACGTGCTGCCGCTGTTCAAACGCGGTGGCCGCCTGTTCGTCGGCACCAGCAACCCGACCCATTCGCTGGATGAGATCAAGTTCCACACCAACCTGGTGGTGGAGCCGATCCTCATCGACGAGGACCAGATCCGCCGCACGCTGGAGCAGTGGCAGGCCAAGCATGACACCATGTCCGACGCGCTCGGTGGCGATGACGAGGGCATGGCCAACCTCGACGTCAGCGGTGGCGACGAGGATCTCGCTGGCAGCAGCGACAGTGGCATCGACGCCAAGGGTGACGACACCCCGGTGGTCAAGTTCGTCAACAAGGTGCTGGTCGACGCGATCCGCAAGGGCGCTTCGGACATCCACTTCGAACCCTACGAAGACGACTACCGCGTGCGCCTGCGCATCGATGGCCTGCTGAAGATGGTCGCGCGCGCGCCGGTGAAGTTGAACCAGCGCATCGCCGCGCGCCTGAAGGTGATGGCGCAGCTGGACATCGCCGAGAAGCGCGTGCCGCAGGACGGACGCATCAAGCTGAACCTGTCCAAGACCAAGCAGATCGACTTCCGCGTCAGCACGCTGCCGACCCTGTTCGGCGAAAAGGTGGTGCTGCGTATCCTGGATGGCAGCGCGGCCAAGCTGGGCATCGACAAGCTTGGTTACGAGCCGGAGCAGCAGAAGCTGTTCCTGGAGGCCATCCACAAGCCCTACGGCATGGTCCTGGTGACCGGCCCGACCGGTTCGGGCAAGACGGTGTCGCTGTATACCGCGCTGGGCATCCTCAACGACGAGACCCGCAACATCTCCACCGCCGAAGATCCGGTGGAAATCCGCCTGCCCGGCGTCAACCAGGTGCAGCAGAACAACAAGCGCGGCATGACCTTTGCCGCCGCGCTGCGCTCGTTCCTGCGACAGGATCCGGACATCATCATGGTCGGCGAAATCCGCGACCTGGAAACGGCCGAGATCGCGATCAAGGCCGCGCAGACCGGCCACATGGTGCTGTCCACCCTGCATACCAACGACGCGCCGCAGACCATCGCGCGCCTGATGAACATGGGCATCGCGCCGTACAACATCACCAGCTCGGTCACCCTGGTGATCGCCCAGCGCCTGGCGCGCCGCCTGTGCAGCAACTGCAAGCGTCCGTCCACCCTGCCGGCGCACGCGCTGCTGGCCGAGGGCTTCACCCAGGAGCAGCTGGATGCGGGCATCGAGCTGTACGAAGCGGTGGGCTGCGATGAGTGCACCGAGGGCTACAAGGGCCGTACCGGTATCTACCAGGTGATGCCGATGACCGACGAGATCTCGACGATCATCCTGGCCGGTGGCAATGCCTTGCAGATCGCAGAGGCAGCGCAGGCGATCAAGGTGAACGACCTGCGCCAGTCCGCGCTGAAGAAGGCCGCAGCGGGCGTGACCAGCCTGGCCGAGATCAACCGCGTCACCAAGGATTGATGCGGTTGTAGCCGAAGCAGCCGAGCGTGGGCTCGGCTCTACGGTAGATCCACGCCATGCGTGGATGGCGCGATGCGTGAAGTTGCCGGCCAGCGGCCGGCACTACCAGGGGATGGCCCGCCCTTACTCCATCCCCAGCTTCTTCAGCTTGTAGCGCAGCGCCCGGAAGGTGATGCCCAGCTGCGCGGCGGTGCGCGTCTTGTTCCAGCGGTTCTCTTCCAGCGCACGCTGGATGGCGCTGCGCTCGAGCTGCTCGATGTAGGAGGGCAGGGCGGCACTGCCAGGCTGCAGGTCGACCACGGCCTCGGGCGCGGCAGGGCCTCCGGCGGCGCGCGGGGCGTGCTGCGGCAGGCGCAGGTCATCGGCACCGATACGGTCTTCCTCGGCCAGGGCCAGGGCGCGCTCGAGGATGTTCTCCAGTTCGCGCACGTTGCCCGGGAAGCCGTAGTGGGACAAGGCGTCCAGCGCCGAGGGCGCCAGCAGCGGAGTGGCACGGCCATGGCTGCGGGCCAGCCGGGCCAGGATCGAACCGGCCAGGTCCGGCAGGTCCTGCCGGCGCTCGCGCAGCGGCGGCACCTTCAGTTCGATGACGTTGATGCGGTAGTAGAGGTCATGGCGGAAGCGCCCGTCCTCGACCAGTTCGGCCAGGTCCTTGTGGGTGGCCGAAAGAATGCGCACGTCCACCGGTTCCTCGTTGGCCGCACCCAGTGCACGCACCGATTTTTCCTGGATGGCGCGCAGCAGCTTGACCTGCATCTGCAGGGGCAGCTCGGCCACTTCATCCAGGAACAGGGTGCCGCCGTGTGCCGCCTGGAACAGGCCGGGCTTGTCGGCGTGTGCGCCGGTGAAGCTGCCCTTGCGGTGGCCGAAGAACTCGCTTTCCATCAGCTCGGTGGGGATGGCGCCGCAGTTGACCGGAATGAAAGGGCCCGAGGCGCGTGCGCCCTGCGCATGGATGGTGCGCGCGACCAGCTCCTTGCCCACCCCGGATTCGCCCAGGATGTAGACCGGCGCCTGGCTGCGGGCAACCTTGCTGATGGTGGTGCGCAGCACGTCCATCGCCGGCGAACTGCCGAGCAGGCGCGCGGCCTGTTCGGTGGCCGCCGCGGCGACCGGCCGCTCGCTGTTGTTGAGTTCCAGGGCGTGCTTGACCAGGCCCCGCAGGACGCTGATGTCCACCGGCTTGCTGACGAAGTCGAAGGCGCCGGCTTTCAGCGCTTCCACGGCCAGGTCCATGCTGCCGAAGGCGGTGATCATCGCCACCGGCGTACGTGGGTAGTGGTGGGCGATCTCGCTCACCAGTTCGATGCCGTTGCCGTCGGGCAGCCGCATGTCGGTGATGCACAGGTCGTAAGGGTTGCTGGCCAGCAGTTCGCGGGCTTCGGCGAGGTTGGCGGCGGTGCTGATGCGCAGGCCCATGCGGCCAAGGGTCAGCACCAGCAGTTCGCGGATGTCGCGTTCATCGTCGACGACGAGGGCGCTGCGGGTTTCGTTCATGGGCGGAGAAGATAAACGACGGGGGCTGGAAGCGACAAATGTTTGACGCGGCGGATCACTGCGGAATCAATGCATGCGGGCCGGGCAGGACCAGGCGGAAACAGGAACCACCCGCCGGCACGGGGATGTAGTCCAGCCGTGCCTGGTTGGCGCGGCACAGCTCGCGGGCGATGTACAGGCCCAGGCCGGTGCCGTGTTCGGAGGTGGTGAAGAACGGGCGGAACAGCTGCGCGGCCACGGCCTCGGGAATGCCGGGACCACGGTCCATCACATCGATCACCGCGCTGCGCTCGTGCTGGGCCACGCGCAGGCGCACGCGCGCCGGCTGCTCGCCCACGCGGCCGTACTTCAGCGCGTTGTGCACCAGCACGGTCAGCACCTGGTACAGGTGGCGGGTATCGACCAGGGCCGGGACCGAGGTGTCGTTGATGATCGGCTCGATGCTGTCCGTTTCCAGGGTCTGGCCCTGCTTGTACTCCAGCACGAAGCGGCGCACGAAGGCGGCCAGGTCGACGTTCTCGGGGGTGGCGCGCTCGCGCCGGGCCAGGCCCAGCACGCTTTCCACGATGCCGTTGGTGCGCTGGCACTGCTGGTGGATGATCTGCAGCAACCGGCGGTCGCTTTCATTGAAACCGGTGCCTTCCTCCAGCAGCTGCACGGCGTAGTTGATGGCCGCCAGCGGGTTGCGGATCTCGTGCGCCAGGCTGGCCGAGAAACGGCCCATCGCCGAGAGGGTGAGCGATTCGGCGCGGCGCGAGACCACGCTGGAGTCGTCCAGGAAGACCAGGGCCAGCTCGCTGCCGGCCAGCAGGCGGGCAAAGCGCGGCTGCACTTCGGGCTGGTCGGGGTTGAGCTGCAGCGGCAGTTCGTCCTGGGTCCAGCCGTTGCGCCAGCGGTTCAGGCGCCGGGCCAGTTCGGGCGCGATGCTGGCCAGGTCCAGCTGGCCGGTCTCGCCCACGCCGTCGTTGTCACCCAGCAGCAGGGAGGCGGCCTCGTTGGCCAGCGTGATGCGGTTGTCGCCATCGACGACGATCACCCCGGTGCGCATGCGGCGGATGATCAGCTCGTTGATCTGGAACAGGTTGGCCACTTCATCGCCGCGCTGGTTGGCCAGCTGCTGGTTGCGGCGGGCGCGGCTGCCCACCTGGTAACTGATGAAGGCCAGGGCCAGGTAGCTGGTGGCGAACATGGCCAGCTCGGCCAGGGTACGGGTGGGGTCGCCGCCCTCCACCACCTTCCACAGGTACTCGGCGGCGGTGGCGGCGCTGGCGGCCAGGGCCAGCACCAGGCCCCAGCTGAGGGGCAGCAGGGTGGCCGCCGCGGCGATGTTGAACAGCAGCGACATGGAGATGCCGGCGCTGGCACCGGGCAGGGCGTGGGCCAGCAGGCTGGCCGCGACGATGTCCAGCAGCACGCCGGTGACCACGATCGGCAGCAGCCAACGCTCGCTGCGGCCGACCAGCAGGAGCAGCAGGGACAGGACCAGGTAGGTGGCCCCGACCAGGTAGGCCAGGCGCGGGTGGTGCGCTTCGCCGACGAGCATGGACAGCGGGCTGTACAGCAGCGCGGCGATGACCGAAGCGATCAGCACGCGGTACAGCGCGAAGAAGTACAGCTCGCGCCGGGGAATCGATTCGATGCGGTCGATCAATGAAGCGCTGGGTGACACGCCGGAACTCCCCTTCTGGCTGCCTGGATCTGGATGTGACGGCGTTGGTGCTGCAGCGTACCCGACGTTCCCCCGATCGTCGGACCCGCGGTGGGGTAGAGTCGAGCTTGCTCGACTGCCTTGCATATGCGCCGAGCGGGCTCGGCACCACAGCCGCAGTATATGCCGGTGGAAGCGGTTTCCTGCGCAATCGGCCCACACCGGGCCCGGGCGGGCCGCCCCCGGGGCGGCGCAACTGCCTGAATGAACGTGGAAATCTGGCCGGGTCTGGCCGTTCGTCCCGGGTTCTTTGCGCCCCGGCGCTGGCTCGGCCACAATAGTGGGCCCGCCGCGGTCCATGCCGGCGCCCCGCCGGGGGCCCTGAGGAATTGCGTGCGGTCGTTCCTATTCCCACGGTGACGCATGAATTTCCACGAATACCAGTCAAAACAGCTGCTTGCCGAGTACGGCATCCCGGTCCCGGCCGGCAAGGTCGCGGCGACCCCGGACGAAGCAGTCGAAGCTGCCAACTCCCTGGGCCAGGGCCCCTGGATGGTCAAGGCGCAGATCCACGCTGGCGGCCGCGGCAAGGCTGGCGGCGTCAAGTTCTGCAAGACCACTGACGACGTGAAGGCCGCTGCGGCCAAGATGCTCGGCACCAAGATGGCCACCTACCAGACCGCAGGCGTCGAACTGCCGGTCAACCTGGTGCTGGTGACCACCGCCGGCGAGATCGTCAAGGAACTGTACCTGTCGGTGCTGGTTGACCGTGGCACCAAGACCATCACCTACATCGCTTCTTCGGAAGGCGGCGTGGAGATCGAGCAGGTCGCTGCTGAAACCCCGGAGCTGATCCACTCGCTGAACGTCGACTTCGTCGAAGGCGTGCAGGGTTACCACGGCCGTGATTTCGGCTTCAAGCTGGGCCTGACCGCCAAGCAGGCCGGCCAGTTCGCCAGCATCATGGTGAACCTGTACCGCCTGTTCAACGAAAAGGACCTGGCCCTGGTTGAAATCAACCCGCTGGCCATCCTGGACGACGGCAACCTGTACGCGCTGGACGGCAAGTTCGACAGCGACGACAACGCCGCCTTCCGCCAGAAGGCCCTGGTCGCCATGCGCGACAAGACCCAGGAAGATCCGACCGAAGTGATCGCTTCGGAGCTGGACATCAACTACGTCACCATGGACGGCAACATCGGCTGCATGGTGAACGGCGCCGGCCTGGCCATGGCCACTATGGACGTCATCAAGCTCAACGGCGGCGAGCCGGCGAACTTCCTGGACGTGGGCGGCGGTGCGAACAAGCAGCGCGTCATCGAAGCCTTCAAGCTGATCCTGTCCTCGGACAAGGTCGAAGGCATCTTCGTCAACATCTTCGGCGGCATCGTCCGCTGCGACATGATTGCCGAAGGCATCATTGCCGCCGTGAAGGAAGTGGGCGTCAAGGTTCCGGTCGTGGTGCGCCTGGAAGGCACCAACGTGGAAGAAGGCAAGCAGCTGCTGCGTGACAGCGGCATGGCCATCATCCCGGCTGACAACATCAACGATGGCGCCAAGAAGATCGTTGAAGCTGTCAAGAACGCCGCCTGATACCGACACCAAGGAATTCCAATGTCTGTTTTGATCAACAAGAACACCAAGGTGATCGTGCAGGGCTTCACCGGCCAGCAGGGCACCTTCCACGCCACTCAGATGATCGAGTACGGCACCCAGGTCGTCGGCGGCGTGACCCCGGGCAAGGGTGGCACCACCCATATCGACCTGCCGGTCTTCAACACCGTTGCCGACGCCGTGCAGAGCACCGGCGCCAACGCTTCGGTCATCTACGTGCCGCCGCCGTACGCGGCTGATGCGATCCTGGAAGCCGCTGCTGCCGGCATCTCGGTCATCGTCTGCATCACCGAAGGCATCCCGGTGCTGGACATGCTGCGCGTCAAGAACGTGCTGACCCGTGCCCACCCGGACACCGTGCTGATCGGGCCGAACTGCCCGGGCGTCATCACCCCGGGTGAGTGCAAGATCGGCATCATGCCGGGCCACATCCACAAGCCGGGCAAGATCGGCATCGTGTCGCGTTCGGGCACCCTGACCTATGAAGCGGTCAAGCAGACCACCGAAGTCGGCCTGGGCCAGTCCACCTGCATCGGCATCGGTGGTGACCCGATCAACGGCCTGAACTTCGTCGACTGCCTGAAGCTGTTCAACGAAGACCCGCAGACCGAAGGCATCATCATGGTCGGCGAAATCGGCGGCGACGCTGAAGAAGCCGGTGCCGAGTACATCAAGAACCACGTGAAGAAGCCGGTCGTCGGTTTCATCGCCGGTGCGTCGGCTCCGGCCGGCAAGCGCATGGGCCACGCCGGTGCGATCGCCTCGGGCGGCAAGGGCACTGCAGAAGGCAAGTTCGCCGCCATGGAAGCTGCCGGTGTTGTCACCGTCCGCTCGCCGGGCGACCTGGGCGCTGCCATCGCCAAGCTGGTCAAATAAGCGACCCGCCCATGTGTTGATTGAAGGCCCGCATCCGTGCGGGCCTTCTTTTTGGACCGGAGCAACTGCGTGGAATTTCGAAAGGAAATCGAGGGTCTGCGCGGCGTCGCCGTGCTGCTGGTGGTGCTGGCACACGCGGGCGTTCCGGGGTTCGCAGGCGGGTACATCGGCGTCGATGTCTTCTTCGTCATTTCCGGCTATCTCATCACCGGGCGCCTGGCGCAGGAGCGGGCGGACACCGGCGATATCAGCCTGATGGCCTTCTACGCACGACGCGCGCGCCGCCTGCTGGCGCCGTTGGCGGTCCTGCTGCTGGTGGTCGCGGCATGCACGGTGCACCTGCTGCCGATGTCCGCCTGGCAGCTGCAGCTGGACAGTCTTGGCTGGGCTGCCTTGTGGGCCTCCAACGTCTTCTTCTCCAATGCATCGTTCGGCTACTTCAGTGAGGGGGCCGATACCAGCCTGCTGCTGCACACCTGGTCACTGGGAGTAGAAGAACAGTTCTATCTGATCTGGCCTGCCGTGGTGCTGCTGCTCTGGCGCTGGCGGGGCAGGAACGCGCTGGTCGTGGGCTGCTGGCTGCTTGTCCTCGCCGGTTTTGCCGCAGCAGTGGTTGCCGCTGAGTACGCGTCGGTGTCTGCCTATTACCAGATGCCTTTCCGCCTGTGGCAATTGGCTGCCGGCGCAGCCGTACAGCTGACCTTTGGTGCACGGGATGGAGTGGCGCGTTTCACGGTCCTCTTCCACGTGCTTGGCGCGGCCCTGCTGGCGGTATCGGCCGTCTTCTTCGTGCCTGAGTGGATCAGCTACCCGGGGGCCTGGGCCCTGCTGCCGACGCTGGGCGCGTCGTTGCTGCTGCTCGGGGGCAGGGACGTGCTGCTGCAGGCACGGCCGCTGCGCTGGTTCGGTCGCATTTCCTACAGCCTGTACCTCTGGCATTGGCCGGCGATTACGCTGGCCGTTGCGTGCCTGGGCACATCGCCGGCAATTCGCGCGGGCGCCGCGATTGCCAGCATTCCCCTGGCCTGGTTGAGCTGGCGATTCATCGAAACGCCGGTACTGCGCCGACCCATTGGTGATGGGCGGGCTTGGGTTGCCGTATTTCTTGCGACTGCTGCGGTCTTTGCCGGTACCGCCCATTGGAGCTCGTGGCAGATCGCGAAGATCGAGCTCAGCGCGCAGCAACCTCCGGCGTTGCGTACCGTGGCTCTTCCGGCACTGTATTCCGATCCCTCCTGTGATGAGTTCTACTCCGCTTCGCGCGTGGTGCCCTGCAGGCTCGTCAGCCAGGCGGAACCCGGCCGGCCACGGGTCATCCTGGCCGGCGACAGCGTCGCGGCGCAGTGGTCCACGGCCCTGTCCGCGATTGCCGTCGCGCGCGGCTGGGACCTGACGGTCATCACCAAATCATCCTGCCCGATGGTCGATCAGTCCTTCGTCTACGCGCCCATCAAGCGGCGCTATGTGGAGTGCGAGCAGTGGCGCGACGGTCTGGTGGAGTACCTGCACGCACACCCCGCCGATCTCCTGCTGTTGGGCTCGTCCGCGGCGTATGGCTTCTCGCCGCAGGAATGGGAACAGGGCGGCAGCCGCCTGCTTGCGCGAGTGGCGCCCACGGCAGACCAGGTGCTGGTGCTGGCGCCGACCCCGTTGCTGCCATTCAATGCTTCGCAATGCATCCAGTCGGTCTTTTCGATGAACACGGCGGGGACGCCGGCCGACGACTCCTGCAGCGCGGCGCTGGCTGATGTCCGCCCGGACGAAGTGACGTCGAGGATCGGCGCGGCGGTGGCAACGCAGCCCAACGCCCGCTTGATCGAGGTTGCCGATCTGGTCTGCCCCGATGGCTTGTGCCGCGCGGAGCAGGGCGGGGTGATGCACTACCGGGATGGCCAGCATCTCAACGCCGCCTATGTACTTTCGCTGGCGCCAGCGCTGGGCCATGCCCTGGATGCGGCGACAGGGCATCCTGCCGGGAAATAGGACCGTCCACCGGGGGCCGCAGGGCAGGGTGAGGCGGTGCCCGTCAGGCAGGCGGCGCTACAATGGCCGCATTGCAACCACAGGCTGGATTCCCATGGCTTCGATCCGCATCGCGATGGCGCAGTTCGATTTCCCGGTCGGCGATGTCGCCGGCAACACCGAGCGCATCATCGAGATGATCGGCCAGGCGCGCGAGGAGTACGGCGCCGAGCTGGTGATGTTCCCCGAGCTGGCGGTCAGCGGCTATCCGCCGGAAGACCTGCTGCTGCGCCCGGGCTTCCTGTACGAGTGCGAACAGGCGATGGGCCGCATCGCCGCTGCCTGCCGTGGCATCACGGCCGTGGTCGGCTGGCCGCAGGCCGCCGGTGCGGTGGTCTACAACGCCGCCAGCGTGCTGCGCGACGGCCTGGTCGAGCGCACCTACCGCAAGCGCGAGCTGCCCAACTATGCGGTGTTCGACGAGCGCCGTTACTTCGACGTGGATCCGGACGGCGGCAGCTGCGTGTTCGACGTGAACGGCGTGCCGGTCGGCCTGCTGATCTGCGAGGACCTGTGGTTCGCCGAGCCGCTGGCCGACACGGTGCGCGAGGGCGCGCAGCTGGTGGTGGTCCCCAACGCTTCGCCGTACGAGCGGGGCAAGCACGCCCAGCGTGACGCCGTGCTGGCCGCGCGCACCCGCGAGAGCGGGGCAGCGATTGCCTACCTCAACGTGGTCGGTGGCCAGGATGCGCTGGTGTTTGACGGCGCCTCCGTGGTGGCCGATGGCGACGGCACGGTGCATCCGGCGGCCGCCGCCTTCGTTGACCAGTGGCTGGTGGTGGACTACGACGGCGAAACCCGCCGCTTCCTGCCGCATGTGTGGATGGACGATGGCGACGAGAGCATGGATGCGCTGGCATGGCGCGCGGTGACCCGCGGCATCCAGGACTACTGTGGCAAGAACGGTTTCAAGAAGGTGTGGCTGGGCCTGTCCGGCGGCATCGATTCGGCCCTGGTGCTGGCCCTGGCGGTCGACGCGATGGGGGCGGAGAACGTCACCGCCGTGCGCCTGCCGTCGCGCTATACCGCTGGCCTGTCCAACGACCTGGCGGCCGAGCAGTGCCAGGTACTGGGCGTGAAGCTGGAGGCGGTCTCCATCGAGCCGGCTTTCAAGGGCCTGATGGAGTCGCTGGCGCCGATGTTCGAGGGCACCACGCCGGACGTGACCGAGGAAAACCTGCAGTCGCGCAGCCGTGGCGTGATCCTGATGGCGCTGGCCAACAAGTTCGGCGGCCTGCTGCTGACCACCGGCAACAAGAGCGAGTATGCGGTCGGTTACGCCACCATCTACGGTGACATGTGCGGCGGCTACGCGCCGCTGAAGGACCTGTACAAGACGGAGGTGTTCGGCCTGTCCAAGTGGCGCAACACCGTGGGCGGCGCGCCGGTGATCCCGCCGGCGGTGATCAGCCGCCCGCCGTCGGCCGAGCTGCGCGACAACCAGCTGGACCAGGATTCGCTGCCGGCCTATGACGTGCTGGACGGCATCCTGTACCGCTACGTGGACCAGGAGCAGTCGCGCACGGAGATCGTGGCGGCCGGCTATGACGCGGCCGTGGTGGACCGCGTGCTGCGCCTGGTGCGCATCAGCGAGTGGAAGCGGCACCAGGCGGCGCCGGGCCCGAAGGTTTCGCGCCGGGCGTTCGGCCGCGAGCGCCGGTACCCGATCAGCAACGGCTACAAGAGCTGATCGGCGGTCGCCGGGCATGGCCCGGCGCTGCCGGGTCATCCACGCATGGCGTGGATCTACAGTAGAGCCACGCCATGCGTGGATAAAGAAGAAGGGCCCCTTGCGGGGCCCTTTTCTTTATTTCTTTTCCAGCCGCGCGTTGCGCTGGCCGGTGCTGGCCGACTTCTCGCCGGCGAACGGGTTCAGCTTGCGGATCATCCACGGGTACTTCGGCCAGTTGCCTTCCAGCCACGGGTGCTGCGGCTGGTTCAGCGTCAGCACGCGACGGGCGTCGTCGGCCAGGGTCTTGTTGCCCAGGTGGGTGTAGGCCTCGCCCAGCACCGCCACGGCGTCGTACTGGAAGGCGCTCTGCGGGTAGGTTTCCAGCAGGTAGTTGGCGCGGCCGGCGGCCGAGACATAGGCCTCGCGACGCAGGTAATACAGGGCGTTGTCCAGCTCGTGCTGGGCGAACACGTCACGCAGCTCGATCATCCGCTGGCGCGCATCGGCGGCATAGCGGCTGTTCGGGTAGCGGTCGACCACGATGTTGAAGTCCGAATACGCCTGGTGCGGCGTGGACAGATCGCGGCGGCTCGGGTCCAGAGACCATACGCGACGCAGGAAAACCGTATTGCGGTTGGAGTTGGCCAGGCCGCGCAGGTAGTACAGGTAGGCGATGTTGCGGTGGGTCGGGTAGGTACGGATGAAGCGGTCGATGCTGGACACGGCGTCATCGTGCTTGCCGGCCTTGTACTGGGCGTAGGCGGTTTCGATCATCGCCTGCTCGGTGTACGGGCCATACGGGTACTGCGCCACCAGGCGACGGAAGCTGGCTTCGGCGCCGCTCCAGTTGCCGCCCTGCATCAGCGAGTGGCTCTTGTCGTACAGTTGTTCGACCGGCGTTCCTTCATCGGGGCGATCACCCTTCTTGGCGCCGCGATGGCAACCGGTGGCGGCGATGACCAGCACCAGCAGCAGGGCGGTGAGGCGGACGGGCGCGGAGAGCATGGAGGAGCGTCGGATCATGGGGTCAAGGCGGGACGCGTCTGGAATACGAAGGGTCGATGATAGCCTAGTGTCCTGTCCAGCGACTGAAACCGGTCGGCCGGACCCCAAAATTTCGAAGATACCCCCCTGCCATGTCTGAACAATCCTCCGAATCGGCCCGCCAGGCCATCGTCCCCGACACCTCCGCCGGCCGCCGTTTCGACGCGGTCGTGGCCGAGCTGTTCCCCGAATACTCGCGCTCGCGCCTGACCGAGTGGATCAAATCCGGCAATGTGCTGCTGGACGGCGCCCAGGCCCGCCCGCGCGACCCGCTGCGCGGCGGCGAGGCCGTCACCCTGAACGTGGTGCTGGACACCCAGACCGACGCCCAGCCGGAGGACATCCCGCTGGACGTGCTGTTCGAGGACGAGCACCTGCTGGT
This sequence comes from Stenotrophomonas sp. FW305-3-2-15-E-LB1, assembly GCF_058787375.1. Taxonomy (NCBI): domain Bacteria; kingdom Pseudomonadati; phylum Pseudomonadota; class Gammaproteobacteria; order Lysobacterales; family Lysobacteraceae; genus Stenotrophomonas; species Stenotrophomonas sp. FW305-3-2-15-E-LB1. The sequence goes on from NZ_JBYSZR010000010.1 coordinate 137,511, forward strand.
GATCAACAAGCCGGTGGGCCTGGTGGTCCACCCGGGCGCCGGCAACCACAGCGGCACCCTGGTCAACGCCCTGCTGTACCGCGACCCGTCGGTGGCGGTGCTGCCGCGCGCGGGCATCGTGCACCGCCTGGACAAGGACACCAGCGGCGTGATGGTGGTGGCGCGCACCCTGGAAGCGCAGACCGCGCTGGTCGAGCAGCTGGCCGCGCGTGACGTGCACCGCCAGTACCTGGCCATCGTGATGGGCGCCCTGGTGGCCGGCGGTACCGCCGATGCCCCGATCGATCGCCACCCGCGCGACCGCCTGAAGATGGGCGTGCGCGAGGACGGCAAGGAAGCGATCACCCATTACCGCCTGCGCGAGCGCTTCCGTGCGCACACCGCGCTGGAATGCCGCCTGGAAACCGGCCGCACCCACCAGATCCGCGTGCACATGGCGCACATCCGCCACCCGATCGTGGGTGACCCGCTGTACGGCGGCGCGCTGAAGCTGCCCAAGGGCGCCAGCGATGAGCTGGTCGCGGCCCTGCGCGGCTTCAAGCGCCAGGCCCTGCACGCGGAAACCCTGGAGTTCGTGCACCCGATCACCGGCGAGCAGGTGCGCAATACCGCACCGGTGCCGGCGGACATGCTGCACCTGATGAAGGTGCTGCGTGAAGACAGCGCGGCCTTTGCCGAGCGCGAGCGGGACCGCTGGTGATGGACGCCACGCTGCCGCTGCTGCAGGCCGACTGGCCGGCGCCTGCGGGCGTCCGCGCGCTGACCACGCGCCGGCATGGCGCGGGCATATCGCCGGCGCCGTTCGCGCAGTTCAACCTGGGCAACCGGCACGCGGCCGACGGCGATACCCCGGCCAACGTCGAGCACAACCGGCAGCTGCTGCAGCAGGGCCTGGCCCTGCCATCGGCACCGCACTGGCTGCGCCAGGTGCATGGCACCACCGTGCTGCGTTTCGACGCGGCACCGGTGGCCGGTGCCAGCGAGCCGGTGGCCGACGCCGCGGTGACCTCGGTGCCGGGCGTGGTGCTGGCCATCCTCACCGCTGACTGCCTGCCGGTGGTGTTCGCCGCCGCCGATGGCAGCGAGGTGGGGGCGGCGCATGCCGGCTGGCGTGGCCTGGCCGACGGCATGCTGGAAGACACCGTGGCTGCCATGAATACCCCGCCGGCGGAGCTGCGTGCCTGGCTGGGGCCGGCAGCCGGCCCGCAGGACTATGAAATCGGTGAAGTGGTCTACCACGCCTTCGTTGGCCACGATCCGGGCGCGGAAGCGGCCTTCATCGCCACCCGCGCCGGGCACTGGAAAGTGGACCTGTTCGCCCTGGCCCGGCAGCGCCTGCAGGCCGCCGGGCTGGATGCGGCCAGCATCCATGGCGGCACGGTCTCGACCATGGCCGACCCGGACCTGTACTCGCACCGCCGCGACCGCCGTACGGGGCGCATGGCCACGCTGGTGTGGATGGCATGAATGCGCCCGCAGCGCCGGCAGTGATCGTCTTCGACGGTGTCTGCGCGCTGTGCAGCCGCTGGGTGCGTTTCCTGCTGCGGTTTGACCGGCAGGGGCGTTACCGCTTCGCGGCGATGCAGGGTGCACAGGGCAGCGCCCTGCTGCGCGCCCATGGCCTGGACCCGAACGACCCGCTGTCCTTCCTGCTGGTGGACGCGCAGGGCGCCTGGACCGACACCGACGCGATCCTGCGCGTGCTGACGGGGCTGGGTGGCCTGTGGCGCGTGGCCGGCGTGCTGCGCCTGCTGCCACGTGGTTGGCGCGACGTGGCCTATCGCGCGCTGGCGCGCAACCGCTATCGCTGGTTCGGCCGGCACGACGCCTGTTACCTGCCGGGTCCGGAACAGGCCGCGCGGTTCCTGGACTGACCGCCGCCGGGCGTGGCCCGGCGCTACCAGGTGCACGGACCAAGGTAGCGCCGGGCCACGCCCGGCGTGGGTGATCAGGCCTCCAGCGCTTCCAGGTAGCTGCGGCGCCAGTGGTTGATGTCGTACGTGCGCAGGTGGTCCATCATCGCGTGCCAGCGTTCCTGGCGCCGGCGCAGCGACATCGTCGCCGCGGTGGCGATGGCATCGGCCACGCCGTCCAGGTCGTGCGGGTTCACCAGCAGCGCCTGCTTCAGTTCATCAGCGGCACCGGCCAGCAGTGACAGCACCAGTACGCCGGGATCATCCGGGTCCTGCGAGGCCACGTACTCCTTGGCCACCAGGTTCATGCCATCGCGCAGCGGGGTAACCAGGCCCACGGCGGCAGCGCGGTAGAAGCCGGTCAGCGTGGCGTGGGTGAAGTTCTGGTTGACGTAGCGCAGCGGGGTCCAGTCGGGCTCGGCGTGGCCACCGTTGATGTGCCCGGCAATCTGCTCCAGCTGGCTGCGCAGCTGCCGGTACTCGGTGACATCGCCGCGTGAGACCGGGGCGATCTGCAGGTAGGTCAGCGAGCCGCGCTGGTCGGGGTGGCGCTCCAGGTAGCGTTCGAAGCCCTGGAAGCGCTCGGGCAGGCCCTTGGAATAGTCCAGGCGGTCCACGCCGATGGCCAGCTGGCGGTCGCGCAGGCTGCTGCGCAGGTTCTTCACCGAGGGCTTGGTCGCTGCCGTTGCCGCCTGGCGGGCGATGAGGTCGGTATCGATGCCGATCGGGAAGGCTGCCGCGCGGAAGCGGCGCCCACCGGGGGCCTCCAGCCGGCCATCGTCCAGTACGCGGCCACCGCCGAACAGGCGCAGGTAGGTCTGGAAGCGGTCGGCGTCGCGCTGGGTCTGGAAGCCGACCAGATCGTAGGCATAGAGCGAGGAGAACAGCCGCAGGTGGTCGGGCATGGCCTGCAGCAGGTCGGCCGACGGCATCGGGATATGCAGGAAGAAGCCGATCCTGCAGCCGATGCCGCGCTCGCGCAGCATCGCGCCCAGCGGTATCAGGTGATAGTCGTGGATCCAGACGATGTCGTCCTCGCGCAGCAGCGGCGCGAGCTTGTCGGCGAACAGCGCATTGACCTTGTGGTAGGTCTCGCGGGTGCCGCGATCATAGTCGACCAGGTCCAGGCGGAAGTGCAGCAGCGGCCACAGCGTGCGGTTGGAAAAGCCGTTGTAGTAGCCATCCACATCGCGCTTGGCCAGGTCCATGGTGACGTATTCGATGTCACCGTCCTTCTGCTGGTGCAGCGTGCCGCTGGCATCCTTCGCGTTCTTGCCGCTCCAGCCGAACCACATGCCGCCGCGTTCCTTCAGTGCAGCAAGCAGGCCCACAGCCAAGCCGCCGGCGCGGCTTTCACCGGGTACGGCCACCCGGTTGGACACTACGACCAGACGACTCACGACGCCTCCTGCCAGGAACGCGACAGGCGCATGGCGGCGGTGATCAGGCCGACGTGCGAATAGGTCTGCGGGAAATTGCCCCACGCTTCGCCACCATCGAAGGCCAGGTCTTCGGAGAGCAGGCCCAGGTGGTTGCGCTGCTTCAACAGCAGTTCGAACATCTCGCGCGCTTCGTCCATGCGGCCGATCGCCGCCAGCGCATCGATGTACCAGAACGTGCAGATGGTGAAGCTGGTTTCCGGCTCGCCGAAATCATCCGGTGCCACGTAGCGGTACAGCGAATTGCCGTGCTTGAGGTCGCGGCCGATCGCCTCGACGGTGGCGACGAAGCGGGCGTCCAGTGCATCGATGAAACCGATGTCAGCCAGCAGCAGCAGCGATGCATCCAGGCGGTGGCCGTCGAAGGTGTCGGTGAAGTGGCCAAGCTCCTCGCTCCACGCCTTTTCCATGATGCGGGCGTGGATGGTGTCGGCGCGCTCGCGCCAGTAGTTCGCGCGATCGTCGCGCTTGAGGCGCACGGCGATCTTGCACAGGCGGTCGCAGGCGGCCCAGCACATCGCGCTGGTGTAGGTATGCACTTCGGTGCGGCCGCGGAACTCCCACAGGCCGGCATCGGGCACGTCATGCAGGGCGAAGGCCTGCTCGCCCAGCGGCTCCAGCCGCGCGAAGGTGTGCGCATCGCCCGGGTCCTGCAGGCGGCGGTCGAAGAACAGCTGGGTGGATGCCAGTACCACGCTGCCATAGACATCGTGCTGGCGCTGCACCCAGGCCAGGTTGCCGCGGCGGACCGGGCCCATGCCACGGTAGCCGGACAGGCTCGGCACTTCGTCTTCGTCCAGCTTGGCTTCAAAGCCGATGCCGTACAGCGGCTGCAGGGTGCCGTCGGTGGTGGCCAGATTGAAGATGTAGCCGAGGAACTGCTCCATCGTGCGCGTCGCGCCGAGGCGGTTCAGTGCGCGCACCACGAACGCCGCATCGCGCAGCCAGCAGTAGCGGTAATCCCAGTTGCGCACGCTGCCGGGCGCTTCCGGAATGGAGGTGGTCATCGCTGCGATGATCGCGCCGCTGTCCTCGTACTGGCACAGCTTCAGGGTGATCGCGCTGCGGATGACCGCGTCCTGCCATTCCAGCGGAATGGACAGGTAGCGCACCCATTCGCGCCAGTAATCGCGGGTGCGCTGGAAGGCTTCCTGCACGTAGCCGCTGATGGAGCGGTTGAGCGATTCATCCACGCCCAGGATCAGATGGATGGGGTGGTTGAGCACGAACGGCAGGCCTTCGCGCACCATGCGCACGGGCACGTCGGTGGTCAGGCGCAGCACGTGTTCGGGCAGGATCCAGCGCACGTGGTTGCTGCCCCAGGTCGATTCGGGCACGCGGGCGCCCCAGTCGGCCAACGGGCGCGCCAGCACGGTGATGCGCGGGCTGCCGGTGAGCGGCCGCACCTGGCGGATCAGGCTGACCGGACGGTAGAAGCGGTCGTTCTGCCGCCAGCGTGGGGCGAAGTCGAGGATTTCCAGCGAACCGCCGTGGCTGTCGTGCAGCACGGTGCGCAGGATCGCGGTGTTGGTCAGGTATTCCTGCTCGCTGCTGGCGAAGTCCTCAAGCTCGATGGCGAAATCGCCGCCGGTCTGCTGGTTGGGCCCCAGCAGGGCGCAGAACGTAGGGTCGCCGTCGAAGGTGGGCAGGCAGCTCCAGACAACGCGGGCATGTTTGTCGACCAGGGCGCCGAAGCTGCCGTTGCCGACCACGCCCAGATCAAGATCGGGTTGGGTCATCACGCGGTACATCTCGGTTGCGGCCGTGGGGTGGCCGGGTCAATACGCATTCTCACGCAGCCAGGCGTGCACGCTGCGTATGTCAGGCAGCGCGAACACCGCCGCGCTGGGTTCACGTTCGCCGATCAGCACGCTCCAGCCGTGCTGTCCGTTGGCGGCCTCGAAGCCGAACTCATCGGTGAGGTCATCGCCCAGGAAAACCGGCAGGCGGCCACGGAACGGCAGGTACTGCATCAGCCGGCGCACGGCGCGGCCCTTGTCGGTGCCGACGGGGACGAACTCGACCACATGGTCACCGGGTTGCAGGCGATAGCTGGGGCGACCGCGCACATGGCGCTCGGCGAAGGTGCGTACATCACTGGCGGCATGCGGTGCGCCACGCCAGTGCAGGGCCAGGCCGGCACCCTTTTCCTCCACCAGCACGCCGGGATAGCCGTGGGCGAAACGCATGGCCTGCTGGTGCAGGGCATGCAGCCATTCGGCGGTGTCATCGTCCTGTTCTTCACGCAGCACGCGCCCGTCCTCGCCACGCAGTTCGTGGCCATGCAGGCCGGCGGCGGGCAGCTGCAGGGGGGCGAACAGCTGGTCCAGCTGTTCCAGTGGACGACCACTGACGAGGGCGACCGCGCCTTCGAGGCGATCACTGATACGGCCGATGGCTTCACGCACATCCGGCAGGAGCTGCACGGCATCCGGGCGCGCAGCGAATTCTATGAGGGTGCCGTCGACATCGAGGAACAACGCACAGGCGTCGTCCAGCAATGGCGGTGGCGGACGCAGGGGGAGCGGTTCAGCCATGCCGACCAGCTTGCCAGCGGCGGCGTGTAGGACAGGTCGAGGCGGGGCGACAGCTGCCTGGCTGGTGGGTGCCGACCGTTGGTCGGCACGGAAGGGCAGTGCGGACCAACGGTCCGCACCCACCAGAAGCGGTCAGAACGTGTAACGCACGCGGCCGTAGTAGTACGCGCCGTTGCTGCCGATCGGCGACAGCACGTCATACGGCAGGTTGCCGTAGTAGTAGATATCGTCGTTGGACTTGTCCGGGTAGTTGTCCGTCAGGTTCTGCCCGCCGATGGCCACGCTCCACTGCTTGTTGAAGCGGTATTCCACTTCCGCATCCAGCTGCCACTCGGCCTGGTAGGTCTGGCGCGGAATGTAGCCATCGCCGAAATTGAACACGCGGGTGGCGCTGCCGTAGCGGTTCACGCGGCTGCTCAGCGACCAGTGGTCGTTGCTCCAGGCGGCCGAGAAGCTGGCACGGGTGCGCGGGGTCGCGTCGGTCAGCGTGTTGGTTTCCTCGATGCCGAACAGCACGTAATCCGCGTCCAGCGCCTGCAGCTGGGACGGGGTGGCCAGCACGTTCTTCAGCGTGGTCTTGGTGTAGGCATAGGTGCCGGTCAGCAGCAGCTGGCCATCGCCCAGTGCCTGGCGCCAGTTGGTCACCAGCTCGGCGCCACGTGTGCGGGTATCGGCGGCGTTGACGAAGAAGCTGGCACTCTGCAGGCCGGTGACGCCGTAGTTGGCGGCCACGAAGTCGGTCAGCGCATCGCCGGTGATGCTTTCCGACAGCGCGATGCGGTCGTCGATGTCGATCTGGAAGAAATCCAGCGACAGGTCGAAGTGCTCACCGATGCGGCTGGTGAAACCCAGCGAGGTATTGAGCGATTTTTCCGGCTTCAGGTCCTGCGCGCCGAGGCCGCGGGCGATCGGGTTGTTGACCGACAGCAGGCGGCCCTGCACCAGCTGGCCAGCGGCGTTGTAGCCGGTGGACGTGGATTCGTAGCCGATCTGTGCCAGCGATGGCGCGCGGAAGTTGTTGGAGATGGCACCGCGCAGGGCGAAGGCCGGGGTGAACTCGTAGCGCAGGCCGAGCTTGCCAGTCAGCTCGCCGCCGAAATCGTCGCTGTGCTCGTAGCGCGCGGCCAGGTCGGTGGAGAAGTGGTCGCCGAACTGGCTGGACAGGCTGGCATAGGCACTGGCCACGTCGCGCGCCAGCGACGCGGCATCCTGCGGGGTGAGGCCACCACCGGCCTGCGAGCCGGTCGGGCGATCGGTGTACGGGCCGGCCGCATAGCTGGACGGGTCACCCGGACGCGTCTGGTAGCGCTCGTGGCGCACTTCCGCGCCCAGGCCCAGGGTGTGGGTGATGCTGTCGCTCTGCGAGAACACGCGGCTCAGGTCGAGGTTGCCCACGGTCTGCGCGTACTGGTAATCGGCGGTCTTGAAGCGGGTCGGGCTGGTCGGGCCCAGCGAGGCATTGATCGAATCGCGCAGGCGGTAGGTGAAGTCGTTCTGGCCGTAATCCACGCTGCCGTCATAGCTCCACTCGCCCCACTGGCCACGCACGCCGGCCACGGCCTGCACGTCGCGGTTCTCGCCTTCGGAAATCGGGCGGTAACCGTTCGGGTAGACCTCCTTCCAGTTGGCATCGCCGTCGGGGTAGCGGAAGTAGTTCGCGCCTTCGGTGTCGCGCTGGTTGAAGGTGCCGAAGGCATAGAACGTTGCGGTTTTGCCCACCGGAATCTCGGTGTTCAGCCACAGGTTGATGTCCTTGCTGGCGCCATCGCCGAGCACGTAGTTGCGTTTGCCCTGCAGCGCCAGGTTGGCCTCGGTCTGGTCCCACGGCGGGATCAGGTCGTAGCCGGCGCGGTTGGTGCCGTTGCGCTTCTTGTATTCCAGGCCTACGCGCAGGAAGCCGCCGTCCTCGCCCAGCGACGTGCCGACCTTGGCGCTGATGTTGCCGGCCTGGCCATCGGTGAGGGTGCGGCCGATCGGCTTGAGGTCGGTGTGGTTGGCGCCGTAGCTGGCTTCGATCTCGCCGCCGTCGCCGCCGTTGTCCAGGATCACGTTGATCACGCCGGCCACGGCATCGGAGCCGTACAGGGCGCCGGCGCCATCACGCAGCACTTCGATGCGCTTGATGGCGCTGACCGGGATCGAGTTGAAATCGACCGGGGTGGTGCCCTTGCCGATCTTGCTGTCCGTGTTGACCAGTGCGGTGTGGTGGCGGCGCTTGCCGTTCACCAGCACCAGCACCTGGTCAGGCGACAGGCCACGCAGCTGCGCGGCGCGCACGTGGTCGGCGCCGCCGGAGTTGGACTGGCGCGGGAAGTTGAACGACGGCAGCAGGGCCTGCAGCGCACTGCCCAGCTCGCCATTGACCACGCCGGCCTTGCGGATGTCCTCGGCGGTGAGCACGTCCACCGGCGAGGTGGACTCGAGCACGGTGCGGTCGGCGGCGCGGGTGCCGGTGACGATCACCGTGTCCAGGTTGGTGGCCGCATCCTGGGCAGAAGCGAGGGCGGGGGACAGGGCGAGCGCGATGGCGAGGCCAAGCGGCGACGCGGACAGGCGGGGGGACATGCGGACTCCAGCAGCAACGACGTGGGGAAGGGGCGGGGGAGGGAAGGTTTCACTTACATCCATCCGGATGAAGCGATATATTATCTTGGCGTGAGGAGGGGGTGTGACGCAAGCCCCGCTTCCAATCGCATCAGCTGATGCCCCTGTGGCATGAGTGATTGGTTGCAGCCGCAACCGAAACGCAGGTGTACCCTCCGTGCCCCTTCGTCGTGCTTTTCCCCTTCCCCGGAGTGCTGTCCCCCATGAAACACCTTGGCCTGATCTTTGCCGTGCTGCTGGCGACCAGCGGCTGCGCCAGCCTGTCCTCGAAGGCGCCCAGCGCCTATGCCACCACCGCCGAGATGCAGGGCGACGCCGCGCGGCCGTCCAACGGCCAGGGCTGGGTGCGCAGCGAGCTGTACTTCGGCGTGGGTGAGGAGCAGGGCGCGGGCAACCGGCCGCAGGCCGACACCATCAGCGAGGCGCAGTGGCGCGCCTTCCTGGACAAGGAAGTGACCCCGCGTTTCCCCGATGGCCTGACGGTGTTCGATGCCTACGGCCAGTGGCTGTTCCGCGGTGATACCTCGCCCAACCGCCTGCGCACCAAGGTGCTGGTGGTGCTGCATGAAGACAGCCCGCAGCGTCGTGCCGACATCGAAGCGATCCGCCTGGCGTGGAAGCAGCAGGCCAAGCACCAGTCGGTGCTGTGGTCGCGGCAGGCAGTTGACGTATCGTTCTGACCTGGAGGCGCCACCGTGGCGCCGCAGGGAACGACGATGAGACACAGGGACACCGTGATGGGCCTGCTGCTGGCGGGCCTGATGATGCCGCTGGCGCATGCCGCTGAAAGCAATGCGCCGCTGCGCTTCGAGGCGGCGCCCGGCGTCCGCGTGCAGGCTGAGGTGACGGAGGGTGGCAGCATTGCCGTGCAGGTGCTGCCCTCTGGCAAGCGGCAGAGTCTGCCGGGGGCTCCCGATGTCGACGGCAATTCCCGCCTGTCTGCCGAGGATATCGATTTCGATGGGCGCCCGGAGCTGGTTGCGCGGGCGTCGGTCGGCATGGTCAACGAAGCGGTGGCGGTGTATCGCTACGATCCGGCCAGCGGCGGTTTCCGCGCGCTGCAGGCCCGGACCCATGGCCGTGACAACTGCGGCGGCCTGATGGGCCTCACCGTTGATGCCGCCACGCGCACGCTGACCAGCAGCTGCCGCGGCGGGCCGATGTGGTACACCGATCAATACCGCTTCGATGGCAGCACGCTCTATCTGTACCGCTCCGAGGACGTGCTGCGTCTGGGCGACACATTGAACAACACGCTGCAGCCGGATCGGACCGAGGAAAACGGCCCGCTGGCGGTCTGGCGAACCCATGATGCGTCCGGCCGCGTGCTGGAAAGCGCCATCGCCGATGGCCTGAGTGCACCGGCCGCCAATGCACCGCTGCGCGGCCAGCAGGCCACGGTGCTGACCGCGCGCCTGTTCCTGTTTGATCGCCCGGGTGCTGCAAGCACCAAGCGCTATCTGCTGCAGGGCGACCGGGTCGAGATGCTGGATGAAAAGGACGGCTGGATGAAGCTGCGCTATCGCAACCCGAAGCGCGGCGCGATCGAGGGCTGGGTCAACGTCAACGATTGAAACAGGCGTTCAATCACCGACGCAGCGGATGGTGCTGCGCTGGCGATATGCTTGGCCGAACAGCACCAGCAGACGCAGCGCCACCTCGGTCAGCGGCGAGTCTGCGCCCAGTGGTTCCTCCAGCATGCGGCCGATGATTTCCTGCACCAGTGCCTGTGACTGCTCGGGCGAGATGGAGGGCTGCGCGTAGAACTCGCGCGCGAGCTGGCACAGCTGCGGGTAGCGCTGCGCATCGGAACTGAGGATGGCTTCCTCGTGCGGCGCAATCCAGGCACGCTGTTCCGGGTCGCGCCCGTTGTCGAGGTAGAGGTCGAAGGCCACGTCAGTTCCTGTACGGGTCAGCGGGTCTGCCAGGCTACGGCCTGGCCATTGCGGTGGGCGGCGGCAAACACCAGCAGCAGGCGCAGGCCGCCCCTGCGCTGTATGTCGTCACCGGGGACGGTGGCCAGGCACTGCAGCAGTTCGTCCATCGCGGTTGCGAGCGTGGTGCCCTCGAGGCTGCCGCGCGGCTGCGCACGCAGTGTTGCCAGATGCGGATGCAGGGTGGCGTCGAGCCCCTGCAGCCACTGCAGTTCGTGGTAGTTCAGGGTGTCGCGCGATTCAGCGCGGTGCAGGATGAGCTGCATGGGGGCAGGCCGGGGAATCTGCCGTCAATGTATCGGATCAGCCTGCACAATGCCCACAGTGGCATCACTTGGCCGGGTCTAGCCTCGGGGTTCCCCCGAACCCCGGCTGTGCCCCCATGAGCAAGCGCGTTGCAGAAATCGTCATCGACACACTTCAGCAGGCCGGCGTCCGCCGCTGCTACGGCATTGTGGGCGATACCTTGAACCACGTGACCGATGCGATGCATCGCAGCGAGATCGAATGGGTGCACGTGCGCCACGAAGAGGTGGCCGCCTTCGCCGCCGGCGCTGATTCGCTGGTGAGCGGGCAGCTGACCGCCTGCGCCGGTTCCTGCGGGCCCGGTGGCCTGCACTTCATCAACGGCATCTTCGAAAGCAACCGCAACCGCGCGCCGATGGTGCTGATCGCCAGCCAGATCGTCACCAGCGAACTGGGCATGGAATTCCCGCAGGAAGTGGATTTCAAGGCGGTCTATGGAAGTTGCACGGTGTTCTGCGAGCAGGTGCACAGCCCCGAGCAGGCGCGGCGCGTGGTGGCGCTGGCCTGCCAGGCGGCGATCAGTCGCCGCGGAGTGGCAGTGGTGATCCTGCCGGCGGATATCAGCGAGGCGGAGGTGAAGCACGATGTGCCGTTCTCGGTGCATTACGCCCAGCCCGTGCTTCGCCCCTCCGATGCGGAGCTGCAGCGCATCGCCGAGCTGCTGGGGCAGGGCAAGCGCATCGGCATCTACGCCGGCGCCGGTTGCCAGGGCGCGCACGCGCAGCTGCTGGAACTCGCACGGCGGCTGCAGGCGCCGGTGGCGCACACCTCGCGCGCCAAGGATTTCGTCGAACCGGACAACCCCTACAACATGGGCATGACCGGCATCTTCGGCATCGAATCGGGCTTCCACACGCTGATGGAGTGCGACACGCTGCTGCTGCTGGGCGCTGACTTCGCCTGGGGCCAGTTCTACCCGGACAAGGCGACCATCATCCAGGTCGACCGCGATGGCAGCCACCTCGGCCGCCGCCATCCGGTGAGCCTGGGCGTGGTCGGCGATATCGCACCGACGCTGGACGCGCTGCTGCCGATGCTGCCGCCGCGCGAGGACAGCACTTTCCTGGACGAGTGCATCACGCACCGGGACAAGGCGCTGCAGAAGCGCGAACAGGAAGAACAGCCCGGCGAAGGCGAACTGATCCACCCGCAGCACCTGACCGCGTTGCTGTCCAAACACGCCAGCGACGATGCCCTGTTCACCGCCGACGGTGGCTCGCCGATGGTCTGGGTACTGCGCCATATCCGGGTGAACGGCCGCCGCCGCACGCTGACCAGCCTGCTGCACGGCACGATGGCCAACGCGATGCCGCAGGCGCTGGGCCTGCAGAAGGCATTCCCCGGCCGGCAGGTGATTTCGCTGTCCGGCGATGGTGGCCTGGCGATGCTGCTGGGTGACCTGCTGACCGCCGTGCAGGAAAACCTGCCGATCAAGGTGGTGGTGTTCAACAACGGCTCACTGAATTTCGTCGAGCTGGAGCAGAAGGTGGAAGGCCTGCTGGACAACTACACCGATCTGAAGAATCCCGATTTTGGTCGCCTGGCCGAGGTGATCGGTTTCCACGGCCGCACGGTGACCCGCAGCGAGGATCTGGAGGAAGCGGTACTGGACTTCCTGGCCCAGCGTGGACCGGCATTGCTGGATGTGCATACCAGCCGCGCGGAACTGGTGATGCCGCCGCAGATCGAAGCCAAGCAGGTGGCGGGCACGGCGTTGTATGCGGCCAAGGCGGTGTTGAACGGCCGCTTCGACGATGTGAAGCACCTGCTGGTGGACAACTTCCTGAAAAAGTAGGGGTGGGGGGCGATGCAGGGCTGCGCCCTGCACCTGCCGAATCAACGTCAACGTCAACGTCAAAAGCGGGCTATCCGTGGGTTGGCGGGGTGGGTCCGGTTGAGGGGGACGCCGTAAACCCATCCATGGGGGCTTGGTCGCGCCATCCATGGCGCTCACACCCCCTCAACCGGACCCACCCCGCCTTCGACAGTTTCCCGGTGGCCGGTAGATCCACGCCATGCGTGGATAGCGGAAGAATGATCGGAGTGATCTTCTGTAGCCGAGCCATGCTCGGCTCATGGCTCTCGCGTACAGCAGCCGAGCATGGGCTCGGCTCTACAACGAGAGCCTGCTTTTGATCTTCTGATTCTCTTCCGTGGCCGGCGCGCGCAGGAAATCGTCAGGGGCCGGGCGGGGTGGGCTGCGCAGGACCGTTGGCGCCATGGATGGCGCCATCGAGCCCCCAGGGTGAAGTGACCCCCGGGAGTTGGACACCTGATCCGACCCCGAGGGTTACATGAATAGATATGAGGTTTGTTTCAAATTGCAGGTTGCCAAAGAGGCCTGCAGCACTTCCACATCGGTCAAGGCCGTTGCCCGGCGCCATGGCCTGGAGTTCTCTACGGTCAGGCGGTGGGCTGCGACCTATCGACTGCATGGTCGGCAGGGGTTTGACCGCAAACCCCGGTCCTATGACCTCCAGTTCAAGCTGGAAGTACTGGAAAAGATGGGTCATGAGGGCATGTCCGCACGCGAGGCCACCACGTTTTTCCAGATCGGCAGCGCAGGCGCAGT
>NZ_JBYSZR010000011.1:0-61070 GCF_058787375.1 Stenotrophomonas sp. FW305-3-2-15-E-LB1
CGGCACATCTGTCAGATAGCGAATAAATCATCCACGCATGGCGTGGCTCTACTGTGTCGACTCCGACAGGCTGATGGCAGGTGTCGACCGTTGGTCGACACATCTGTCAGATAGCGAATAAATCATCCACGCATGGCGTGGCTCTACTGTGTCGACTCCGACAGGCTGCTGGTGGGTGCCGACCGTTGGTCGGCACATCTGTCAGATAGCGAATAAATCATCCACGCATGGCGTGGCTCTACTGTGTCGACTCCGACAGGCTGATGGTAGGTGTCGACCGTTGGTCGACACATCGGTCAGACATCGATATCCGACCCCGTGCCGACCAACGGTCGGCACCCACCAGAGCAGAGCGCCGTTCCATCAGCTCGCGGAGAACTGTCGAAGGCGGGGTGGGTCCGGTTGAGGGGGTGTGAGCGGCATGGATGCCGCGACCAAGCCCCCAGGGATGGGTTCACGGCGTCCCCCTCAACCGGACCCACCCCGCCATCCCTCAGCAGCCCCGCTTTTGACGTTGACGTTGCTTCTGCAGGTGCAGGGCGGCAGCCCTGCATGAAAAACCCCACCCCCTACCAAGGTAGGGCGGCCCGCGTGCCAGCGCGGGACTATCCTCGAATGCATGACTTTGTCTGGGAGGGCTGCGTCATGAATTACGAGGAAACCTACCGCCGCTCGATCGACGAGCCGGAGGCGTTCTGGGGCGAGGAAGCCAAGCGCATCTACTGGCATGTGCCGCCGAAGCAGGTGCTGGATTACAGCAATCCGCCGTTCCGCCGCTGGTATGTCGGGGGCGAAACCAACCTCTGCTACAACGCTGTCGATCGCCATCTCGTTGATCGGCCCGACCAGCTCGCGCTGGTGGCGGTCTCCACCGAAACCAACATCACCCGCGAAATCACCTACCGCCAGCTGTACCGCGAGGTGAACGACTTCGCCGCGGTGCTGCAGCGCCTGGGCGTCGGCCATGGTGACCGCGTGGTCATCTACATGCCCAACATGGCCGAAGCCGTGTTCGCCATGCTGGCGTGCGCGCGCATCGGCGCGGTGCATTCGGTGGTGTTCGGTGGCTTCGCCGCGCACAACCTGGCGCTGCGCATCGACGACGCCAAGCCGAAGCTGCTGATCGCCGCCGATGCCGGCATGCGTGGTGGCAAGGTCATCCCGTACAAGGCCATGGTGGACGCCGCCTGCGCCGAGGCGACCAGCCCGCCGCCGCACGTGCTGATCGTTTCGCGCGGCCTGGACCCGGCCGAGCCGCGCGTGCCCGGCCGCGATGTCGACTACGCCGCACTGCGCGCGCAGGTGGGTGAAGTGGACGTGCCGGTGAAGTGGCTCGAGTCCAGCGAACCCAGCTACCTGCTCTATACCTCCGGCACCACCGGCAAGCCCAAGGGCGTGCAGCGCGACGTGGGCGGCTATGCCGTGGCGATGGCGCAGTCGATGCAGACGGTGTTCGACTGCCAGCCGGGCCAGGTGATGTTCTCCACCTCGGACGTGGGCTGGGCCGTCGGCCATTCCTACAACGTGTATGGGCCGCTGATCGGTGGCTGCACCTCGCTGCTCTATGAAGGGCTGCCGACCAACCCGGACCCGGGCATCTGGTGGGCGCTGTGCGAGCAGTACAACGTGCGCACGATGTTCTCCTCGCCCACCGCCATCCGCGTGCTGAAGAAGCACGATGCCGACTTCATCCACCGCCACGACCTGGACGCGCTGAAGTACCTGTTCCTGGCGGGCGAGCCGTTGGATGAACCCACCGCGCACTGGATCAGCGAGGCGCTGGGCAAGCCGATCATCGACAACTACTGGCAGACCGAAACCGGCTGGCCGGCGCTGACGTTGTTGCCGGGGCTGGACATGAAGCCGGTACGCTTCGGCTCGCCGGGCTTCCCCAACCTCGGCTATCGCATGAAGGTGATCGACGAAAACACCGGCGAGGAAGTCGCGGCCGGGCAGAAGGGCGTGCTGGTGGTGACCCCGCCACTGCCGCCGGGCTGCATGAGCACGGTGTGGAACGACGATGCGCGTTTCATGCAGAGCTACTTCAGCCACTTCAAGGAACTGCTGTACAGCTCGCTGGACTGGGCCATCCGCGATGACGACGGCTACACCTTCATCCTCGGCCGCACCGATGATGTGATCAACGTGGCCGGGCACCGCCTGGGCACGCGCGAGATCGAGGAAGCCATCTCCGGCCACCCGCGCGTGGCCGAGGCGGCGGTGATCGGGGTCAAGGACGAGCTGAAGGGGCAGGTGCCGCTGGTGTTCGTCACCCTCAAGCAGGGGCTCAACGGCGAGGACCCGGCGCCGGTAGTGGCCGAGATGATGGCGGCGGTGACCGCCTCGCTCGGTGCGGTGGCCCGGCCGGCACACGTGCACGTGGTCAACGCGCTGCCCAAGACCCGCTCGGGCAAGCTGCTGCGGCGCTCGCTGCAGGCGCTGGCCGAGCAGCGCGACCCGGGTGACCTGTCGACCCTGGATGACCCCGGGGCATTGGAGGAAATCCGCCGCGCGCTGGGGCGGTAAGCGGTCTGGTAGCGCCGGGCCATGCCCGGCGAGCGCGAAGCGCGGAAAAGCCGCCAGGCATGGCCTGGCGCTACCCATCCGCCAAACATGCGCTAAGCTCGCCCTGTCATCGCTCTGCAACAGAGCCTGCGCTTCGGGGAAGCTGCGCCGGCGCTGACGATGGCGACCAAAGGGGGCGCGCCCGCCCGGGCGCGCAGATGAAGCGCATCAAGGATTGGGGGGATGCATGGCACTGCTGCACGCCAAGACGGCCGCTGGCCGCCAGGAGATCGAAGACCGTGGCCGGCGCCTGCCGGCGGGATTGCGTTCGATCCTGTTGATGGTCGATGGCCGCCGCGATGACAACGAACTGCGTGGCCTGCTCGAAGGCCTGCGCGCGCCGCCGGATGCGCTTCAGCAACTGGCGGCACTTGAGCTGATCGAAGTGGTCGGCGGCGCGGTCGAGCCGGTGGCCGCGCGTGCCCTCAGCAGCGGCCGCGAACAGGACCCGGCGCTGTACCAGCAGTTGTACGAGGCGATGAGCGAGGCAGTACGCCGCCATCTGGGCCTGAAGGGCTACTTCATGCAGCTGAAGATCGAGCGCTGCAAGGATGCGCTGTCGCTGGAGCGGCTGTGCCCGGAACTGCTGGATGCGGTGGCGAAGGCACGCAGCCCGGCACTGGCCCAGCGCTGGTGGCAGGAAACCCAGGTGCTGCTGTCGCCGGCGGCGGGCGAGGTCGTGCAGGCCTGACGTGGCGGGTAAAGTGGGCGGTGGATTCCACTGCCCTCGAGGATGCCTGCGTGCAGGACGAACACGACACCACCGACACGCCCGGTTGGGACGCCATCAATGCGGCGCTGGCACCGCTGTATGCCGGCCAGGAGCCGCGCCACTACGGCACTGCATTGCCCTACACGCTGGGTGGCCAGGATCCGCTGGACGGCATCAGCGTGTACTGGGCCGACGCCCCCGTGCCGCACTGGCACTACATCACCTACGGCTTCTCCGAGCTGTATGCGAAGGAAAGCAGTGATGCCGACACCAGCGGTTACGGCTTCGAGCTGACCTTCCGCCTGGCGGCCAGCGCCGGCGAGCATGCCGGCAGCACGCCGCCGGTGTGGCCGTTGAACCTGCTGCAGAACCTCGCCCGCTATGTGTTCGGCAGCGGCAACGTGTTCGAAGATGGCCACCATCTCGACGCCAACGGCCCGATCGCGCTGGAGACGGACACCCGGCTCTGCCATCTGGCCTTCATCGCCGATCCGCAGCTGCCGGCGCGCGATACCGCCAACGGGCACCTGCAGTTCCTGCAGCTGGTCGGCTTGACCGATGAAGAAATGGAGGCGATCCGGCGCTGGTCGACCCGCGGCGTGCTGCAGGCCCTGCAGCCGGCGATGCCGCTGTGGATTACCGACCTGCACCGCGGCAACCTGCTCGACGACCCCGCGTTGGCCGCGCAGGCACGGGAGGGCAGTGAGCGTGAAGGCTCGACCACCGGCATGCTGTTCATCGAGACCCTGGGGTGGCGGCAGGAGGCGGGCGTGACCACGCTGGTGCTGGGCGCCGGCCAGGTGCCAAGCGTGTCCGAGCTGCTGGGCCTGCGCCTGCGCCATGGCAAGCCGCTGGAGCTGGTCAGCCGCGAGCGGCAGTGGACGTTCGTTCCGGCCGATGGCGACAGCGTTGAAGAGATTGAAGGCGACAGCGCGTGCTGGATGCTGGATGAGGCGGGGCTGCAGGCGATGGCAGCCGTGCCGGCCGAACGCGGCCTGTACCCGGTGGGGTCAAGGCTGCGCATCGAGGTGGTGCCGACCCAGCTGCGCGACGGCAAGGGTGCCGTCATCCGCGAGATCGGCTGAGCACACCGGTGAAACCGCGGGGTCAGAGCCGTCTGCTGCGCAGACGGATCCGACCCCGCGTCTGGCCCCGTCCAGGCCTCAGGCCAGGCCTTCGGCCTTCAGCACGGCCTGCACGCCCGCGTCGGCTTCCATGCGGGTCTTGAACGCAGCCACGTTGTCCAGGCCGACCAGGTCGACCTTGGCGGCCGCAGCCCAGCGCAGGGTGATGTAGAAGTAGGGATCGGCGAAGCTGCGGAAGCCGGCCAGCCACGGCTTGTCGGCCAGCTGCTTGTCGGCGGTTTCGAACAGGCCGCGCAGGCGCTTGCGCGCAGCGGCGCGGATGGCGTCGAACTGGCCTTCATCGGCGATGAACTTGGCCGGCCCAAACAGCGGCGAGAACGCCGGGTGCACGTCCGAATTGACGAAGGACAGCCAGCGGGTGGCTTCGGCGCGCTGCTGTGCGCTGCCATCGCCGGCCAGGCCGGCCTGCGGGAAGCTGTCGGCGATGTAGCCCATGATGGCTGCGTTCTGCAGCAGGATGAAATCGCCATCGACCAGCGCAGGCACCGCGCCGGCCGGGTTGATCTTGAGGAAGTCCGGACCCTTCAGGGTGTCCTTGTCCAGCAGTTCCACTTCATAGGGCTGGCCGGTCCACTGCAGGGCGATGTGGTCGGCGGTGGAACAGGCACCAGGCTTGCTGTACAGCTTCATGGGGACTCCAGGCGGGTGTGGCGGGAAACGTCCACTATCCCAGAGCCTGCCGGCGTGCGGCAACGCTGCCGCCGGCAACAGATCGTTACGACTGGCGAGGCTTGAGGTTCTGCACCTTGTAGAAGGTGTGGTCGCCGATGGTCGCCACCTGGTAGGCATTGCGCCAGTTCGGGCTGGCAATGGACAGCGCGGCGAAGTGGCTGGCACCGGGGACGATCTCGCGGCGTTCGCCGGCCGGCAGCGCCCAGTTGCGCTCGGCGTCGAAGGCCACGTTCATCGCTTCGCTCCAGGCCG
This sequence comes from Stenotrophomonas sp. FW305-3-2-15-E-LB1, assembly GCF_058787375.1. NCBI lineage: Bacteria > Pseudomonadati > Pseudomonadota > Gammaproteobacteria > Lysobacterales > Lysobacteraceae > Stenotrophomonas > Stenotrophomonas sp. FW305-3-2-15-E-LB1. The sequence goes on from NZ_JBYSZR010000011.1 coordinate 5,347, forward strand.
CGTCGTTGCCCAGCTGGGTGCCGGGGGAGACGATGGTCGGGGCGAACTGCTTGCGCGCGGTGACCACCTGGCACATCGAATCGCCCCACAGGCCGCTGTCGAGGCGGCGCAATGCGACTTCGGCGACGGCCTGCTGGCCGCGCAGGGTCTGGTCGCGGGCTTCCAGGTAAACGGTGGTGCTCAAACACAATGAATCAGCGGCCGGCTGCGGCAACAACTGCGACAGCCAGAGAATCCAGGCCAGTTTCATATAACTCCTTGCTCCGTGTGGGCCGCAGCCCGGGGTTCCAGCAGCGGGGGCTGCGGGCCGGGATACGACTTGGCGTCATGGGGAGGCGGCCATCGGGGCCGCCCCGTGGGCGGCCCCAAAAGAAACGATCATCCGATCGAGGGGGGCCGCGCCGGCTCACCGGGAACTGGCTGGTGAGCAGAAAGTCGGCGCAAGGTAGGGGGGGATTACCCAACGCATCCTGAATCGGCTTGCTTGACATTCAGGTTCGGGCGGAGGGACGGAAATCACATTCCGCCCCCCATTCAGGCCCGGACTACAGGGCAGCGGCCACCCGGCTGCCCTGATCGATTGCACGCTTTGCATCCAGTTCCGCAGCCACATCGGCGCCGCCGATCAGCTGCGCGGCGATGCCGGCGGCCTGCAGTTCGGCCTGCAGTGCGCGGTTCGGTTCCTGCCCGGCGCAGACCACCACATGGTCGACCGGCAGCAGCTGCTCACTGCCATCCACACGGATGCGCAGGCCATCGTCATCCACGCCCAGGTACTCCACGCCGCCGAGCATGCGCACGCCCTTGGCCTTCAGCGTGGCGCGGTGGATCCAGCCGGTGGTCTTGCCCAGGCGCGCACCGGGCTTGCCGGCGCTTCGCTGCAGCAGCCACAGCCGGCGCGGCGAGGCTTCCACCTGCGGGCTGGCCAGCGCGCCGCGGGCCTCGAAATGGCGGTCCACGCCCCATTCGGCCATCCAGCGCTGCGGGTCCAGTGAGGGCGAGGGGCCCGCATGGCTGAGGAACTCGCCGACATCGAAGCCGATGCCGCCGGCACCGATGATCGCCGCGTTGGGGCCGACGTCGACCCGCCCCAGCAGCACGTCCAGGTAGGTGACCACCTTGGCGTGGTCGGCACCGGGGAAATCGACCTTGCGCGGGGTGATGCCGGTGGCCAGCACCACCTCGTCGAAGCCGGCCAGGGCAGCCGCATCGGCGCGGGTATCCAGGCGCAGCTGCACGCCGGTTTCCTGCAGCTTGTGGCGGAAGTAGCGCAGGGTCTCGTGGAACTCCTCCTTGCCCGGGATGCGCTTGGCCACGTTGAACTGGCCGCCGATCTCCGCGCCGGCATCGAACAGGGTGACCTGGTGGCCACGCTCGGCGGCCACCGTGGCGCAGGCCAGGCCGGCCGGGCCTGCGCCGACCACCGCGATCTTCTTCGGCGCGGTGGTGGGGTGGTAGACCAGCTCGGTCTCATGCGCGGCACGCGGGTTGACCAGGCAGCTGGCCAGCTTGTTCTCGAACACGTGGTCCAGGCAGGCCTGGTTGCAGGCGATGCACGTATTGATCGCCTCGGCGCGGCCGGCACGGGCCTTGTTCGGCCACTGCGGGTCGGCCAGCAGCGGCCGCGCCAGCGACACCATGTCGGCGCCACCACCGGCCAGGATGCGCTCGGCCACTTCGGGCATGTTGATGCGGTTGGTAGCGACCAGCGGCACCTTCACGTGCGGCTTGAGCTTGGCGGTGACCCCGGCGAAGGCCGCGCGTGGCACCGAGGTGGCGATGGTCGGGATGCGCGCCTCGTGCCAGCCGATGCCGGAATTGATGATCGTCGCGCCGGCGGCTTCGATGGCCTGTGCCTGCTGCACGATCTCTTCCCAGTTGCTGCCGTCATCGACCAGGTCGACCAGCGAGAGCCGGTAGATGATGATGAAGTCCGGGCCGCAGGCCTCACGGATGCGGCGCACGATCTCCACCGCGAAGCGCATGCGCTGGCGCGCGTCGCCGCCCCAGGCATCGGTGCGCGTGTTGGTGCGCGGGGCGATGAACTCGTTGATGAGGTAGCCCTCCGAGCCCATCACTTCGACGCCGTCGTAGCCGGCCTCGCGGGCCAGCTTCGCGCTGCGGGCGTAGTCGGCGATATGGCGTTCGACGCCACTGGCCGACAGCGCGCGCGGAGTGAACGGGTTGATCGGCGCCTTCAGCTTGGACGGCGCCACCGACAGCGGGTGATAGGCATAGCGGCCGGCATGCAGCAGCTGCAGGCAGATCTTTGCGCCGTGCTGGTGCGCGGCGGCGGTGAGCTGCTTGTGCGGGCGCACTTCCCAGGGCCACGACAGCTTGCCGCCGAACGGCTTCAGCCAGCCAACCACATTCGGGGCGAATCCACCGGTGACGATCAGGCCGACGCCACCTTCGGCGCGTTCGGCGAAATAGGCGGCCAGGCGCGGGAAGTCGCGCGCGCGATCTTCCAGGCCGGTGTGCATCGAGCCCATCAGCACCCGGTTGCGCAGCTGGGTAAAGCCCAGGTCCAGCGGGGAGAACAGGTGCGGATAGGCGGTTTCGTTGGCTGGCGACATGGTCGATACGCTTGCGTACGGAAGCGCGCAGGGTGCCGCGAAACTGCGGCCGGGGCAAGGGCTGCCGCAGCGTCGGGTAGCGCCGGGCCATGCCCGGCGGCGCGGTCATCCGTGGCCGCGCTGCGCGCTCGCCGGGCGTGGCCCGGCGCTACCCCCCACCGGGCGGCCGATGCCGAACCAGCCCAACGTCAGGCCGCACAGCGGGCCGATCAGCACGGCGAAGGCCAGCGTGCCCAGGCCGATGTTGCCGCCCAGCCACCAGCCCACCGCGAGGGCACTGCCTTCGATGAGGGTGCGGACCTGCCAGATCGGCCGGCCGGTGCGCGCGTGCAGGCCGGTCATCAGCCCGTCGCGTGGGCCGGGGCCGAGGCGTGCGCCGATGTACAGGCCGGTGGCCAGTGCGATCAGCAGCAGGCCGGCGCAGAACAGCAGCAACTGCCAGGCCAGGCCGGCTGCCGGTGGCAGCAACCACAGGCCGAGCTGCGCGGACGGACCGATCAGCAGCACATTGAGCACGGTGCCCACGCCAGGCTTCTGCCGCAGCGGCCACCACAACAGCAGCACCACCAGACCGACCAGGTTGGTTACGAGGCCAAACGAAAGCGGCGAATGCAGGGTAATCCCCTGTGAAAGCACGTCCCACGGCGCCACGCCGATGGCCGCACGCACCATCAGGGCGATGCCGAATCCGTACAGGAACAGGCCGGTGACAAGCTGGAGCAGGCGCAGGGGGAGGGCGGTGGGCATGGGGGTTCCGGGGGAGGGGGAATCTGTTCCCACCGTAGTCCTGCTCTGGCCGTCGTTATAGATACAGATGCGGAGCAATGCACGTGTACAGCGGCAACGCGGCCAGTGACGTGAATGGCGTTAACCCGGACCCGCGGTTCACGACGCTGCAAAGGCCGGGGCGGGAAAGAAGAAAATCGCTCGACGCCGGGGCATTCACCCCTTGGCCTGCGAACTATGTGCCCGCCTCATTTGGTTCCTCACGACAATGGGCGCGCGCTGAATCTCCCGATGCAGCACTCCGGCAAACCCGTCGCTTACTCCCCTTAATCCCCTCCAAACCCTTGTCGCACGGGGGTCTTGCGGATTTTCATGATCCTGTATAGGGTTTCAATGTCGGACCGGTGGCTGGTCGGGTGCGACGCTTCACATGTTACGGGACTGTTAACATGACCTTCACCCGCCTGAGCATAATGTTCGCGGCGGTGGCGTGCTGAATCGGCTGTCGAACATCGACGCAGTAGTGCTGGCCCATGCCTCTACCGGTTTCATACCCCCGAAATAGGAGCTGTACTCAATGAACAAGAAGATCCTTACTGCCGCGCTGCTGGGTGGTCTGGCTTTCGCCCAGGCTGCGTCCGCGCAGGAGTTCGATGACCGCTGGTACCTGACCGGTTCGGCCGGCTTCAACTTCCAGGACAGCGACCGCCTGACCAACGATGCTCCGTTCGTCACCCTGGGCCTGGGTAAGTTCATCAGCCCGGAGTGGTCGCTGGACGGTGAGCTGAACTACCAGAACCCGAATTTCGATGCCAACCAGGATCTGAACTGGTCGCAGTACGGCATCTCGTTCGACCTGCGTCGCCACTTCATCAAGGAAGGCCGCGGCTGGAACCCGTACATCGTCGGTGGCCTGGGCTACCAGAAGTCGGAAGAAGAGTACGCAGCCAACAGCCTGAACGGCCCGCGTGAGCGTAAGGACGGCAATGCCGCTGCCAAGCTGGGCTTCGGCCTGCAGACCACCTTCGAAAAGCGCGTTGCTGTCCGCGCCGAAGTGGCCTACCGCGCTGTCTTCGACGACCAGAGCGTTGCTGCTCCGAACGAAGACTGGTTCGGCGACGTGCTGGCTTCGGTCGGCGTCGTGATCCCGCTGGGCCCGGCCCCGGTGGCTGCTGTTGCCCCGGCTCCGGCTCCGGTTGCCCCGAGCTGCGCCGACCTGGATGACGACGGTGACGGCGTCAACAACTGCGACGACAAGTGCCCGAACTCGCAGCCGGGCCAGACCATCGGTCCGGACGGTTGCCCGGTGCCGGTGTCGATCGACCTGAAGGGCGTGAACTTCGACTTCGACAAGTCGAACCTGCGTCCGGACGCTGTGGCCATCCTGTCGGAAGCTTCGGAAATCCTGAAGCGTTACCCGGACCTGCGCGTTGAAGTCGCCGGTCACACCGACTCGAAGGGTACCGACGCTTACAACCAGAAGCTGTCCGAGCGTCGCGCCACCGCCGTGTACAACTACCTGACCCAGAACGGTGTGGACGCTGGCCGTCTGCAGGGCCCGATCGGCTACGGCGAGAGCCGTCCGATTGCCCCGAACACCAACCCGGATGGTTCGGACAACCCGGAAGGTCGCGCCAAGAACCGTCGTACCGAGCTGAACGTCCAGAACTAAGTTCTGACGCTCTGCCAGTAAGACACAGCAGGACCCGGCTTCGGCCGGGTCTTGTTGTTTGTGGGCCCTGGAACGCGGGTCGCTCCCGCTGTTGGCAACCGTTCGTCGGTATTTTGCCCGCAAAACCAATGAGTTGCCGTATTCATTGAAAGTGGCGCTTGAAAGCTGTCGCGGCATTGCTAAACTCGCCGCGTCACTTCCTTTCGTGGATGCCCCTCATGCTGCGCTCTGCATCGGCCGCCGTCCTGGCGCTGGCCCTGGTTCCCGTCGCCCACGCGGCGGTCGATTGCTCGGTCAACACCAGCGCCTCGCCGCTGCCCCTGCCGGCCACGGCCATCGCGCCGGTGGCCGATGAGCTGTACATCCGCGGTACCCAGCTGGGCATGTCTGCCGGCGTGCTGGGCAGCAGCTACGATCCCTCGCAGTCGCTGGACCAGGTGCTGCAGCGCCTGCGCATCGATGGGTGCCAGAACATCGCCAAGGCCATCCCCAGCGCACCGGCGGTGAAGCCCAACGATCCGGCCGCCTACAAGCCGCAGACCGAGTTCGACAACACGCCGTGGCGCTTCGACATGAGCCAGAACGGCAAGCGCATGACCGCTGAAGAGTTCGACGCCTGGATGAAGGCGCGTGGCGTGCGCGTGGTCAAGGCGCGCCCGGCGCCGGCTGCCGCTGCCGTCCCGGCCACCACCGAAGCACCGGCTGAGACCAAGCCGGGCGAGAAGAAGTAAGCCGCGCGGGGAGCAGAGGCTTGCGCACGCGCCGCCCTCCTGCCACCCCCGCCGCCCGCTCCCACGCCCCGCGTGGGCGTGCGAAGCCCGCTGCCGCACCCGCCGGTGTCCGCCATGGCCTGGCGCGCGTGCTGTCCAAGGCAGGCGTCTGCTCGCGCACCGAAGCCGCACGCTGGATCGCCGATGGCCGCGTGCGGGTGTCCGGGCGCATCGTCCGCGATCCCGAATTCCCGATCGCGCAGCCTGCACCGCCCATTGACGTGGACGGCCAGCCGCTGGGCGCGCCCAAGCGCCTGTACCTGATGCTCAACAAGCCGCGCGGGGTGGTGACCACCGCGCAGGACGAGCGCGGCCGCGACACCGTCTACCGCTGCTTCGATGGCGCCGGGCTGCCCTGGATCGCACCCGTCGGGCGGCTGGACAAGGCCAGCGAGGGCCTGCTGCTGTTCAGCAACGACCCGCAGTGGGCCGCGCGCCTCACCGACCCGCAGACCGGGCCGGACAAGACCTACCACGTACAGATCGACCGCCTGCCGGACGAGGCCACGCTGGCCGCGCTGCAGGCCGGCATCGACGACGAGGGCGAGTTCCTGGTCGCCCGGGCCGTGCGCGTGCTGCGCAGCGGCGACAAGACCGCATGGCTGGAGGTGGTCCTCGAAGAGGGACGCAACCGCCATATCCGCCGCCTGCTGGCGGCCTTCGACCTGCAGGTGCTGCGCCTGGTCCGGGTTGCGATCGGCGGGCTGGCGCTCGGCGATCTCGGCAAGGGCCAGTGGCGGGTACTGGAGGTCAGCGACCAGCAGCGGCTGGGGGCCGCTGCACCGGGCTGATGTCCGGCCCACGGCCGGCAGCCGCCGGCCACCGTTCCAGGCGTAGGGGGCGCCTGGTTTTCGATTTACTTGAACGGAGCGTGCCCATGTACCCGACCCTCGACCGAACCCTGCGCTGCGCCGGCCTGTTGCTGCCGCTTGCGCTGCTGGCCGCCTGCAGTGGCCACAAGAAAGTGGCCAAGGCCGAAGTCCCGGTGGAAACGCCGGTGGTGGAAGTGAAAACCCCGGAACTGGACGGCCGCGGCAGTTACCGCTTCATGATGAGCGACGGCGACCACAAGATGACCGCCGATGAGTTCGATGCCTGGATGAAGGCCAACGGCATCCGCGTGGCCAAGGGCAATGCGCAGGACGCCGCCGCCAAGCCGGTGGTGGTGGCCAGCAAGGACGAGCCCAAGGACAAGAAGAAAAAGAAGAAGTGACGCGCGTTGTGCGTCACGCCGGTAGCGCCGGGCCGTGCCCGGCGAGCGCGTAGCGCGGACATCGGGAAACCGCCGGGCATGGCCCGGCGCTACCCTGTGGCGATCCGCCCCCGGTTCTGATCAGCCCTTGATGACGCCCAGTTCCAGGCCGATGCGGGTGAACGCATCGATGGCGCGGTCCAGGTGTTCGCGCGTGTGTGCGGCGCTGATCTGGGTACGGATGCGTGCCTGGCCCTTGGGCACGACCGGGAAGAAGAAGCCGATCGCGTAGATGCCTTCTTCCAGCAGGCGCTGGGCGAACTTCTGCGCCAGCGGTGCGTCGTACAGCATCACCGGGCTGATCGGGTGCACGCCCGGCTTCACGTCGAAACCGGCGGCAACCATCTTTTCGCGGAAGTAGCGGGTGTTTTCCACCAGGGTGTCGCGCAGGTCATCGGCGGCGGCCAGCATTTCGAAAGCCTTGATGCCGGCGGCGACCACGTGCGGCGGCAGCGAGTTGGAGAACAGGTACGGGCGCGAGCGCTGGCGCAGCAGCTCAATCACTTCGGCGCTGGCGCAGGTGAAGCCGCCCAGGGCGCCGCCCATGGCCTTGCCCAGGGTGCCGGTGATGATGTCGATCTTCTCCAGCACGCCCTTCACTTCGGCCGAGCCGCGGCCGCTGGCACCGAGGAAGCCGGTGGCGTGGCATTCGTCGATGTGCACCAGGGCGTTGTACTTCTTCGCCAGCGCGGTGATCTCGTCCAGCGGGGCGATGAAACCGTCCATCGAGAACACGCCGTCGGTGGTGATCAGCTTGGTCTTGCAGCCGGCGGCGTCAGCGGCCTGCAGCTGCGCTTCCAGATCGGCCATGTCGCAGTTGGCGTAGCGGAAGCGCTTGGCCTTGCACAGGCGCACGCCATCGATGATCGAGGCATGGTTCAGTGCGTCGGAAATGATCGCGTCGTTCTCGCCGAGCAGCGGCTCGAACAGGCCGCCGTTGGCATCGAAGCAGGCCGCATACAGGATGGTGTCCTGCTTGCCGAAGAAGTCGGCGATCTGCTTTTCCAGCTGCTTGTGCAGGTCCTGGGTGCCGCAGATGAAGCGCACCGAGGCCATGCCGAAGCCGTGGGTATCCAGGGCGTCCTTGGCCGCCTGGATCAGGTCCGGGTGGTCGGCCAGGCCCAGGTAGTTGTTGGCGCAGAAGTTGAGCACGGTGCGGCCATCGTCGAGGGTGATCTCGGCCGACTGCGGGCTGGTGATGATCCGCTCGGACTTGAACAGGCCCTGGGCGCGGATGGCGTCCAGTTCCTCGGCGTAGTGGCGGGTCAGGGCAGAGGAGGTCTCGGTCATGGCGTGGGCACGGCTCAGCACGGGAAACCGCTGATTCTACCGGGCAACGGTGGCCGGCAGCCGTCCGCAGCGGGCCATCGCCATGGCCGGCACATGTTGCATCGCAATATCAAACAGGTTAAAAAACCGTGAACCGGTAGCGATGCCGCCGGCCGCGCCCCCCGCCTCCCCCCGCCACCGCCATCCGGAGATGCACATGAAGCCTGCCCGCAGCTGCCTCGCCCTCGCCGCCGCCCTCTGTCTCGCCCCCTTCGCCGCCAGTGCCCAGGATGAGGCCGCATCGCCGTACAGCTGGAACGTGACCGGCGTGTCCGACTACGTGTTCCGTGGCGTCTCCCAGACTGATGAAGATCCCACCCTGCAGGCTGGCTTCACCTATACCAGCCCGGTTGGCCTTTACGCCGGTGTGTGGGGATCGGGTGTCGATTTCGGGCCGGGCGACCCGAACGTCGAGCTGGACTACCTGATCGGCTACGGCATCGACGTCAGCGACAAGGTCAACTTCGACGTGCTGCTCAACCGCTACACCTATCCCGGTGCCAGCGAACTGAACTACAACGAGTTGATCACGACCACCACGTTTGCTGAGCAGTACAAGCTTACCGTGGCCTACACCAACGACCTTTCTGGTTCGGATACCAAGAGCTGGTACTACGCCGTTGGCGGGGAGTGGGGCCTGCCGCAGGACTTCACGCTGAGCGCCAACGTCGGCCGCACCACGCTTGAAACGGATTACGGCAAGGATTACACCGATTTCAACGTCGGCGTATCCCGTCAGTTCGGCATGTTCAACCTGGGCGTGGCCTACCACGGCACCGATGGCGCAGGCCGCGACAACAACGGCAAGCTGGCCGACAACCGCGTCGTGTTCACCGTCGCGATCGGCAACTGATCCGGCGCTGCTGTTGCCCACGAAAAAGGCGCCCGATGGGCGCCTTTTTCTTTGCCGCAACGCCGGGCATGGCCCGGCGCTACCGTATGGCGGTCAGTTCCAGCTCAGCACGACCTTGCCGGCCTTGCCTTCTTCCATCAGGTCGAAGCCCTTCTGGAAATCGTCGATCGGCAGCTGGTGGGTCATCACCTTGCCCAGCGGGAAACCGGACAGCACCAGCTGGGTCATCTTGTACCAGGTCTCGTACATCTTGCGGCCGTAGATGCCCTGCACGGTCAGGCCCTTGAAGATGATCTTGTCCCAGTCGCAGCCGGCGCCCCTGGGCATGATGCCCAGCATGGCGATCTTGCCGCCGTGGTACATGCAGTCGAGCATGTCGTTGAAGGCGCGCGGGTTGCCGCTCATTTCCAGGCCCACGTCGAAGCCCTCCATGTGCAGTTCCTTCATCACGTCCTTCAGCGACTGGTTGGCGACGTTGACCACGCGGGTGGCACCCATGTCGGCGGCCAGCTTCAGGCGGAAGTCGTTGACGTCGGTGACCACCACGTTGCGTGCGCCGATGTGCTTGCAGATGCCGGCGGCGATGATGCCGATCGGGCCTGCGCCGGTGATCAGCACGTCTTCGCCGATGACGTCGAATTCCAGCGCGCAATGCGCGGCATTGCCGTACGGGTCGAAGAAGGCGGCCAGTTCCGACGGGATCTGGTCCGGGATCGGCCACAGGTTGCTGGCCGGCATCACCATGTATTCGGCGAAGGCGCCGTTGACGTTGACGCCGATGCCGACGGTGTTCGGGCACAGGTGCGGGCGGCCGCCGCGGCAGTTGCGGCAGTGGCCGCAGACGATGTGGCCTTCGGCCGAGACGCGCTGGCCGACTTCATAGCCGGTGACGGCCGAGCCGAGTTCGGCGATGCGGCCCACGAACTCGTGGCCGATGGTCAGGCCCGGCTTGATGGTGCGCTGGCTCCAGTCGTCCCACAGGTAGATGTGCAGGTCGGTACCGCAGATGGCGGTCTTTTCCAGCTTGATCAGGACCTCGTTCGGACCCGGCGTCGGCACCGGAACCTCTTCGAGCCAGATGCCCTTGGCTGCTTCGCGCTTGACCAGGGCCTTCATCGTTTGCTGCGCCATCGGGTGGAACTCATCAGGGGGAAAACGCGGATTATAGAGGCCCGGGCGGAATTCCCATGTTGCGCTGCGGGTGCGTTGGCGGAACGAAAGGCCGGGGAGCACGGGCGTTTCGAACGCAGCGCGAACGGCGGCGCCTGCCTTCTTCTGGGGGAGGGCGCGCGGCCACCCTGGCCAGGACACGCAAAATCCCCTCCATGGTGCTCGATGGCGCCATCCATGGCGCCAATGGTCCCGGCCAGGGTGGCCACGCGCCCTCTGGACGCTCCCCGCGAGCGCGGAGATCACCGGCCGGGAGAGGGCGCGAAGCGGCCAGGCGCGGCCCATGACTTCCGGGCATCGGGGCGGGGCAGGGGGCTGGGCTACACTCGGCGGTTCTTTCACCAGGGGCCGCTCGATGCGCTCGAACCTGCTTGCATTCTCCGTCGTCGCCAGCCTCGGGCTGGTCCAGGTCGCCCATGCCGCCGAAGGCATGTGGGTGCCGCAGCAGCTGCCGGAGATTGCCGGCCCGCTGCAGAAGGCCGGCCTGAAGCTGTCCCCTGAACAGCTGGCCGACCTGACCGGCGACCCGATGGGTGCGGTGGTTGCGCTGGGTGGCTGCACCGCCAGCTTCGTCTCCCCGCAGGGCCTGGTGGTCACCAACCACCACTGTGCCTACGGCGCCATCCAGCTCAATTCGACCGCGCAGAAGAACCTGATCAAGGACGGCTTCAACGCGCCGACCCGGAAGGACGAACTGAGCGCCGGCCCGAACGCCCGCGTGTTCGTGCTCGACCAGATCACCGACGTCACGGCCCAGGCCAAGGCCGCCATCGCCGCCGCCGGCAAGGATCCGCTGGCCCGCAGCCGCGCCCTGGATGCCTTCGACAAGGCCCAGGTGGCCGCCTGTGAAGCCGACGCCGGCTTCCGCTGCCGCCTGTACTCGTTCAGCGGCGGCAACACCTACCGCCTGTTCCGCAACATGGAAATCAAGGACGTGCGCCTGGTCTACGCGCCCCCGGGCAGCGTCGGCAAGTTCGGCGGCGACATCGACAACTGGATGTGGCCGCGCCACACCGGCGATTTCTCGTTCTACCGCGCCTACGTCGGCAAGGACGGCAAGCCGGCGGCGTTCTCGGCCGACAACGTGCCCTACCAGCCCAAGCACTTCCTGAAGTTCGCCGACCAGCCGCTGGGCGCCGACGACTTCGTGATGGTGGCCGGCTACCCGGGCCGCACCAACCGCTACGCCCTGGCCGGTGAATTCAACGAGACCGCCAGCTTCACCTACCCGACCATCGCCCGCCATTACAACGCGGTGCTGAAGATGATCGACGAGGCCGGCAAGGCCGACCCGGACGTGAAGGTGAAGTACGCCGCCACCGCTGCCAGCATGAACAACGTGGCCAAGAACTACCTGGGCCAGCTGGAAGGCTTCAAGCGCATCGATGCCGCTGGCCAGAAGCAGGCCGAGGAAGCGGCCGTGCTGGCGTGGCTGAAGAAGCAGGGCACCGCCGGCAAGCCGGCCCTGGCCGCGCACGCGCAGCTGCTCCAGCACCTGGACACCAGCAAGGCCACGCGCGAGCGCGACCTGTTCGTGTCGCAGTTCAACAACACCTCGGCGGTCAGCGCCGCCATCACCCTGTACCGCCTGTCGATCGAGCGCGCCAAGCCGGACGCCGAGCGCGAAGCGGGCTACCAGCAGCGCGACCTGACCACCATCGAAGGTGGCCTGAAGCAGATGGACCGCCGCTACGTGGCGAAGATGGACCAGCAGCTGCAGACCTACTGGCTGGACCAGTACGTGGCCCTGCCGGCCGCGCAGCGTGACAACGCAGTGCTGAACACGTGGCTGGGCGGCAGCAACGAGGCCGCCGTGAAGTCGCTGGTGGGCAAGCTGTCGGGCACCGAGCTGGGCAACCTCGACACGCGCCTGAAGTGGTTCAACGCCGACCGCGCCGCCTTCGAAGCCAGCACCGATCCGGCGATCCAGTACGCGGTGGCCGTCATGCCGGCGCTGCTGAAGCAGGAAGAACAGCGCAAGATCCGCGAAGGCGAATCGCTGACCGCGCGTCCGCTGTACCTGCAGGCCGTGGCCGACTACAAGAAGAGCAAGGGCGAGTTCGTCTACCCGGACGCCAACCTGTCGCTGCGCATCACCTTCGGCAACGTCATGGGCTACGGCAAGGACGGCGTGCAGTACACCCCGTTCACCACCCTGGAAGGCGTGGCGGCCAAGGAAACCGGCGAAGACCCGTTCGATTCGCCGAAGGCGCTGCTGGATGCGGTCAAGGCCAAGCGTTACGGCGGCCTGGAAGACAAGCGCATCGGTTCGGTGCCGGTGAACTTCCTGTCCAACCTGGACATCACCGGCGGCAACTCCGGTTCGCCGGTGCTGGACGCGCACGGCAAGCTGGTCGGCCTGGCCTTCGACGGCAACTGGGAATCGGTCAGCTCCAACTGGGTGTTCGACCCGGTGATGACCCGCATGATCGCCGTGGACAGCCGTTACATGCAGTGGATCATGCAGGAAGTGGCGCCGGCGCCGCAGCTGCTGAAGGAACTGAACCTGGCCAGATAAGGTAGTGCCGGCCACTGGCCGGCAACTCCACCGGGCGGATCATCCACGCATGGCGTGGATCTACTGACCTGGCCAAATAAGGTAGTGCCGGCCGCTGGCCGGCAACGCTGGCGGTAACCGTCTGCAACCTGAAACCCCGCGACCCCGGTCGCGGGGTTTTTTCATGCCCGACCGGCCGGGTCCGCCGAACAGGTATCATCCCTGTTCCGCGTACTTCACAGGATGTGAACGAAACGCGGAAACCTCCTCCCCCCAGGACCCCTTGTTCGCATGCGCATCCTGCTTGCCCGTCACGGCGAAACGCCGTGGAACGCCGAAGGCCGCTACCAGGGCCAGATCGACATCCCGCTTTCGCCCATCGGCGAAGCCCAGGCCCAGGCCCTGGGCGCCCGTCTCGCTTCGGTGGACATCACCCGTGCCGTGGCGTCGCCGCTGTCGCGCGCCCAGCTGACCGCCCAGCTCGCCCTCGGCGCCGACCGCGCCGGCATGCTGCAGACCGAACCGGACCTGCAGGAAATCGCCCACGGTGAGTGGGAAGGCCTGCTGGCCAGCGAGATCAACGAAAAAGACCCGTCGCGCCTGAAGGCCTGGCGCGAGGAACCCGATACCGTGCTGATGCCCGGCGGCGAATCGCTGCGCCTGGTGCTCGAGCGCAGCTGGCGCGGCCTGGCCCGTGCCGCCGAAGGCCTCGGCGAACATGACACCCTGCTGGTGGTCGCCCATGACGCGGTCAACCGGGTGATCCTGTGCAAGGTGCTGGGCCTGCCGATTTCCCGCCTGTGGACCTTCCGCCAGGCCCCGACCACCCTGAACCTGCTCGAAGGCGCCGACCTGGACAGCCTGGAGGTGGTGCGCCTGAACGACTGCGCCCACCACACGCCGTTCTTCGGCGAAGCCAAGCACCGCGCGCTCTGATCCCGAACCATCTGCTTCTGCTGGAACCCCTGCCGTGACGAACACCCCGACCACCCTGGCCGACTGGCTGGACTACATCGAACGCCAGCACCCGGCGACCATCGACATGGGCCTGGAGCGCGTGCGCGCCGTGACCACCGCGATGGGCCTGGGCGCGCCGGCCAAGCGCACCATCGTGGTCGGTGGCACCAACGGCAAGGGTTCCACGGTAGCGTTCATCGAGGCCATCGGGCGTGCGGCCGGTTGGAAGGTCGGCGCATACACCTCGCCGCACCTGCTGCGCTACAACGAGCGGGTGCGCATCGATGGCCAGGACGTGGACGACGCCGCGCTGGTCGCGGCGTTCAACACGGTGGAAGCGGCGCGCGGTGACATCACCCTGACCTATTTCGAGTACGGCACGCTGGCCGCGCTGCAGCTGTTCGCCGATGCCGGGCTGGACCTGGCCGTGCTCGAAGTGGGCCTGGGCGGGCGCCTGGATGCGGTCAACATCATCGATGCCGATGTTTCGGTCATCACCACCGTGGACATCGACCATGCCGAGTGGCTGGGCGAGGACCGCGAGGCGATCGGCGCCGAGAAGGCCGGCATCATCCGCGGCTGGAAGCCGGTGATCCTGGGCGAGACCGACCCGCCGTCCAGCGTGCTGGCACGCGCCTACCTGGTGGGCGCCAATGCCATCCGCGGCGGCAGTGATTATTTCTATGAGCCGATCGACGCCCAGCGCTGGCGCTGGCGCGATGTCGGCCTGCGCATGGAACTGCCGACCCCGTCGCTGGCCGCTCCGATCCAGCTGGCCAATGCCGGTGCTGCCATCGCCGCACTGCGCGCGCTGGACCGGCCGGTGCCGCGTGCGGCCTGGGCCGCCGGCATCGCCGCCGCGCGCATCGCCGGCCGCATGCAGGCCTTCGAGCGCGATGGCGTGCAGATCCGCGTGGACGTCGGCCACAACCCGCAGGCCGCGGGCCAGCTGGCCCGCGCGCTGAACGCCGAAGTGGCGCCCGGCCGCACCCTGGCGGTGTACGCGGCGCTGCAGGACAAGGACGCCGCAGGCGTGGTGCAGGCGCTGCAGGACAGCGTCGCGCAGTGGACCCTGGCCGGGCTGGAAGGCCCGCGTGGGCAGACCGCGCAGCAGTTGCAGGCCCGCCTGGCCGATACCCCGGCCGCGACGGCCGCGCTGGCCGACAGCGTCGAGCAGGCGCTGCAGCAGGCATTGGCCCAGGCCGAGCGCGGCGACCGGGTGCTGGTGTTCGGTTCGTTCCACACCGCAGCGGCAGCGTTGCAGTGGCTGCAGGACCACCCCTGATCCACGTTCAGCCAGCGCCGACGCCGTCCGCTCCGGCACCCGTATAATCGACCCATCTCCAGCCTGTCGCCTGCCTCACGTGGATACGCCCCTGAAACAGCGTCTGATTGGTGCCATCGTCCTGGTGGCCTTGGCCGTGATCTTCCTGCCGATGCTGGTCAAGGGGCCTGCCCCGGACAGCGGCGTGGCCAACGTGCCCATCGCCGCGCCCGACGCGCCGGCCGATGGCCAGTTCGAAACCCGTGAGCTGCCGCTGGTCGCCCCGGCCGGTGGCGCCACCGGCCTGCAGAGCGGCCAGGCCAAGCCGGTCGAGGACGCCGCTGCGCCGGCGACCCCGCCCACCGTGGATACCTCGCCAGCCGTTGCCGCCGGCAACTACGCCGTCACCTTCGGTGCCTACGGCAGCCAGGCCGATGCGGATGCCGTGATCGCCTACCTGAAGCGTTCGCAGCTGCCGGGCTTCACCGAAACCGCATCGATCAATGGCCGCCCGGCCTGGCGCGTACGCGTGGGGCCGTATGCCGACCGCGCGCAGGCCGAAGCCGCGCGCCTGCAGGCGGTGAAGGTCCGTGGCGACGTCAAGGCAGAAGTCATCACCCTGGATGCCAGTACCGCGCCGTCTTCGGCCGTGGCTGCCACCCCGGCCGCGCCCAGCGCGAGCACGCCGGTTGCTGCACCGTCGCCGTCGGCTGCCGCCAACCCGGTACGCAGCGAAAGCCTGCCGGCCAGCACCCCGGCCGCCGCCACGCCGCCGGCCCCCAAGCCGGAAGCCCCCAAGCCGCAGCCCAAGCCTGAACCGGCCAAGCCGCAGCCGAAGCCGGAAGCAACGGCCAGCAAGCCCGAGGCCCCGGCCACGCCAGCAGCCCCGGCTGCCAGCGGCATCGGCTTTGCCGTGCAGCTGGGTGCATTCGGCCAGGCCAACGATGCCAATGCGCTGCGCGACAAGGTCCGCGCCGCCGGTTTCAGCGCCTTCGTCGAGCAGGTCCGCACCGAGAAGGGCACCCTGCATCGCGTGCGCGTCGGGCCGGTGGCCAACCGCGCCGACGCCGAGCAGCTGAAGGCGCAGGTCGCCGCCAAGGTCGGCGTGGCCGGCATGGTGCGACCACACCCATGATCCGGCCGATCGCCCGCCGTAAGCAGGAGGGGGCGACGTGATCGACATCGTGCTGGGCGTGCTGATTGCCGCCTCGGTGCTGTTCGGCCTGATGCGTGGCTTCATCGGCACCGTCGTCGCCCTGCTGTCCTGGCTGCTTGCGGCCTGGGCCGCCTTCACCTTCGGCAGTGAGGCCGCACACGCCTGGGCCGCGCCGCAGCCGCCCGGCAGTGGTCACTACCTGGCCGGTTACCTGGGCGTCTTCATCGCAACGGTGGTGGTGGTCGGCCTGCTGGGCCTGCTGCTCAAGGCTGCCATCAAGCTGACCCTGCTGGGCGGCGTGGATCGCCTGCTCGGCGGTGCGCTGGGCCTGCTGCGCGGGCTGCTGCTGGCCAGCGTGCTGCTGCTGCTGGCGGGCTTCACTGCGTTGCCGGGCGAGCCGTCGTGGCAGCAGTCGCAGCTGCGGCCGCTGCTGCAGCCGGCCGTCGCCTGGATGCAGGCGCAACTGCCGGCCTGGGGGGAGGGCCTGCCGCTGGATGGCCTGCTGCCCGACCATCTGCCCTTGCCCCTGCCGGAAAACGCCCCATCTGCTGTGCAGGTGTTGGGCAAGCCGGTCATCACAGGCGATAATGGCGTCCTCAACGAGGTAGTGGCGGGCGGCGGATGGCCGCGGCCCGTGGACGCACAGCAGGAGCCCGTCGCGGCTTCGGCACTGCCCAGCAGCATCGAGCCGGCGCCCGAGCGTCCGGCACGGCCCGCGCCCGCTGCGGGCGGAACCCCAGGCCAGGTACGGCCACCTTCCTTGTAACTGGGCACGGCCCAGCGGAGACCTCGCACCATGTGTGGCATCGTCGGAATCGTCGGCAACCAGAACGTCGCCGGGCAGTTGTATGACGGCTTGACCGTCCTCCAGCATCGCGGCCAGGACGCGGCAGGCATCGCCACCGCCAGCGGCAGCCGCCTGCGGGTGCAGAAGGCCACCGGCCTGGTCCGCGACGTGTTCGACGCCCGCACCATGTCCACCCTGGAAGGCAACATCGGCATCGCTCACGTGCGTTACCCGACCGCGGGTTCGGAAGGCATGGACGAAGCGCAGCCGTTCTACGTCAATTCGCCCTACGGCATCGCGCTGGCCCACAACGGCAACCTGATCAACACCGAGGACCTGCGCCGCCAGGTGTTCGAGCAGGACCGCCGCAACGTCAACACCGATTCGGACAGCGAAGTGCTGCTGAACGTGTTTGCCTACGAACTGGAACAGCAGCGCCAGCTCAGCCCGGAAGCGGCGATCCGTGCCGTGGCCGGCGTGCACCGCCGCTGCAAGGGCGGCTATGCGGTGGTCAGCGTGGTGCTGGGCCTGGGCCTGGTCGCCTTCCGCGACCCGCATGGCATCCGCCCGCTGGTGCTGGGCAAGCGCAGCCACGCCGAAGGCGACGAATACATCGTGGCGTCCGAATCGGCGGCGCTTGACGTGCTGGGCTTCCAGCGCGTGCGCGACGTGCAGCCGGGCGAAGCGCTGGTGATCACCGCGCGCGGCGAGCTGTTCTCGGAAATCTGCGCCGATCCGGCCGAGCACACCCCGTGCATCTTCGAATACGTGTACTTCGCACGCCCGGATTCGATGATCGACAACGTCTCGGTGCACAAGGCGCGCATGCGCATGGGCATCAAGCTGGGCGAGAAGATCCTGCGCCTGCGCCCGGACCACGACATCGACACCATCATCCCGATCCCGGACACCTCGCGCGATGCCGCGCTGGAAATCTCCAACGTGCTCGGCGTGAAGTACCGCGAAGGCTTCATCAAGAACCGCTACATCGGCCGCACCTTCATCATGCCGGGGCAGGGTGAGCGGGTGAAGTCGGTGCGCCGCAAGCTCAACCCGATCCACCTGGAGTTCCGCAACCGCGTGGTGCTGCTGGTGGACGACTCGATCGTGCGCGGCACCACCAGCCAGCAGATCGTGCAGATGGCCCGCGATGCGGGCGCGCGCAAGGTCTACCTGGCCAGCGCCGCGCCGCCGGTGCGCTTCCCGAACATCTACGGCATCGACATGCCGGCGGCCGAGGAGCTGGTGGCGCACAACCGCACGGTGGAAGAGATCGAAGCCCACCTGGGCTGCGACTGGCTGATCTACCAGGACATCGAGGACATGGAAGCGGCGGTGAGCGAGGGTAATCCGGCGCTGCGCAATTTCGATTCGTCCTGCTTCAACGGCCATTACCCGACGGGCATCGAGCCGGGCTACTTCGAGCGCATCCAGCAGCTGCGTTCGGACGACGCCAAGCACAAGCGCCGCGCCTGAGGTACAGCCGTGGTCGATGTGCCCGACGTCGGTGGCGACCTGCTGCGCGCTGCGCAGAAGTGCCTGGCCGAAGCCCACCCGCTGCGCAAGGTGGCGCTGACCCAGGCCTACGCGGCGGCGTTCCGCGCCGGGCGCCTGAAGGTGGCCGCCGACGCGCCGCCGCCTGAAGCGATCCGCATGCCCGGCCGCCCCGCGCGGCTGGTGCTGGTGCACCCGCGGCAGGTGCCGCGGCGTGGACTGGGCGGAGTGGAAGGCCGCGCCGCCTTCATCCACGCCATTGCCCACATCGAACTGAACGCGATCGACTTGGCCTGGGATGCGGTGTATCGCTTCCGTGGCCTGCCCGCGGCGTTCCATGCCGACTGGGTGAGCTGCGCCGACGACGAGTCGCGGCACTTCCTGCTGCTGCGCGAGCGGCTGCAGGTGCATGGCCACGAGTACGCCGATTTCCCCGCGCACAACGGCCTGTGGGAGATGTGCGAGAAGACCGCGCATGACGGTCTGGCGCGCATGGCGCTGGTGCCGCGGGTACTGGAAGCGCGTGGGCTGGACGTGACGCCCGGCATGATCGAGAAGCTGCGCAATGTCGGCGACGCTGAAACCGCCGATGTGCTGGAAGTGATCCTGCGCGAGGAAGTCGCGCATGTTGCTGCCGGTTCGCGCTGGTACCGCTGGTACTGCGAACGCGCCGGCGTCGAGCCGCGCGCACGCTTCAAGGAACTGCTGCTGGAATATGCCGGCGGCTACCTGCACGGTCCGTTCAATCTGGAAGCGCGCCTGCTGGCAGGCTTCGACGCCGACGAGTTGGCCAACCTGATCGAACAGGCGGGTTGATCACGCCGCTGGCGTCATCCACGCATGGCGTGGATCTACTTCAGGTACCGGGCCGCGATGCACGTAACGCGTCGGGTCGCGGGTTGATCCACGCCATGCGTGGATGCGCGTCACGCGTTGGGCAACACCACGCGCTTGCCGTCCACCGTCGGCCGGTTGATGTAGAACAGGCCGGGCCCGGGCCGGTACGGCAACTCGCTCACGCCGGCATCGGCCGCGTAGGTCAGCGCGGTGTCGCCCAGTGCATCGAAGTTCCAGTGCGCCGACTGCATCAGGTAGCGGCGGCGCAGCAGTGCTTCCTGGGTCGGGGTCAGTGCCTGTCCCTCCAGCAAGCGCCGTGCGATCGGCTGCAGGTTGGCAGGCAGCGCCCAGTCCGCCACGTCGGCCGCCGCGGCCGTCCACTGCACGCCGGCTTCGCTGGCCTGCCGCTGCATCACCTGCAGGCCGATCAGCTGGTAGCGCCAGTCGATGGGCCGGCGCAGCACCACCGCTGCGGTCACGTACAGCACGGGGCTCAGCAGTACGCTGCGGCTGCCGGCACGGCGCTGCTGCTGCCACTGGTGCCAGACATCCACCCACACCTCTTTCTCGTCCAGGCCCAGCTGCTGCCGCCAGCGTTCGGCATCGGCCTGCGCTTCGGCGTAGACCGTGGTCGCCTGCAGCTGCGCCAGTGAGGGCGTCTGGTAGTCGGGCACCGGTGGGCGTCGCAGCTGCTGCCGGTGCGGCCGGCTCAGCAGTTTCGGCCCTTCCTCGGTCTGGTCGTAGCCGCCGCCGATGTTGGCATGCACGCCGGGCAGCACGATCTCGGCATGCGTCGGTGCCACCGTGGTCAGCGGATAGTGCTGGCGGTGTTCATCGCGGGCCACCAGCTGCACCACGCGGCCGGCGATGCCGGCAGGCAGGGCCAGCTGCGGCCGCTCATCGGCACGGCCACCGCTGACCGCCACCACGGTGTCGAACAGGCCGATGAAGCGCAGCGCCGGGCGCTGTACCGCGAAATCCACCGCGCACACGAGGCCCGCCTGCTGCAGCAGCTGTCGCCAGCGCGCGCCGTCCCAGCCGTGCAGCTGGTTGGCGACATCGCGTGCGGCGGCCGCGCCACGCGAGTAGCCGAACAGGTCCACCTGCACGCTGTGCAGCGGGGTACGCCGCTGCGCGGCAAGCGCGGCCAGGGCCGCCGGCAGCAGCACCTGCAGCGCGCGCTGGACCTTGGCGCGCACGCCGCTGGCACCCGCGCCGAAGGCCAGCCCGATCAGGTCGTCCTCGGCGTCATCGCGGGTGCCGACACCTTCGATGTAGATCGCCAGCGACGCACCGACGCCGGGCGTGCGCCGGCTGTCCGGGTACAGCTGGTACAGCCGCGTGATGTTGGTGGTGCCGTTGTCGTAGCTGCTGGTCAGCCGGCTCTGGTAAGTCGAGTCATCGTCGGCGCGCAGCAGGGCAGGGCGTGGCTGCGGCGACTGCGGCCGGCCGCGCGCGAGGTTGTGCGCATTGTTGCGGGTGCCGTCGAAGAACAGGCCAATGCGCAGCACGCCGGGATCGGCGTACGCATCTGCCTGGTGCTGTCCTGGTGCCATGTGCGTTTCCCGTCGTGGCCGCGTCACGGTGGCGCGAACGCCATGTGTTGGCGAAGTGTACTGGCGTT
Organism: Stenotrophomonas sp. FW305-3-2-15-E-LB1; assembly: GCF_058787375.1. Taxonomy (NCBI): domain Bacteria; kingdom Pseudomonadati; phylum Pseudomonadota; class Gammaproteobacteria; order Lysobacterales; family Lysobacteraceae; genus Stenotrophomonas; species Stenotrophomonas sp. FW305-3-2-15-E-LB1. The sequence continues at coordinate 26,311 of NZ_JBYSZR010000011.1, forward strand.
TTTGACCTGCCTGAACGCCGAGGCCGTGGATCACAGATCCGGATGCCGACGCCTGTCCTCTATTGAATTCACATGCGCTGGACAGGCCGAATGGCCAGACCCGGCAAACCGGGTCGTGATGCATCAAGGCTGTCCACCTCACTTCCAGGAGCGACCAGAATGATGTCCAGATCGATGGGTAGAACGGCGGTTGGCGTGTTGTTGGGCCTTTCGGTGGCGGCGGCGGCCAGTGCCGCGCCGTTGTTTGAACCGGTGACCATCCTCAGCCGTGCTTCGGCCGGCAGCGATCCCGCACTGGCCCGGCTGCTGTCCACGCCGTCCACGGCCACGGTACAGGAAGTGCGCATCGACGCGGCTGCCACCGCGCAGCCGCAGCTGGAATTCGAACTGCTGGGGCAGAAGGTGCAGGCGATCCGCAGCAGGGTCGAGGCGCTGCCTGACGGTGGCAGCATCTGGTACGGGCAGATCCGCACGCCGTCGGACCGCCTGCAGAAGGCGACCTCCAATGGCCAGGACGATCCGGGCAATTCACTGATCGTGGTGCGCTCGGGCAACACGCTCACCGGCTCGATCCGCAAGGACGGCAAGCTGTACCGGCTGCGCCCGCTGGGCGATCGCCACATCCTGGTGGCGGTGGATGAAACGCGGATGCCTGCCGACCACCCGGCCGACTACAACCAGCTGCCGAAGATTCCGATGGCGGACCAGGATCGCATCGGCATCGCCCAGGCATCGTCGGGCACGCCCGCGACCATCCGCGTGCTGGTGGTGGCCACCAATGCCGCCGTGGCGGCCTATGGCGGCAACATGCAATCGCTGGTGCAGCTGGCGGTGGCCGAATCCAACCAGGGGTATGCCAACAGCAATGTCGGCATCACCATGCAGCTGGCCGGGTATGAAACCACCAGCTATACCGAGTCGGGCAACTTCACCACCGACCTGGCCCGTTTCCGCACGACCAGTGACGGCTACATGGACAGCATCCATGCCAGCCGCAACAGCACGACGGCCGATGTCGGCGTCCTGCTGATCAACAACACCAGCTACTGCGGCCTGGCGTCGGGCATCGGCTCGACGGCGGCCACGGCGTTCGCAGCGGTGTACTGGGACTGCGCGACCGGGTACTACTCCTTCGCCCACGAGATCGGCCACCTGCAGAGTGCCCGGCATGACATCGCCAACGATCCGAGCACCTCGCCGTATGCCTTCGGCCACGGCTACCGCTACGAGCCGGCCACTGGTACCGGCTGGCGCACGATCATGGCCTATGACTGCACCCGCGGCTGCCCGCGCCTGAACTACTGGTCCAACCCGAACATCAGCTACAACGGCATTCCGATGGGCATTGCCAGTTCAGCCGACAACCAGCGCGTGCTGGTCACCACCAAGCACACGGTGGCCGGCTTCCGCTGAGGCAGGAAACGGGTAGATGCCAACCTCGGTTGGCACACGCGGAAGGAAGGCGCCGACCTCGGCCGGCGCCTTCCTGGCACGCCATCATTCGCGCTTGAGCGAATCCAGGCGCCAGCCGTCGGCATCCACGCGCAGCACCGAACCCTGTTCGTACCAGTCGCCCAGCACGATGCGGGTGCAGCTGCGGCCACCGGCCTGCAGCGTGTGGATGGCCGGGCGGTGGGTGTGGCCGTGGATCATCGTGTCCACGCCGTGGCGCACGAAGGTGGCCTCGACTTCGGCCGGGGCCACGTCGGTCACCGTCTCGAACTGCGCGCGGTCACCCTGTTTCATTTCCGACTGGCGTGCCTGGCTGGCATCGCGCGCCTTCTGCGCGAACGCAATGCGTGCGGCCAACGGGTGCGACAGGAACTGGGCCTGGAACACCGGGTCGCGGGTCTGCGCGCGGAACTGCTGGTAGGGGATGTCGTCGGTGCACAGCAGGTCGCCGTGCTGCAGCATCACCGGGCGGCCGTACAGCTCGATCACGCACGGGTCGGGCAGGATGCGCAGGCCGGCGCGGCGCGCATAGTCCTCGCCCAGCAGGAAGTCTCGGTTGCCGCGCATGAAGAACACCGGCACGCCGCTGTCGGACAGCACCTTCAGCGCATCGGCCACCGCATCGGCGGCCGGCGAGGGCGTGTCATCGCCGATCCAGGCTTCGAACAGATCGCCGAGGATGTACAGCGCGTCCGCGCCGGGCGCGTCCTCGCGCAGGAAGCGCAGGAACAGGTCGGTGATGGCTGGACGGCTGGGGTCCAGGTGCAGATCGGAAATGAACAGCGTCGTCATGCAGGCATTCTAGGGCATCGGCTCGCCGGGCATGGCCTGGCGGGCGCGACCGCGTCAAACCGGCAGCGGCAGCCAGGCCAGGCTGGCCGAGGCCAGCAGCGCGGCGATGCCGGTGGCCGCCAGCACGTCGCTGGGGTAGTGCAGGCCCAGCACCACGCGCGACAGGCCGACGCCGAAGGTGAACGGCACCAGCAGCGGCGCCAGCCACGGGTAGTACGCCAGCGCCACGATGGTGAAGGACACCGCATGCAGGGTGTGGCCGGAGGGGAAGCTGAACTCGTCCAGCGGTGCCACCCAGGCGCGGATGCGCAGGTCGGCCGCATATGGCCGCGGGCGCCGGGTCCAGCGCTTCAGGCCCTTGTAGAGCAGCAGTGCGGCCAGGCCGGTGGCGGCCATGTGCACCGATGCGCGCAGGCCGTCGAAACCATCGACCAGAACCAGCGCGCCCATCAGCACGTACCAGAAGACACCATCACCCAGGCGGCTGATGATCGAGAACAGGCGACGCACGCGGCGGCGCCGGCAGTAGTGGTTGGCCCGGCGGCACAGCCGCGCTTCGCGGCCAGCCAGTCCTTCAAGCGGCGTTGTGCGCATGTCCGGTCCTCCGTGCCTGGGCCAGTTCGGCCAGCAGCGTTTCGAATTCGGCCACCACCTGCTGCGGGTGCAGGCGCTTCATCGCGCGGGCGGCGTTGCTGCCCAGCTCGCGGCGCAGCGCATCGTCGCTGGCCAGCTGCACGGCCGCTTCGATGAACTGTTCGTCGGTGTCCACGGCGGCCCCGTTCTCGCCGTTGCGCAGGTACTCGCGCGCAGCGCCGTAGTCGAAGGCCACGGTGGCCAGGCCGCAGGCCATGCTTTCAAGGGTCACGTTGCCGAACGTCTCGCTGCGGCTGGGGAACAGGAACAGGTCGCCGCTGGCGAAATGTCGGGCCAGGGCGTCGCCGCGCTGGATGCCGCAGAAAATGAAATCGGGATTCTCGTGGGCCAGCTTCTCCCGTGCCGGGCCGTCGCCGACCCACACGAAGCGTGCCTTCGGCCGCACCTGCTGCAGGCGGCGGAATGCCTTAACTGCCAGCCCGAGGTTCTTCTCGGCGGCGATGCGGCCCACGTAGATGGCGACCAGTCCGTTGCCGTCCACGCCCCATTCCTCGCGCAATGCGGGATCGCGCCGGCTGGGATCGAACTGCTGGCTGTCCACCGCGCGCGCCAGCAGGCGTACGCGCTCGAAGCCCTGGTCGGTGAGGAAGTGCTGCAGTTCGCGGGTCGGCACCAGGGTGGCATCGGCCTGGTTGTGGAAGCGGCGCATCCAGCGCATCGCTGCCGTCTGCAGCCAGGCCACACCGTAGTCGGGCAGGTATTCGTCGAAGCGGGTGTGGAAGCCGGTCGCCACCGGAATGCCGAGGCGGCGGGCGGTGCGCAGCGCCGACCAGCCCAGCGGGCCTTCGGTGGCGATGTACACCGCGTCAGGCCGCTGCTTCTGCCAGTGGCGGCCCAGGCGGATCGGCGCAGGCAGGCCGAAGCGCAGGCCCGGGTAGCGGGGCAGGGCGGCGCCCGGCACCAGCAGCGTGCCGGGCGCCGATTCCAGTGCTTCACTGGCCTGTCGTGGACGGATCAGGTCGACCTCATGGCCGGCCGCACGCAGTCCCAGTTCCAGGCCCTGCACGGTGAGTGCGACGCCGTTGACTTCCGGCGGATAGGTCTCGGTGACAATGGCATGGCGCATGGCGGGCCTCCGGTTTTCCGGCATGCTCGGGCCTGCCCATGTAGTGCCTGTTACCGCTTTGCGACCGTCGGATGACGGCCGCGCCGTACGCAGAAGCACGGCCCCGAAGGGCCGTGCCGTGGATCAGAAGCGCTGCTGGTACTTCATGTAGATGAAGCGGCCGATGTCGTAGCCGCCGTAGTAGGAGAAGTTCGCGCTCGGCTGGGTGTACATGATCGGGCCGTACTTCTCGAACACGTTGTTCGCACCCAGCGATACCGTGGCGTCCCACGGCAGGCTGTAGCGCACCTGCACATCGTGGAAGGTGGTCGAGCCGCGGCGGTTGTAGTTGCGCACGCCGCTGTACCACGGGGCCTGCTGGCCCGGGTGCGAGCATTCGTCGGCATGCAGGCGCGGGCTGAAGCACTGTTCCTTCACTGCCGAGTAGTAGCGCACGCCCCAGTTGATGCCGAAATTGCCACGCTCCCAGTCCAGCGACAGGTTGGAGCGGGTGCGGAAGCCGATCCCGCCCGCGCTGGCCAGGCCGTTGCCGGGTGTTGGCACCACGCCGGCGTCATTGGTGCTGCGTTCCAGCGACGACACCACGTAGGTGCTCTTCCAGTCGGTGCGCAGGGTGCCCCAGTCGGTTTCCCAGCGATGGCTCAGTTCCAGGTCATAGCCTTGCGTTTCGCGGAAGCCGCTGTTGCGCACGCCGTACTTCAGCTGGTTGACGATGCCCAGCGCCGGGTCGCGGGTGAAGCCGGCGCAGCGCTCGGCGATGCCCAGTTCATAGCAGTCGCGCAGCATGTCGTTGGGATGGTCGGCCACGATGGTGTCGTCGATGCGGATCTTCCACCAGTCCAGCGCGATGTTCAGGCCGGGCGCGAAGCCCGGGCTCCAGACCACGCCCAGGGTGCGGCTGGTTGCGGTTTCCGGCTGCAGGTCGGGGTTGGAGCCATTGGTGAACGGCAGCGGGGTCTGGCCACTGCTGCTTTCAATGGGCACGTTGCCCTGGCCCAGCTGGCGGTAGCTGTCGGCATTGGCGATGTCGGCCGCGCAGCGCGCACGCACCTCCGGGCTGCTAGCCGCCGCGCCGTACACGGTATCGCAGGGGTCGCGGAAGCCCGTGGTGAAGGTCTGCGAGCCGCCGCCATAGAGGTTGGCGATGGTGGGCGAACGGAAGCCCTGCGCCCAGGTGCCGCGCAGCAGGACCTGTTCGATCGGCCTCCAGGTGAAGCCGAATTTGCTGTTGAGGGTGTCGCCGAAGGTGCTGTAGTCCGAATAGCGGGTGGCCGCACTGACGGTGAGCTCGTGCGCCGCGGGCAGGTCGCGCAGCAGCGGCACGCTCAGCTCCAGGTACGCTTCGTCCACGCGGTAGCCGCCGCCGGTCGGCCCTGCGGCGAGGTTGGTGGTGGCGCCGGTCTGGGCCAGCGGATCGGGAATGAAACGGCCATCCTCGCGGCGGCTCTCCACGCCGACGGCCATGCCCAGGTCGCCGGCCGGCAGGGTCAGCACGGTGCCACTTACCGTGGCGAACAGGTTGCGGCTGGTGGTGCGGCCACGGCTGATCTCCTCGGGGAACAGCCAGTCCATCAGTGCCGGGTTGCCGGTCAGGCCATTGGGGTCGTGCTGGCCATAGGGCACCAGTGGGTTCCACGGCATGCAGCCTGCGATCGGCGCACCCGGTGTGCCGCATTCGACCTTGCCGGTGGCGGCGTTGTAGAACGAAGGGCCGGTGGCGTCTTCGACGCGCTGTTTGTGCAGATTGCCGGTCGCGCGCTGGGTCAGTTCGCTGCGGTTGTACTGGTAGCCCGCTTCCCAGTCGAAGCCGTGCGCGCCCAGCTCGAAGCTGCCCTCGAAGGCGGCCACGCCCTGCCAGGTGGTGAGGTCGCTGACGCTCACGCGAGGGACTTCCCAGAGGCGCCGGTTCCAGTTCACGTCGCTGGGAGCCTGGTAACCGTGGTGGCTGCCAAACGGATTGAACCAGCTGTCCTTCGACATCGGGTTGATGCCCGCGGCGCCGGACTGGAACGGATAGCCGGCGATCTGCCGGGTCGTCTCGCGTCGGTTGTAGGCCAGCTGGGTGTTGAAGTGCAGCGCATCGGTCAGCGCGACGCGGCCATCGACGAAGATCGAATCACGCTTGATCGGTGTCTGCACGTGCATCTGCTGGTTGGTGTTGCTGACATCGCCGGTGAACGGCGTGTCGTCGCTCAGGTGGACGCTGTCGGGGCCACCGGGCGCCACGCCACGATCCAGCGAGTAGCTGCAGCCGCGGCTGTTGCTGCAACCCGGGCCATTGAAGCCGGTGATGCGGCCCCACTGGCCCACCGTGGTCCAGCCATCGGCAGGATGGCGGTCGGTGTTGGTGTAGGCGCTGAACCAGCGGTCGCGCGCCCAGACGCCTTTCTCCTCGACGTGTTCGGCAGCGAAGCTGATCGAGGCGCGGTCGTTGGACCAGCCGCCCACCACGTCGTACTGCGTGCGGTCGCCATCGCCCTGGCTGTACTGGCCCTGGTAGAGGCTGGCGTTGATGCCCTCGACGTTGCGGCGGGTGATGATGTTGACCACGCCGGCCATCGCATCGGACCCGTAGATGGCCGATGCGCCATCCTTGAGCACTTCCATGCGTTCGACGGCGGCGGCGGGCAGGGTGGAAATGTCCTGCAGCCCGCCGGTGGTCATGCCCATGCGCTTGCCGTTGACCAGCACCAGGGTGCGCTGCGCGCCCAGCCCGCGCATGTCCACGAAGCTGCCGCCGGCCGACTCGCCTGCTGACAACGGACTGGCGCGGCTGGCGGCGGGGCTGCCCATCGCGGTCAGGTTCTGCAGGATATCGGCCACCGAGTTGAAGCCCTGCCGTTCGATGTCGGCGCGGCTGATGGTCAATACGGGCTGTGCGGTTTCCAGATCGACCTGGCGGATGCGCGAACCGGTGATCTCGATACGGTCCAGCGTGGTCGGGGCGTGGGAATTCTGGGCCAGTCCGGCCGTGGCGGCGGAATCCTGCGCCAGTGCGGGCAGGGCGGCCGCGGTGCCGGCGGTGGCCAGCGCGCAGCGGATCGCCCAACCCAACGGGGAGGTGCTCGGCGTCATGCGGTTTCTCTCTCTGATGTGCGGAAACGGACGCCCGAAGCGCGGGCTTGTCCGGCCGCCACGACCTGCGTCGCGACGGCACGCCACTAACGCGCAGCGTTCAAATTCCGTAAAGGCAGAAAGCGACCGGTGGCTGCATCTGCGCTGTCGTATTCCGCGTTACCTGCGGAGGTTCAAGAACTTGTGTGCGTTGCAGTGCAGAACGAGAGAGCGCCTGAAGACGCCACGCCATCGCTTTGGCGCGGCCGCCTTCTGTTCATTAGCGACAAAAAAAACCACGGCCCCGAAGGGCCGTGGTTGTTCAACAGATGCGGCGGCGCGATGGATCAGAAGCGCTGCTGGTACTTCATGTACACAAAGCGGCCGATGTCATAGCCACCGTAGTAGGAGAACACCGAGTTCGGCTTGCTGTACATGTTCGGGCCGTACTTCTCGAACACATTGTTGGCACCGACCGAAACGGTGGCATCCCACGGCAGGTTGTAACGGAACTGCACGTCGTGGAAGGTGACCGAGCCGCGCTCGTTGTAGTTGCGCGAACCCGGGTACCAGGGGGCACGCACGCCCGGATCGGAGCATTCGTCCGCGTGCTTGACCGCGTCCAGGCACTGTTCCTTCACGCCGGAGTAGTAACGCGCGGTCCAGCTGATACCGAAGTCGCCCAGATCCCAGCCCAGGGTCAGGTTCGAGCGGACGCGGAAACCGCTGACGGTGTTGGTGGCGATGCCGTTGATCGGCGTCGGCACCACTTTGCCGTCGTTGGTCGAGCGGAAGACGTTGGAGCTGACGTAGGTGGTCGACCAGTTGGTGGAGAAGGTACCCATCGAGTCGGTTGCCAGACGATGGGTCAGGTCCATGTCGTAACCTTCGGTTTCCAGGAAACCGGCGTTGCGATTGCCGTAGGTCAGCTTGTTGACGATGCCCAGCGCCGGATCACGGGTGAACTGCAGGCAGCGGGTGTCGATGCCCTGCTCGTAGCAGTCGATCAGGATCTGGTTCGGGCTGTCGGCGATGATGGTGTTGTCGATGCGGATCTTCCACCAGTCCAGCGAGACGTTGAAGTTCTGGATGAACTGCGGGCTCCACACAACGCCCAGCGTCTTGCTCTTGGAGGTCTCCGGCTGGAGGTTCGGGTTCGAGCCGTTGGTGAACGGCACCGGCGTCTGGTCAGTACTGCTGGTGATCGGTACCAGGCCCTGCTTCAGCTGGCGGTAGGTATCGGCGTTGGCGATGTCGCGAGCGCAACGTGCGCGTACTGCTGCGCTGTCCTTGGACGGGCCGTAGACGGTATCGCAGGGATCGGCGTAGCCGGTGGTGAAGGTCTCCGAACCGCCGCCGTACAGATCGTTGATGGTCGGGGCGCGGAAGCCCTCCGCCCAGGTGCCGCGGACCAGCAGCTGGTCGATCGGACGCCACTTGAAGCCGAACTTGCTGTTCAGCGTGTTGCCGAAGGTGTCGTAGTCGGAGAAGCGCGTAGCGGCGTTGAAGCTCAGTTCCTTGGCGCCCGGCAGGTCCGCCAGGACCGGGACGTTGAGCTCCAGGTAGGCTTCCTTCACCTTGTAACCACCACCGGTCGGGCCAGCGGCCAGGTTGGTGGTGGCGCCGGTCTGGGCCAGCGCGTCGGGAATGAACTCACCGGTTTCCTTGCGGTTTTCCAGGCCGAACGCAAAGCCCAGGTCACCGGCCGGCAGAGTGACGATGCTGCCGGCGATGGAGGCGAAGAAGTTCTTGCCAACGGTCTTGCCGGTGGAATTCTCAGCCGGCATCAGGTAGTCGATCAGGGCCTGGTTGCCGGTCAGACCGTAAGGATCAACCACGCCTGCAGCGATCAGCGGATTCCAGACCATGCAGTTGGCGATCGGCGCAGCGGCAGTACCGCATTCGACCTTGCCGGTGGCCGCGTTGTAGTACGACGGGCCGACGGCATCCTTGACGCGCTGCTTGTGCAGGTTGCCGGTGGCGTGCTGGCGCAGCTCGTTCTTGTTGTACTGGTAGCCCACTTCCCAGTCGAAGTAGCGTTCGCCGATATCGAACGAGCCGCCGAAGGCGGCCACGGCGCGATAGGTCTTCAGCGAGCTGTCGCTGACGCGCGGCACTTCCCAGGTGCGGTGGTTCCACGCCACGGCGGTCGGGGTGGCATAGCCGTGCTGGCTGCCGAACGGGTTGAAGTAGCTGTTGACCGACATCGCACCGATACCAGCGGTGGACGACTGCAGCGGATAGCCGGCGATCTGGCGGCTGGAATCACGCTTGTTGTAGCCCAGCTGCGTGCTGAAGTGGATCGAATCGGTGATGTTCACGCGGCCATCGACGAACACCGAGTCCCGCTTCAGCGGATAGTTCAGGTGCATCTGCTGGTTGGTGTTGCTGACGTCGCCGTCGGGGGCACTGGCGTTGGTGATGTGGTAGTTGGCCGGGTTCAGCGGATCGCTGCCGCGGTTGAGCGAGTAGCCACAACCTGCAGCGGCACAACCCGGGCCCTTCAGGCCGGTGATCTGGCCGTACTGGCTGACCGTGGTCCAGGCTTCGGTCGGGTGGCGGTCGGTATTGCCGAAGGCGCTGAACCCGCGGTCCTTGGCCCACACGGCCTTTTCTTCGGAATGCTCCGCAGAAATGGTGATCGAGGCACGGTCGTTGGACCAGCCGGCGACCACGTCGAAGCGGTCACGGGCGCCGTCACCCTGGCTGTACTGGCCGTGGTAGACGTTGGCGGTCACGCCGTTTGCATCATGGCGGGTAATGATGTTGACCACGCCGGCCATGGCGTCCGAACCGTAGATGGCCGAGGCGCCATCCTTCAGGACTTCGATGCGCTCCACCGCCGACACCGGCAGGGTCGACACGTCCTGGTAGCCGGAGGTGCTGATGCCCAGGCGCTTGCCGTTGACCAGCACCAGGGTGCGCTGAGCGCCCAGGTTGCGCATGTCGATGTAGGTACCACCCGCATTTTCGCCCGCGCTGAGCACATTGGCGCGGCTGATCGCAGGGCTGCCCATGGCGGTGACGTTCTGCAGGATGTCCGACACCGAGCTGAAGCCCTGGCGCTCGATATCGGTGCGCGAGATCGCCAGCACCGGGTTCGCGTTCTCCACGTCGACCTGGCGGATGCGCGAGCCCGTGATTTCGATGCGGTCCAGGGTCGTAGGGGCGCCGTCCTGGGCGAATGCAGGCAGCGCAATCGTTGCGGTGCCGACGATCAGGGCGTGGCGGATCGCCTTGCCCAGCACGGTGGTGCGTGAAGTCATCGCGTCTCTCTCTCTCAGAAGCTTCGGGTGCAGGGCCAAAGGAGCCCCGGCAAATGTCGGCTCGCATCAAAGCGATTGAGCCGGCGACTTCGATTTATTCTCGTTCGTTAACGGGATGTAAAGGGGTTGCAGCAAAATATGTCGAAAGTTGTCGGCTGAATTTCATCTAAATTTAATAAAAGCAAGGCCTTAGCGTCATGGTGAAATCGCCAGATTCGGCACAGTGTCGAAGCCTGAACGCCCGTTCATTTTCCAGAATGCGCAAACGCGCACGCGAAAACGGCCCCGTTAGGGGCCGTCGTCAGGGCAGGCAGCGGCGGCTGGCCGGGGGGCTCCCGGCAGCGCGGATCAGGCCACGAAGGGGCGGAACTGGATGCCCAGCCCGGCCAGCCCCTCCGTCTCGCCGATCAGGTCGGCGCGCAGCAGCGGCCGCGGGTCGATGAACGCCTGCGGCACGATCAGCGACAGGCGGGTGTCGTCGGCGGTCAGTTCAAGCGCCGGCAGCGGCGCGTCTTCATGCGCGCGGTTGAGCAGCACGGCCAGCCGCAGCAGGGCGGTCAGGCGGCGCGCGGTCAGCAGCAGGCGCTCAGGCAGGGCATCGAAGGCCGACTTGCCCACGCTGCGCCGATGGCTGCGCACCAGTGCGGCCAGCATCTGCTGTTCCTGCCGCGAGAAACCGGCGATGTCGGAGTTCTCCAGCACATAGCTGCCGTGCACGTGGTAACCGCTGTGGGCGATCATCAGGCCCAGCTCGTGCAGGCGCGCGGCCCAGCCGAGCATGCGGGCGTCGTCGGCATCCAGTTTCCAGCGCTCCTGCACCTGCTCCAGCAGCGACAGGGCGGTGTCCTGCACGCGGTCGGCCTGCACGGTGTCGATGCCATAGCGCTGGGTCAGCGCCGCCACCGACTCGTCGCGCGGATCGTTCTCGCCGGCGCGGCCGACGATGTCATACAGGATGCCTTCGCGCATGGCTGCCTTGCTGACCAGCAGCTTCTCCAGGCCCAGGGCCTGGAAGGCGGCTTCCAGCACCAGGATGCCACCGGCGATGATCGGGCGGCGGTCGGCGGACAGGCCGGGCAGCACGATGTCGTCGATCTTCTTGGCCTTCAGCAGTTCGTCGCGCAGCTGCGGCAGGGCCTCGGCGGTGATCGCGCCCTTGCTCAGCTTCATCGTGGCGCAGATTTCGCTGATTGCCTTGTGCGTGCCGGACGAGCCAAGGGCTTCCTGCCAGCCCAGCGCGCGGTACTTGCTGGCAAACGGCTGGAACTCACGGCCGATCTCGGCCAGTGCGTCCTTCCAGCGCTTGCGGCTGAGCTTGCCGCCGGGGAAGAAGCGGCGCGTGCTGGCAATGCAGCCGGCCTGCAGGCTTTCGCGCTCCAGCGTCTGCATGCCCTTGCCGATGATGAATTCGGTGGAGCCGCCACCGATGTCGATCACCAGGCGGCGCTGGTCGGCCTTGGGCGGCTGTGCATGGGCCACGCCGAGGTAGATCAGTCGCGCTTCTTCACGGCCGCTGACCACTTCGATGGCGTGGCCCAGCGCGGTTTCAGCCGGCACCAGGAAGGATTGCGGCGAACGCAGCTGGCGCACGGTGTTGGTGGCCAGGGCGCGCACGCGGTGCGGGGGCACGTTGCGGATGCGCTGGCCGAAGCGGGCCAGGCATTCCAGCGCACGCTGCCGTGCGGCGCTGGACAGGCCGCCCTTGCCATCCAGGCCATCGGCCATGCGTACCGTTTCGCGCAGGCGGTCGATGACCCGCAACTGGCCGAGCGTGTAGCGCGCGATGACCATGTGGAAGCTGTTGGAGCCAAGGTCGATGGCGGCCAGCAGGTCGCCATCCTGCAATGCGGGCGGAGTCGTGGTGGTATGCGGCATGGACGAATGTTAGCCGAAGGGGCGGTGTGCTCGTCACCGCATCGCCTTCACATTTTGTAGGGGGAGTTCCGCGGGGGGCGGAGTGGGCCGCTGCCGTTGGTGGGTGCCGACCGTTGGTCGGCACTGCTCGTGTCCCGACCCACGGTCGGGACCCACCGGGGCGGCCTACAGGCCCTGCATCAACGCCATCTGGGCCGAATGCGGCGCTTCGTCGTGGGCCGGGGTGCGCTTGTGGTAGATGCCCTCGGCATCCAGCTCCCAGGCGTTGAGGTTGTCGTCCAGGTAGTTCTGCAGCACTTCGCGGTACACGCGCTTGGCCAGATCCGGGTCGAGGATCGGGAAGCAGGTCTCGACCCGGCGCAGCAGGTTGCGTTCCAGCCAGTCGGCGCTGGCGCAGTACAGCTCCGGCGCACCGTCGTTGCCGAACCAGTACACGCGGCTGTGTTCCAGGAAGCGGCCGACGATCGAGCGCACGCGGATGTTGTCCGAGACGCCAGGCACGCCCGGGCGCAGGGTGCAGGCGCCGCGGATGATCAGGTCGATCTGCACCCCGGCCTGCGAGGCGGCGTACAGCGCACGGATCACCTGCGGCTCGTTCAGTGCGTTCATCTTGGCGATGATGCGCGCCGGGCGGCCGGCAGCGGCGATGCGCGTCTCGCGTTCAATGCGCGCGAGGATGCCGGTGTGCAGGGTGAACGGCGACTGCAGCAGGCGCTTGAGCTTCATCTTCGAGGCCAGCCCGGACAGCTGCTGGAACAGCAGGTGCACGTCATTGCCGATGTCCGCATCGGCGGTGATCAGGCTGATGTCGGTGTACGCGCGGGCGGTGCCGCTGTGGTAGTTGCCGGTGCCCAGGTGCACGTAGCGGCGCAGCTTGCGGCCTTCGCGGCGCACGATCAGCAGCATCTTGGCGTGGGTCTTGAACCCGACCACGCCATACACCACCTGCACGCCGGCTTCCTGCAGGCGGTCGGCCAGGCCCAGGTTGGCTTCTTCGTCGAAGCGCGCGCGCAGCTCGACCACCACCGTCACGTCCTTGCCGTTGCGTGCGGCCTGGATCAGCGCATCGACAATCAGCGAATCCTTGCCGGTGCGGTACAGGGTCTGCTTGATGGCCAGCACGTTCGGGTCCACCGCCGCCTGCTTGATCAGGTCCAGCACGGCGGTGAAGGCATCGAAGGGATGGTGCAGCAGCAGGTCCTGGCGCCGGGTGATCTCGAAGATGCCGTCGCTGTCGCGCAGCGTGCGCGGGTTCATCGGCGGGTACTTCAGGTCCGGCTGCGGCACCAGGTCGTACAGCTGGATGATGCGGTTGAGGTTGACCGGGCCATCGATGCGGTACACCGCGTTTTCGGTCAGGCCGAAGTTCTGCAGCAGGGTGCGCACGATGTCCTTCGGCGTGTCCTCGGCGATCTCCAGGCGCACCGCCGGCCGGTAGCCGCGGTCGACCAGTTCATCGCGCAGGGCCAGGGCCAGGTTCTCCACTTCTTCCTCGTCCACCACCAGCTCGGAATTGCGGGTGACGCGGAACTGGTAGGCCCCCTGGACTTCCATGCCGGGGAACAGCTCGTCGACGAACGCCGACAGCACCGAGGACAGGAACACGAAGTTCTGCCCGCCGCCCAGGCTTTCCGGCAGCTGGATGATGCGTGGCAGCGAACGCGGCGCGCGCACGATGGCCAGGTGGCCGGCGCGGCCGAACGCATCGGTGCCCTTCAGCACGACGACGATGTTCAGCGACTTGTTGAGGATCTTCGGGAACGGATGCACCGGGTCCAGGCCCAGCGGCGACAGCACCGGCATGATCTCGTTGCGGAAGTACGCGCGCAGCCAGCGCTTCTGCCGGTGGTTCCAGGAATGGCGGCCGAGCACGCCGATGCCGGCCTCGGCCAGCGCCGGGCGCAGCGTCTCGTTCCAGCAGCGGTACTGCTGGTCCACCAGTTCGGCGGCGCGGTCGTGGATGGCGTTGAGAATGGCCTGCGGGCTCATGCCGTCCGGGGCCGGCGGCAGGCCGAATTCCTGCGCGTGGCGCACGGCGGCGGCGCGGATCTCGAAGAACTCGTCCAGGTTGGTGCAGGAGATGCACATGAAGCGCAGGCGCTCCAGCAACGGCACTTGCGGATCCATCGCCTGTGCCAGCACGCGGAAGTTGAAATCCAGCTGGGACAGTTCGCGGTTGATGTAGAGCGCCGGGTCACGCAGTGGATCGTTGTCCGGGCTCACGGGGAGGGGGAGGGATCCGAGGCTGCTCATGGCTTCATTCTTCGATGGAGGTCAGGGGGGCGGACTCGCGCGGGCGCACGTGGTCGGCATCGAAATGACAGGAGAACACCGAGCCCTTGCCCACTTCGCTTTCGATCTCCAGCCGTGCGTGGTGCAGGCCGAGGATGTGCTTGACGATGGACAGGCCCAGTCCGGTGCCACCGCTCTCGCGCGAGCGGCTGCTGGACACCCGGTAGAAACGTTCGGTCAGGCGCGGCAGGTGGGTGGCGGGAATGCCGTAGCCGCTGTCACGCACGGCCAGCACGACGCCGTCGCCTTCGCGGCGGAACTCCACGGCGATGCGGCCCTCGGCCGGGGTGTAGCGCACCGCGTTGGTGACCAGGTTGGAAAACGCGCTGTGCAGTTCCTTGGTGGAGCCCAGCAGGTCCACGCCGGCCAGGTCGTCGATGCTGATCTGGTGGCGGCCCTGGCTGTGCGCTTCGGCTTCGCGGCGCAGGGTGGCCAGCATCGGCTGCATCGCCACGGTCTCCGCTTCGCTGTGTTCCTGCGATTCCAGCCGCGACAGGGTCAGCAGGTCTTCCACCAGCTGGGCCATGCGCTGGCTCTGCTTGCGCATTTCTTCCAGCATCGGGCCGGTGCCGGGGAAGTCTTCCGGATCCATCATGTCCAGGTAGCCGTGCACCACGGTGAGCGGGGTGCGCAGTTCGTGGGAGACGTTGGCCACGAAGTCGCGGCGCACCTGTTCCAGGCGCAGCAGCTTGCTGACGTCGCGGGCGATCAGCAGCCAGTAATCGGAAGAATACGGAATCAGGCGCAGGTTCAGCCGGATTGCCGGATCCACCGGCGAAGGCACGTCCAGGATCGGTTCGGCATTGCGGCCGCCGGCCAGCCAGTGCGCCAGCGGCATCGGCTGCAGGCGCTCGACCAGGGCTTCGCCCAGATCGCCGGGATGATGCAGGCCGAGCAGGGCGGTGGCCGCTTCGTTGAACCACTGCACGCGCTGGCTGTTGCGGTCCAGCACCACCACTGCATCAGGCAGGGCCGCAGCAGCGGCGCGGTAACTGCGCAGCATGTCCAGAAGGCGGCGCTTGCGCACGCGCATTTCCACCTGGTTGCGGTACAGCAGGCGGTCCAGCTCGTTCCACACGCCGGACCCTTCCTCGGCGGTTTCCCAGCGCTGGCGCGCGGTCAGCCGGCGCAGCACGCGGCGCAGGCGCCAGTAATGCCAGGCCAGCGTGCCCAGTGCGGCCAGCGCGATGCACAGCCACAGGTGACCACTGAACCACCCGACCACGCCGGCCAGCACCAATACCGCTGCCACGGAGGCCAGCGTCTTCAACCAGGCGGAGCGGATGTGGCGGGGCATTGCGGTCTCGTCGTTGGAGGCGGCGGTTCACGCGGTGAACCGAGGGTTATAGCAGAGTTGCCGACACCGGCACCGGCAGGTGCGCGGTGCCGGCACGACGAGGCTCAGGTTGCGGTGGAGAAGCGGTAACCGGCGCCGCGCACGGTCTGCACCATGTTCTCGGCATTGAACGGCTCCAGCGTCTTGCGCAGGCGGCGGATGTGCACGTCGATGGTGCGTTCTTCCACGTACACGCTGCCGCCCCACACATGGTCCAGCAGCTGGGCGCGGGTGTAGACGCGCTCGGGGTGGGTCATGAAGAAGTGCAGCAGGCGGTATTCGGTCGGGCCGATCGGCACCGGCTGGTCGTTGGCGAACACGCGGTGGGCGGCGCCGTCGATGCGGATCGGGCCGACCGCCACGCTGCCGTCCTCGTCATCGTCACGGGCGCGGCGCATGACGGCGCGGATGCGGGCCAGCAGTTCGCGTGCCGAGAAGGGCTTGACCACATAGTCGTCGACACCGGCTTCGAGGCCGCCGACGCGGTCATTCTCTTCGCCGCGCGCGGTCAGCATGATGATCGGCACTTCGCGGGTCAGGGTTTCCTTGCGCCAGCGGCGGGCCAGGTCCAGGCCACTGGTGCCGGGCAGCATCCAGTCCAGCAGGATCAGGTCGGGGACGCGGTCGGCGATCGCGGTCTGGGCCTCGCGGGCATCGCCGGCGTGGACAGGTTCGTAATCGCCCTTGCGCAGGGCGAAGGCGACCATTTCGCGGATCGCGGGCTCGTCATCGACGATCAGGATGCGTTTCTGCACGAGGACACCGTAGGGCTCGGTTACTGGAGTGGTGCCAGTAGACTACGGTTTGATGACATGTTTGTGACTGCCTGGCCGGGATCGGCGCTGATTGCCATGCCCCGGTCATGCGGCGCTCAGCGCCGGTCCAGCTCCGGGTCCTGCACACCCTGGCGGCGCAGCTCCAGTACGGTCGGGGTGATCGTCTCGATGCGGGCGTCCACCCGCGCGCGGCCGACATAGTCCAGCTCGGGATTGCGCTTGAGCGCCTGCAGCTGCATCAGCGCCTGCTCCGGACGGCCGCCGAGGAAGGCCGCCTCGGCATAGGCCTCGCTGGCCCGCACGCTGTCCCCGGCCAGTTCGCTGGCGCGGGCGTAACGCTGCTGGAATACCGGATCGTTACCGCTTTGCGACAGCAGCGGCCGCAGCATCGCCTGCGAGCGCTGGCCGGCCTCGCGACCGCCCTGTTCATTCAGTATCTCGGCATAGGTCAGCGCCACCGGGCGGCTGTTGGGGTGCTCGCGCAGCATCTGTTCGAACCGCGCGTTGGCCTGGACCGGCTGGCCGGCACGGGATTCGGCTTCACCCAGGGCCAGGGCCACGAACAGGCTGTCCGGATGGGTCTGCAGCAGGCTGGCCAAGGCCTGCCGGGCCTGGTTGGCGCCGCTGCGGCCGCCGCGCATGGCAGCCAGGGCCTGGCCATAGCGCTGGGCGTCGGTCAGGCCATCCTTCTGGCGCCGGGCCAGGTCGGCGTACTCGCGCTCCAGATCCGGCGTGGTGTCGGCGCTGAGAACCCGCAGGCGCTCGCGGGCCCAGTCGAAATCACCGCTGGCGCCGCGGCTTAGCTGGCCGATCGGCAGGCGCAGCACGGTGCTGGGCAGCAGCGGATTGCTGCCACGCAGCAGCGGCTCGCCCAGGCTCGGGTCGGCCGGGTTCACCCGCTCCTTGCGCTCGCCGGTGGGGGTGCTGGTGGTCAGCAGCACAGTGTCCTTCTTCATCTGCTGGGCGCGCGCCTTGGCCTCGCTGATGCGGGTGGTGTTGACCGGGTGGGTCTGCAGGAAGTCCGGGGCCTGGTAGCCGCCGTCGTTGCCGCGCATGGCCGCCGACATCCGCTCGAAGAAGCCGGCCATGGCGTCCACGTCGTAGCCGCTGCGGGACAGGGTACGGATGCCCAGCCGGTCGGCCTCCGATTCGTTGGAGCGGGTGTAATTGATCTGCCGCTGCTGCATCAGGCCCATGCCCGAGCTGATCGCGGCCATGGTCGCGTTGCCGGAGGAGGTGCTGTTGCTGGCCTGGGCGGCGACCACTGCCGCCAGCATGCCCAGCAGGATCGGAATCTGGTCGCGCTGGGCGCGCTCGACCCCGCGCAGCACGTGCTGCTGGGTGACGTGGGCGATTTCGTGGGACAGCACCGCTGCCACCTCGTCCTCGCGCTCGGCGGTCAGCACCAGGCCGGCGTTGACCCCGATGTAGCCGCCCAGGGTCGCGAAGGCGTTGATCTGGCGGTCCTTCATGATGAAGAACGTATAGGGCTGGCGGGGCTGGTCGCTGTTGGAACCTAGGCGGGTACCCATGGTCTGCAGCCAGTCGTTGACCAGCGGGTCATCCAGCAGGTAGCCGTAGTTGCGCAGCTCGCGCAGCATCATCGCGCCGTACTCGGCCTGCCGTGCCGGGGTCAGCAGCTCGCCGGCCGACGAGCCGATGTCCGGCAGCTTCTCCTGGGCCTGGGCCAACGGCATGGCCAGGGCCAGGGTGACGGCGGTAGACAGCAGCAGGGCTCGCAAGCGGGAGGTCCTCGGGCAGGGCGCGCCAAGCGTGGCAGGGCAGGGGGCAACCATTCGTTAATCCACAGTGTTGCGGTCGTGGCGTGGAAATTCCAGCACACCGGTACCATATATGGACCGTCGATCCATCGTGGAGTTTCCCGTGACAGCCCAGCCCGCTGGCGGTTCGCCCGCCATCACCATCTATTCCACCGCCGTCTGCCCGTACTGCGTGGCCGCCAAGAACTTCCTCAAGAGCAAGGGCCAGCAGTGGACCGAGGTCCGCATCGACCTGGACCCGGTCGAGCGCGAGAAGATGATGTCCCTGACCCGCCGCACCAGCGTGCCGCAGATCTTCGTCGGTGACGTCCATGTCGGCGGCTACGACGACATGATGGCCCTGCATCGCGAAGGCAAGCTCGAGCCGCTGCTGGCCGGGCAGGGCCAGGCATGAGCGCGGCCGACGACGGCAGCAAGGACCGCATCGCCGAATTCACCGATTTCCGCAAGCGCATGAACGAGCGCATCCTGGGCGAGCCGAACCAGGTGGTGCGGCGCTTCTTCGCCCTGGACACGCAGACCTACCAGGCCGGCGCGCTGGACGTGAAGACCAAGGAACTGCTGGGCCTGGTGGCCTCGATGGTGCTGCGCTGCGACGACTGCATCAGCTACCACGTGGCCCAGTGCAAGGACGCCGGCGTGACCCGCGAGGAGTTCTTCGAGACCTTCTCGGTCGGCCTGGTGGTCGGCGGTTCCATCGTGATCCCGCACCTGCGCCGCGCGGTCGACTTCCTCGACCAGCTTGAAGGCGGCGCCGCCGCCCCGGAAGCGCACGAGCACTGAGGTAGCGCCGGCCGCTGGCCGGCGGACACCTGAACAAACGGCCGCCGGGCATGGCCCGGCGCTACCGGACGCGCGCAGGGGCCTTTACCGCGATCTATCAGCCCAGGAGCCCCTTCTTGTTGAAGGGGCGCGCCGACAGGCGGGGGTAGAGGAGGAATGCGCGGGCAATTCTGCCTGAGCCGGGGAGTGGGACCATGGTCTATTTGGGACCTCGGCCCCGGCTCAGGCATAATTGCGGGTGAAACTTCCTTAGCGCCGGCGTTTCCGGGCACGTCCGGACGGCGTATTCCCCCCTGTTCGGAACATCGATCAATGACGCAGAAAATTACGGTCATCCGCGGCGACGGCATCGGCCCGGAAATCATGGACGCCACCCTGTTCGTCCTCGACCAGCTCAACGCTGGCCTGGAGTACGAAGATGCGGACGCCGGCCTGGCGGCCCTGGAAAAGCACGGCGACCTGATGCCGGCGGTGACCCTGGAATCGATCGCGCGCAACAAGGTCGCGCTGAAGAGCCCGCTGACCACCCCGGTCGGTGGTGGCTTCACCTCGATCAACGTCAGCCTGCGCCGCCACTTCGACCTGTACGCCAACGTGCGTCCGGCCCACACCTTCCCGAACACCAAGTCGCGCTTCGACAAGGTCGACCTGATCACCGTTCGTGAGAACACCGAAGGTGCGTACCTGGCCGAAGGCCAGGAAGTCTCGGCTGACGGCGAGACCGCCTTCTCCGGCACCCGCATCACCCGCAAGGGCTCCGAGCGCATCGTGCGCTACGCCTTCGAGCTGGCACGCAGCGTCGGCCGCAAGAAGGTCACCGCCGTGCACAAGGCCAACATCATCAAGTCGACCTCGGGCCTGTTCCTGAACGTCGCCCGTGAAGTGGCCGCGCAGTACCCGGAGATCGAGTTCCAGGAAATGATCGTCGACAACTGCTGCATGCAGCTGGTGATGCGTCCGGAACAGTTCGACGTGATCGTCACCACCAACCTGTTCGGCGACATCATCTCCGACCTGTGCGCCGGCCTCGTCGGCGGCCTGGGCCTGGCTCCGGGTGCCAACATCGGCAAGGACGCGGCGATCTTCGAAGCCGTGCACGGCACCGCGCCGGACATCGCCGGCCAGGGCAAGGCCAATCCGTGCGCGCTGCTGCTGGCGGCCGCACAGATGCTGGACCATATCGGCCAGCCGGAAAACGCCGAGCGCCTGCGCAAGGCCATCGTGGCCACCATGGAAGCCAAGGATTCGCTGACCGGCGACCTCGGCGGCACCGGGACCACCATGAGCTTCGCCCAGGCCATCGCCAGCCGCCTGTAAGCGGCCGGCCAACCTCGGTTGATCCACAGCGGGGCGCCTTCGGGCGCCCCGTTGCGTTTATGGGCAGCGGTGCGTTTCCCGCACAGATCATGTGCCCGGAGGCGGCTGGTTCGTGCGCCATCCGCTCCGCATCCTGTGCCTGCTTCCCACCGCACAGGAGTTGCCCATGAACCTTTCCGCCTTCGGCCTGGCCAGCCTGATCGGCATGGCCGCCACCGCACCGGTCGCCGCCGCCGAGCCGGCCCATCCCACCATCCGCCACATGGCCGGTGCCCCCTCGACCACATCTCTCGATGCGGCGAAGACCGCGCTGCTGGTCATCGATTTCCAGAACGAATACTTCGATGCCAGCGCCGCGCCGGGCTTCGCCGGTGGCCGCATGGTCATTCCCGATGGCGTGGCTGCACTGCACCAGGCCGCGCGCGTGGTGCAGTTCGCCGACGCCCATGGCATCCGGGTGATCCACGTACAGCACGTGCTGCCGGCCGGCGCGCCGCTGTTCGCGCAGGACAGCGTCAATGCCGCCTTCCATCGCGATCTGCAGCCGCGCCAGGGCGAGACGGTGGTGCAGAAGGACAATGTCAGCGTGTTCGCCGGGGCTTCGGCCACCGTGCTCGACACGGTGCTGCAGGACGCCGGCATCGATACCTTGATCGTCACCGGCCTGCAGACCCATGCCTGCGTGGTGGGTGCAGCGCGCGATGCCGCTGCGGCGCCGCGCGGTTACCGGGTGATCGTGGCCGGCGATGCCACCGCCAGCCGCGACCTGGATCTGGCCGGCGGCCAGCGCATCGGTCATCGCGCGCTGCACGAAGCATCGCTGGCACAGATCGAAGATGCCTTTGGTGAGGTCATCAGCACCGAGGCGCTGCTGGCGCTGCCGGTGCGCAGGGCCGGCGACGGCGCTTGATAAGCTGGCGGGGCCCGCAGATCGCGGGCTCCGCTACCGGGAGCTGCCCTCGATGGATCACTTCGCCGCCCTGCGCGCGCTGCGCACCATCGTCGAAGCGGGCAGTTTCACCGCCGCCGCCGAGCGCCTGGGCACCACCCATTCGGCGATGTCGCGGCAGCTGCGGCAACTGGAAGAACACCTGCAGGTGCGCCTGCTCGACCGCAACAGCCGCCGCCTGTCGCTGACGGAAGCCGGGCGTGACTACTACCGCGATGCCGTGGGCCTGCTTGATTGCCTGCAGGCCGCCGATGACCGCGCGCGTGCTGGGCAGGCCGAGCCCAGTGGCCGCCTGCGCATCAGCGTGCCGCAGGTGGTGGCCAGCCAGGAACTGCCGCACTGGCTGCCCGGTTTCCTCGCCCGCTACCCGCAGGTCTCGCTGGACCTGTCCGCCGACGATCAGCTGGTCGACGTGGTCGGCGGTGGCTTCGACCTGGCCCTGCGCATTGCGCCGTCACTGCCGGACAGCCAGCTGGTGGCGCGCGAGCTGGCCCGTTGCCCGCGCATCCTGGTTGCGGCACCGGCCTATGTGGCCCGGCACGGCCTGCCGCGGCAGGCGGCGGACCTGCAGCAGCACACGCTGCTGGGCTTCAGCCCGACCGCCGCCAGTGCGCCGTGGCAGCTGCAGGGTCCGCGCGGTGCCAGCGCCAGCATCGAGGCCGGCCAGCGCCTGCGCGTTGATGCCACGCCGGCCTTGCACGCAGCGGTGATGGCCGGCATGGGCATCAGCCTGTTCACGGCGTTGACCGTGCAGGAGGACCTGCGCGCCGGCCGCCTGATCCGCGTGCTGCCGGCCTGGAATGCCGGCCAGCGCTGCTACTTCGCGCTGTACCCGCATGCCCGTGCACTCGCACCGAAAGTGCGCGCGCTGGTCGATCACCTGGCGGCGCACTACGCTGCATGGACGGGCGCGGCAGAGTAGCCACGCCGCGGCAACGAGGAACGTGATGGATCCGGTCTATCTGCTGGTGGCGATTGGCGCGATCGTCGCGGGTTTCGTACAGGGGCTGTCCGGGTTCGCCTTCGGGATGGTGGCGATGTCGTTCTGGGCATGGGGATTGGACCCGCGCCTGGCTGCGGCGCTGTCGGTATTCGGTGCGCTCACCGGCCAGTTGCTGGCGGTGTTCACCGTGCGGCGCGGCTTCAACCTGCGCCTGCTGCTGCCGTTCGTGCTGGGCGGCCTGGCCGGTATTCCGCTGGGCGTGCTGGTGCTGCCGCAGCTGGACATGGCCTGGTTCAAGGCGCTGCTGGGTGGTTTTCTGGCGGTCTGGTGCCCGGTGATGCTGGTGGTGCGCCGGTTGCCGCCGATCACGGTCGGTGGGCGCATCGGCGACGCGGTGGCCGGCATGGCCGGTGGCGTGCTCAGTGGCATCGGCGGGTTCGCCGGGCCGGTGCCGACGCTGTGGAGCACGTTGCGCGGCTTCGGCAAGGACGAGCAGCGCGCGGTCATCCAGAACTTCAACCTGGCCATGCTGGCGGTGACCATGGCCACCTACGTGGGCAATGGCATGGTCACCCGGCAGATGCTGCCGTACTTCGCCATCGTGGCCCCGGCCATGCTGGTGCCGACCCTGCTGGGCGCGCGGCTGTACATCGGCATCAGCGAGGCGCGCTTCCGGCAGATCGTGCTGGGCCTGCTGACCGCGTCCGGCATCGCCCTGCTGTGCTCGGCGCTGCCGGTGTTGCTGTCGCGCTGAGGCTCAGGCCGGGCGGAACATGCGGAAGCGCTGTTCGGCGCTGACCCGGAAGTAATCGGCCGGGCCGCCACCGCGCAGGATCGGGTCGGCAGCGGCGGTGTCATAGATGCCATCGACCAGCAGCCGCGCGTCGATATGTACTGCCACCACCTCGCCCAGCACCAGCCAGCCGTTGGTGTCCTGGCCGGCGGCATCGCGCAGGCGCACGATCTGCGTGCAGCGGCATTCCATGCTGACCGGGCTCTGCGCCACGCGCGGCGGGCGTACCTGGGTGGATGCCAACGGCGCCAGCCCGGCCAGGCTGAACTCATCGACCTCCGGCGCGACCGCGCGGCAGCTTTCGTTCATCGCCTCGGCCAGGTCGAAGGTGGCCAGGTTCCAGACGAATTCGCCGGTGGCCTCGATGTTGTGCAGCGAGTCTTTGCGGCCCTGGCTGGAGAAGCCGATGATCGGCGGGGTGTAGTTGAAGGCGTTGAAGAAGCTGTACGGCGCAAGGTTCAGGGCGCCGTCGGCATCGCAGCTGGAGATCCAGCCGATCGGGCGCGGGCCGATGATTGCGTTGAACGGATCGTGCGGCAGGCGGTGGCCTTCGGCCGGGCGGTAGCTGTGGAATGTGTCGGACATGGGGTGGGGGTTCCGTAGAGTCGAGCTTGCTCGACTGGATCGGAGGCAGTCGAGCAAGCTCGACTCTACCGCGTGAGACCCACGAAAAAGCCGCGACCCTTGCGGATCGCGGCTTGTCGTTTACGGCTTGATTGGACTCAGCGCTGCTGGATCTTCGACAGCAGGCGCAGGAATTCCACGTACAGCCAGACCAGGGTCACCATCAGGCCGAATGCGCCATACCACTCCATGTACTTCGGCGCACGCTGGGCCACGCCGGTCTCGATGAAATCGAAATCCAGCACCAGGTTCAGCGCGGCCACCACCACCACGAACAGGCTGAAGGCGATGCCCAGCAGGCTGGCGTCATGGATCATCGGCACGTTGATGTTGAAGAAGCTCAGCACGAACGAGGCCAGGTAGAGCAGAGCGATGCCACCGGTGGCGGCGACCACGCCCAGCTTGAAGTTCTCGGTGACCTTGATCAGGCCGCTGCGGTAGGCGAGCAGCAGGGCGAACAGGGTGCCGAAGGTCAGCAGCACGGCCTGGAACACGATGCCCGGGAACTTCATGTTGAACAGGGCCGAGATGGCGCCCAGGAACAGGCCTTCCACCAGCGCGTACATCGGCGCGGTGACCGGCGACCATTCCTTCTTGAAGGAGGTCACCACTGCCAGCACCAGGCCGCCGATCGCGCCGCCCATGGCATACAGCTTGGCGCCGGCCATCACCTGGCCGTAGTCGTTGATCGACTGGTTCCAGGCGAAGGCGGCGGTCAGCACGGTCAGCAGCAACAGGATGCCGGTCTTGTTGACGGTGCCGTTGAGGGTCATCGCCTGGTCGGGGTGGGTCACCACCGAGCCGCTGGCCAGATCGAGGAAAGTCGACTCGGAAAGAGCCGGGTTGCCGCTGCGCATGCGAGATCTCCGTGCGAAAGGGGTGGTTACGGCCATCCGGCCGATTGCCGCGAGCATAGCCCATGGCCGGGCAAGGTGGCGTGGCGGCGGCACGTGGCCGGGCCCGCTGCGTTGACAGGCTGCGCTGCGCTTGTTCACAATGACCAGCTCCCCGGGCCCTGCCCGAGGGGATTGCAGTGCCGGGGTATAGCGCAGTCTGGTAGCGCGCCTGCTTTGGGAGCAGGATGTCGGGGGTTCGAATCCCTCTACCCCGACCAATCCCACTACGTCGGATTGGACGCCGTTCCGGTTCGGGCGCCCGTAGCTCAACTGGATAGAGCACCGGCCTTCTAAGCCGGCGGTTACAGGTTCGATTCCTGTCGGGCGCGCCATTGCAGGGAGGCTTTCCTGACTTCCGGCGCATGGCCCTCTTCATGTCCCCCCGTTACAGTCATTGCTCGGACAAGGCCGTCCGGGGCAGCGCGTTGTCCGCATTTCGTGCCCCATCAAAGGAGTGAGACGCATGACGGAACAGGCAGCCCGGGACAACGACCTCGCCGCGGAAGTGCAGCGCCTGCGCAGCAGCCAGCGGCGGCTTTCGCTGTACTGCGGCGGCGTCACCCTGCTGGCGGTGGCCGGCCTGCTGATGGGTGCCAGCGCCCATCGCGATGCCTCGTTCGATGTCATCGATGCGCAGCGCATCAACATCCGCGAACCTGACGGCACCCTGCGCCTGGTCGTGTCCAATCGCACGCGTTTCCCCGGTGGCTTCATGAAGGGCGAGGAGATCACCGCGCACAAGCGGCCCATGGCCGGCATGCTGTTCCTCAATGACGAGGGCACCGAGAACGGTGGCCTGATCTTCAACGGTGCGCTGGGCAAGGACGGGCGCCCGGACAGCGGGATGAGCCTCACCTTTGATCGTTACCAGCAGGACCAGCAGCTGCAGTTGCTGGGGCTGGACGGTCCGGAGGGCAGTTTCGCGGGGCTGATGTTCAACGACGTGGCCGATGGCCTGAAGCGCCCGATTTTTTCGGCCGATGACGAACGCCTGGCCAAGGCGGGCGAGGCGGCGATCACCCGTCGCGTCTTCCTCGGCAAGTCCGGTTCGCGCAACGCGATGCTGCAGTTGCTGGATGCAAAGGGGAATCCGCGCCTGCAGTTGCAGGTCACGCCGAAGGGCGAGGCGACGCTGGCGTTCCTGGATGAAGCAGGCGAAACGACCCGGGTCATCTCGGCCAGCGATCCCTGAGTGGCGGGTGCCGTCGGCCCCGGGCGGGCCCCTGCACATCAATGTGAAGAAGTGCTTGCAATTCCCGCGCGACTCCCGGAAAATGCCGGACTCGCTTCGGGGACGGAACTTCTGCTTCCGCCCACTCAAGGCAACGTATCAGGCTCCAGCGCCAGCCGCATCGGCGATGAAGCAAAGTTTCAGTGGTGGCTGTAGCTCAGTTGGTTAGAGTACCGGATTGTGATTCCGGTGGTCGGGGGTTCGAATCCCCTCAGCCACCCCACTGTTTCAACCGCATCGGCAACGCCGACACGGTATTGCAATAAACAGAATGCACGCTACAATGTGCGTCTGGGTTTTACGGGCTGTTAGCTCAGTTGGTAGAGCAGTTGACTCTTAATCAATAGGTCCAAGGTTCGAATCCTTGACAGCCCACCAAGACGGAAGCCACCTGGTATGCCAGGTGGCTTTTTTCTTCAGATAGTGCGGTACCCGGAGCAGCGCCGACGTCAACGATGTTGAACGAAGTGCTTGCATCCCCCAGGCGGATGGGGTCATAATTCGCGCCCCGATTTCGGGCTGTTAGCTCAGTTGGTAGAGCAGTTGACTCTTAATCAATAGGTCCAAGGTTCGAATCCTTGACAGCCCACCAGACGAAAGCCACTTGGTTCGCCAAGTGGCTTTTTTCTTGGCCGCGATCCAGCGATCAAAGGTGGCGCGCATCCACGCATGGCGTGGATCTACTGAAGCGATGCTTAAAACTGGGTTACATGCGTCATCAGTGTTTTCAATGCTGTGCACTGCATCTCACCGATCGCACTTCGCATCATTCCCAATGAATGTTCCGCGCCAGTGGCGCATGCAGGTGGAGTGAGTGTTGATGATTGCAATGAAACCGAATGCAGGGCTGATCGTGTCTGGCGCGCTGCTGCTTGCGCTGGTGGGCTGCACGGCGGGCGAGCCGCCTGCGACCGCCGAAGATCACGCGCAGACGGTGGAGCGCGGTGCGGGTACGGACATGGTGCCGGGGAAGCCGGCAGTGCCATCGGAAGATGGTGCAGCGGCCGAGCCGGTCGAGGTCACCCGCGCAGCGGACGGTTCCTCGGTCGAGCTGCGTAAAGCCGATCCTGCAGCGGCGCCGTCCTCGTCTGCACCGGCCCAGCCAGCGCAGTAATCCCACCGGGCCCGCGGTGGCTCAGGCCATCCGGGCCCGGACCGGTGCCGCACGCAGTCGCGGCAGGCGGCGTCCCGTTTCGTACGCCAGCAGCGGCAGCGCCCAGCTCAGCACCAGCAGGCTGGGCACCATCACCAGCGGCGATGCCAGCTGCATTAATGCCGGTACCAGCAGGAACAGGCGGAAAACCGCCGGCGACAGGGTCACCAGGTAGCTGCGCAGCATCCAGCGCCGATGGGCGTCGATCTCGCCGCGGCGGATCGTGCGGTAGCCGCGCAATGACGTGATCAGCCAGGCAAGGCCGGTGGCAGCAAACGCGAGCTTCAGTGCCAGCCAGCCCTGGGTCGTGACGAGCAGCCCGACCACGGCAGCACTGCCCAGCAGGATGCCCAGCAGATAGGTGCGCCCCAGCCAGCGGTGCAGGGTGGGCCAGCGCCGGCGCAACGCCGCCACGAACTGGCTGGCCCCCGCCAGCATGGCCAGGCTGCCGCCGGTAATGTGCAGCCACAGCCAGCTGCGCCGGTCCCAGAACATGCCGTAGGCCTCGGGCGTCACCTGCACATAGCGCTGCGCGGTGGCCCACAGGAAGTGCCCGGCCACGGCCAGGCCGAGCAGCCAGAAAACTGCCTTCCACCTGGCGTTCCAGGCGCGCGCGGAGGGCGGGGTGGGGGCGGTGTGCTCCATCAGGATGTCCAGCCGTGGCAGTCCGGCGAGTCTGCGCGAAATGCGTCGATCTGCACATTCAGCTTTGTCACGCCTTCCGCTTTGCAGCCCCACCTGCGACAATGAACCTCTGTGCCGGCCACGCGAAAGTGGCGGAATTGGTAGACGCCCTGGATTTAGGTTCCAGTGTCGCAAGGCGTGGGGGTTCGAGTCCCCCCTTTCGCACCAGTGCCGGCCTGTCCCCGCCCTGATCGGGCTCCCTGCGGCCCCTTGACCGCCACGCGCTGGCAGTGCAGGCCGAATTGGGCGAAACTAAAGGGCTGCGGCAAGCAGGCGCGTCCCAGACGTCGTGTCCTTACAACCGTTTCATCCCAATCATCGAGCCGGGGGCGTGGGCCACCGGTGGCAGGAGTCAACATGCAAGCTTCGATCGAAACCATCGGCAACCTGGAACGCCGCCTGAGCTTCTCGCTGCCGGAAGACCGTCTGCAGAGCCACATCAACGGCCGCCTGGGCGAAATCGCCCGTACCACCCGCATCAAGGGCTTCCGTCCGGGCAAGGTGCCGGCCAAGGTGATCGAGCAGCGCTTCGGCGCGCAGGTCCGTGGCGAGGCGCTGGACGGCCTGCTGCGCGAAACCTTCGATGCCGCCGTGCGCGAGCACGACCTGCGCATCGTCGGCAGCCCGCGCATCGACAAGGGCGAGGAAGGTGAATTCTCCTTCGTGGCCACCGTCGAAGTGGTGCCGGACTTCGGCGACATCGACGTCAGCAAGCTGACCGTGGTGCGCCACACCGCTGAGATCACCGACGCCGACATCGACCAGATGATCGAGAACCTGCAGAACCAGCGTCGCACCTGGGCCCCGGTCACCCGTGGCGCGCAGGACGGCGACCTGGTCGCGCTGGAAACCTGGTCGCAGGCCGGCGAAGAGCGCCTGCCGGCCGAAGGCACCGAGAAGGGTTCGATCGTGCTCGGCCAGGGCATGATGTTCGAAACCATCGAAAAGGGCCTGGTCGGCCTGGCCAAGGGCGAAGAAAAGACCCTGGACGTCGAGTTCCCGGCTGACTGGCGCGTGCCGGTGCTGGCGGGCAAGACCGTGCAGGTCACCGTCAAGGTCGTCGAGCTGTCCGAGCCGGTCGTGCCGGCCGTCGATGAAGCCTTCATCAAGAGCTTCGGCGTGAAGGGCGGCGACGTCGAGCAGTTCCGCAGCGACATCCGCGCCAACCTGGAGCGCGAGCTGAAGGGCGCCCTGATGAACCGCCTGCGCCGCGAAGTGGGCGAGCAGCTGATCGCCGCTTACGCGTCGGTGGAAATGCCGCCGCGCCTGGTCGAGAACGAAGCCCGCGCCATGCTGGCCCAGCAGGTCGAGCAGGCCCGCCGCAACGGCCAGAACGTCGGTGACGTCCCGGCCGATGCCCACGAGGGCTTCAAGGATGCCGCCGCCAAGCGCGTGCTGGTCGGCCTGGTGGTGGGCGAAGTGGCCCGCACCAACGACCTGCGCCTGGAACCCAAGCGCCTGAATGAAACGATGCGTCTGATCGCTTCGACCTACGAAGAGCCGGAGCAGGTCATTGAGATGTACCGCAACGACCCCCAGCTGATGTCTGGCCTGCAGAACCGCGTGATGGAAGAGCAGGTGATCGACTGGATCGCCGAGCGTGCCCAGCACACCGAAGAAAAGCTGTCGTTCCAGGACGCGATCCGCCAGTAATACGGGGCGGATCACCCCATACCCCGCGCCTGCCCTGGCGCGGGGGTGTTTCCCCCAAGACAGGTACCTCACGAAATGGACAACCGGACCAAAGCCCTGAACATGGTTCCCATGGTGGTCGAGCAGACCAGCCGCGGCGAGCGTGCCTACGACATCTATTCGCGCCTGTTGAAGGAGCGCCTGATCTTCCTCGTGGGCCCGATCGATGATCACATGGCCAACGTGGTGGTGGCGCAGCTGCTGTTCCTGGAAGCGGAAAACCCGGAAAAGGACATCAGCATCTACATCAACTCGCCGGGTGGCGTGGTCACCGCCGGCATGGCGATCTACGACACCATGCAGTACATCAAGCCGGACGTGAGCACCATCTGCGTCGGCCAGGCCGCCTCGATGGGCGCCCTGCTGCTGGCTTCGGGTGCTGCCGGCAAGCGTTATGCGCTGCCGAACTCGCGCGTGATGATCCACCAGCCGCTGGGCGGCTTCCAGGGCCAGGCCACGGACATCGACATCCATGCCCGTGAAATCCTGACCCTGCGTTCGCGCCTGAACGAAGTGCTGGCCAAGCACACCGGCCAGTCGCTGGAGACGATCGCCCGCGACACCGAGCGCGACAACTTCAAGAGCGCGGTCGACTCGGTGGCCTACGGCCTGGTCGACCAGGTGCTGGAGCGTCGTCCGGAAGAGTCGATCCAGGCCGGTTGATCGGCCTACACGGGGCCAGGGAGGCCCCGTTCCTGCAGGGTCGGACCGGGACTGGTGTCCCTCCGGCCCTGTGCTATTCTCGAATCGAACCCCCGTTCAGCGGGTGGGGTAACTGGGTAAGCGAAGCATGAGCGAAGACCGCCAAGGTCGTTCCACGGACACCGGCAAGATCCTCTACTGCTCTTTCTGCGGAAAGAGCCAGCATGAAGTGCGCAAGCTGATTGCCGGTCCGAGCGTGTTCATCTGCGATGAGTGCGTGGAGCTGTGCAACGACATCATCCGTGAAGAACTCGAGGAAAAGGCGCAGTCGGCGCGCAGTTCGCTGCCCAAGCCGCGCGAGATCCTCGAGGTGCTCGACCAGTACGTGATTGGCCAGAACCGGGCCAAGCGGACCTTGGCCGTGGCCGTCTACAACCACTACAAGCGCATCGAGAGCCGGCAGAAGAACGATGAGGTCGAACTGGCCAAGTCGAACATCCTGCTGGTCGGCCCGACCGGTTCGGGCAAGACCCTGCTGGCCGAAACCCTGGCCCGCCTGCTCAACGTGCCGTTCACCATGGCCGACGCCACCACGCTGACCGAAGCCGGTTATGTGGGCGAGGACGTGGAGAACATCATCCAGAAGCTGCTGCAGAAGTGCGACTACGACGTCGAGAAGGCGCAGCAGGGCATCGTCTACATCGATGAAATCGACAAGATCTCGCGCAAGAGCGAGAACCCGTCGATCACCCGCGATGTGTCCGGTGAAGGCGTGCAGCAGGCCCTGCTGAAGCTGATCGAAGGCACCGTGGCCAGCGTTCCGCCGCAGGGCGGCCGCAAGCACCCGCAGCAGGAATTCCTGCAGGTGGACACCAAGAACATCCTGTTCATCTGTGGCGGCGCGTTTGCCGGCCTGGACAAGGTGATCCAGCAGCGTTCCAACGACGCCGGCGGCATCGGCTTCGGTGCCAAGGTCAAGAGCGCCGAGCGCAAGGTGGAAGTGGGCAAGGTGCTGGCCGAAGTCGAGCCGGAAGACCTGATCAAGTTCGGCCTGATCCCCGAGTTCGTCGGCCGCCTGCCGGTGGTGGCGACCCTGGAGGAGCTGGACGAGCCGGCCCTGATCAAGATCCTGACCGAGCCGAAGAACGCGATCACCAAGCAGTTCAAGAAGCTGTTCGAGATGGAGAACGTCGAGCTGGAGTTCCGTCCGGACGCGCTGTCGGCCATCGCCAGGAAGGCGCTCAAGCGCAAGACCGGCGCCCGTGGCCTGCGCACCATCGTCGAATCGGTCCTGCTGGACACCATGTACGACCTTCCTTCGCAGGAAAACGTCAGCAAGGTGGTCGTGGATGAATCGGTGATCGAGCACAAGTCCGAGCCGTACCTGATCTACCAGACCCCGGCGGCCCCTGAACAGAAGGCCGCAGGCGCCGAGTGATCCTTTCAAATCCTTGATTTGAAAGGAGTTTGAACGAACGCCTTGCATCTGAAAGCCGATGGCCCCATAACGGGGCCATCGGCTTTTTTTGTCTCCGGAAGATGCCCTCCCGGAGGCGGTTTTCCCCTTCCCTGGAGCCCCCATGGCCCGTTCCCCAAGTGAAACCCTCGACCTGCCGGTCCTGCCGCTGCGCGACGTAGTGGTGTTCCCGCACATGGTCATCCCGCTGTTCGTCGGCCGTGACAAGTCCATGCACGCGCTCGAACAGGCAATGGAGGCAGACAAGCGCATCCTGCTGCTGGCGCAGAAGTCGGCCGAGACCGATGACCCGCATGCGGCCGACCTCTACCAGGTCGGTACGCTGGCGCAGGTGCTGCAGCTGCTGAAGCTGCCCGACGGCACCATCAAGGTGCTGGTCGAAGGCCTGTCGCGCGTGCAGGTCACCCAGGTCGACGAGCGTGATGGCTCGCTGCACGGCCGGGCCGTGGAGATCGACGCGGCCGACCCGCGCGAGCCGCGCGAGATCGAGGCCATCGCCCGCTCGCTGATGTCGCTGTTCGAGCAGTACGTCAAGACCAACCGCAAGCTGCCGCCGGAGCTGCTGCAGACCCTGGCCGGCATCGATGAGCCGGCACGCCTGGCTGACACCATCGCCGCACACATCAGCGTGCGCCTGGCCGACAAGCAGCGCCTGCTGGAAACGCTGGCCGTGGGCGAGCGCCTGGAGATGCTGGTCGGCCTGGTCGACGGCGAGATCGACGTGCAGCAGATGGAAAAGCGCATCCGCGGCCGCGTGAAGTCGCAGATGGAAAAGAGCCAGCGCGAGTACTACCTCAACGAACAGATGAAGGCCATCCAGAAAGAACTGGGTGACCTCGACGACGCGCCGGGCGAGCTGGAAGAACTGGCGCGCAAGATCGCCGAAGCCGGCATGCCCAAGCCGGTGGAAACCAAGGCACGCAACGAGCTGAACAAGCTCAAGCAGATGTCGCCGATGTCGGCCGAAGCTGCCGTCGTGCGCAACTACCTGGAGTGGCTGCTGGGCGTGCCGTGGAAGAAGCGCACCAAGGTGCGCAAGGACCTGAAGGCCGCGCAGGACACCCTGGACGCCGATCACTACGGCCTGGACAAGGTCAAGGACCGCATCCTGGAATACCTGGCGGTGCAGTCGCGCGTGAAGCAGATGAAGGGCCCGATCCTGTGCCTGGTCGGGCCGCCGGGCGTGGGCAAGACCTCGTTGGGCCAGTCCATCGCCAAGGCCACCAACCGCAAGTTCGTGCGCATGTCGCTGGGCGGCGTGCGCGACGAGGCCGAGATCCGTGGCCACCGCCGTACCTACGTCGGTTCGATGCCGGGCCGCA
The DNA here is from genome assembly GCF_058787375.1 of Stenotrophomonas sp. FW305-3-2-15-E-LB1. Taxonomy (NCBI): domain Bacteria; kingdom Pseudomonadati; phylum Pseudomonadota; class Gammaproteobacteria; order Lysobacterales; family Lysobacteraceae; genus Stenotrophomonas; species Stenotrophomonas sp. FW305-3-2-15-E-LB1. The sequence continues at coordinate 59,161 of NZ_JBYSZR010000011.1, forward strand.
TCGTGCAGAACCTCAACAAGGTCGGCAGCAAGAACGCGCTGTTCGTGCTCGATGAGATCGACAAGATGTCGATGGACTTCCGTGGCGATCCGTCCTCGGCGCTGCTGGAAGTGCTCGACCCCGAGCAGAACAACGCGTTCAACGACCACTACCTGGAAGTGGACCTGGACCTGTCCGAAGTGATGTTCGTGGCGACCTCCAACTCGCTCAACATTCCGGGCCCGCTGCTGGACCGCATGGAAGTGATCCGCATCCCCGGCTACACCGAGGATGAGAAGCTCAACATCGCCACCCGTTACCTGTCGCCGAAGCAGATCAAGGCCAATGGCCTGAAGCCGGAAGAACTGGAAATCGGCAGCGATGCCATCCAGGACATCGTGCGCTACTACACGCGCGAATCCGGCGTGCGCAACCTGGAACGCGAGATCGCCAAGATCTGCCGCAAGGTGGTGAAGGAAATCGCCCTGGCCGGCCCGCAGCCGGTGAAGGCGAAGAAGGGCGCGAAGAAGTCCAAGGCCCTGGTCAGCGTCACCAGCAAGAACCTGGACAAGTACCTGGGCGTGCGCCGCTTCGATTTCGGCCGCGCCGAGGAAGCCAACGAGATCGGCCTGGTCACCGGCCTGGCCTGGACTGAAGTGGGCGGCGATCTGCTGCAGATCGAATCGACGCTGGTGCCGGGCAAGGGCCAGCTGATCCTGACCGGCCAGCTCGGCAACGTGATGAAGGAATCGGCGTCGGCAGCCCTGTCGGTGGTGCGTTCGCGCGCTGTCGGCTTCGGCATCGATGCGGATTTCCTGCAGAAGCACGACGTGCACGTGCACGTGCCCGATGGCGCCACGCCGAAGGACGGCCCCAGTGCCGGTGCGGCGATGGTCACCTCGCTGGTGTCGATGCTGAGCAAGGTGCCGGTGCGTGCCGACGTGGCGATGACCGGCGAGATCACCCTGCGCGGTCGCGTCACCGCCATCGGTGGCCTGAAGGAAAAGCTGCTGGCGGCACTGCGTGGCGGTATCCGCACGGTCATCATCCCCGAGGAGAACCGCAAGGACCTGGCTGACATTCCGGCCAACGTCACCCGCGATCTGCAGATCGTGCCGGTGAAGTACATCGAGGAAGTGCTGGACCTGGCGCTGGAGCGTCCGTTGGCACCGAAGAAGGCGCGCAAGAGTGCGCAGCGCGTCACGGTGCGCAGCAAGGCCAAACCGAGTGGAAACGCGCGCGTCAAGCATTGACGCGCGCTGTCGAAATGCCTGAAACCCGCGTCGTTGCTGGCTTTCCACCTTGCGTGGGGGTAGGGGCGCTGGTATAAAAGCAGCACCCGCGAATGAGTGATCGCAGTCTGGTGATCACTGAATTCGGCGAACAGTTTCCACATGGCGGCCGTGCGCGCATCGCGTGCGGTTGCTTCCCTGTCGAATAAGCGGAACCCACCGCCAAAGGAGTTGTAGAGAATGAACAAGACCGAATTGATCGATGCCGTTGCTGAAGCCGCCGACCTGACCAAGGCCGAGTCCAGCCGCGCTGTCGATGCCGTCGTTGCTGCCGTCACCAAGGCGCTGAAGGACGGCGATGCGGTCACCCTGGTTGGCTTCGGTACCTTCCAGGTCCGCGACCGTGCTGCCCGCACCGGCCGCAACCCGAAGACCGGCGACACCATCAAGATCGCTGCTTCGAAGAATCCGTCGTTCAAGGCTGGTAAGGCCCTGAAGGATGCTGTAAACTAAGCGGCTCGCTGGGGTGCTTAGCTCAGCGGTAGAGCGTCTCCTTTACACGGAGAGGGTCGGGGGTTCGAAACCCTCAGCACCCACCACAGCACCGCAGTAAAAGTTAAGTGTGGAGCGGTAGTTCAGCTGGTTAGAATGCTGGCCTGTCACGCCGGAGGTCGCGGGTTCGAGTCCCGTCCGCTCCGC
>NZ_JBYSZR010000011.1:61170-141630 GCF_058787375.1 Stenotrophomonas sp. FW305-3-2-15-E-LB1
GAGCGGTAGTTCAGCTGGTTAGAATGCTGGCCTGTCACGCCGGAGGTCGCGGGTTCGAGTCCCGTCCGCTCCGCCAGCAGAGTTTGAAGTGTCAACGAAGATGCCCGTCGGTCCTGGACCTGCGGGCATTTTGCTTTTTCGGGGTCGATCTACGCCGGGCGTGGCCCGGCGCTACCACTCGAGCGATGCGACGCGGTCGAGCACCGCTTCCGCGCCCAGATGCCGCTGCACCGACGCCTGCAGGGCCGCCAGCCCCGGGAACGCATCGGCCTGCAACGCGCGCGCGAACAGCGCCGGCAGCTGGTCCAGATCACGTAGCCACAACCCCGCGCCTGCGGCCTGCAGGCGAGCGGCGTGGTCGAACTGGTCGTAATCCAGCGGAAATACCAGCGACGGCACGCCCGCGCGCAGTGCGTGGTACATCACGCCGGCGCCACCGTGGTGCAGCACCCGGTCATAGCGGTGCAGGTGGCGCGCGTAATCGACGAAGGGCAGCCGGTGCAGGTTCGGCAGCGTCTGCAGCGCGCTGCGCGTTTCATCCGCGTGCCCATCACTGACGTGGATCTGCCACTGCGGATGCAGCGCTGCCAGCGTCGCCGCCGCCTCGGCCAGGCGCTGTTTGATCCAGTCCTGGTGGGTGCCGGCGGTGACCAGCAGATGCCGCGCACCCTGCACGAATGGCGGCGGCGCATGGGTGCCGGGTGGGGTGTGCAGCATCGGCCCGATGAACTGCAGCGCCCGTGGCCAGGTGCGGGGGAATTCCAGTTCCGGTACGCCCAGCGCGAGGATGCAGTCATCTGAATAGACCCGCTCGCTGCCATCGGCGCGATAGATCGAGGGCACCCCCAGCCGCTGCATGGCCGAGCGCTGCCACGCGTGCACGCCGCGCTTGAACACGCGGGTCAGCTGCCGGCCGCAGGCATGCTGCAGCGCCTGCCAGCCAGTGCGCGCGGGGCTGAGGCCGCCCAGGTACGGCGGCGGACCGTCACTGCAGTCCAGCACGCAGGGCGAGGGCAGGCTGGTCCACCAGCGGATGCCGAGCTCGGCTGCCAGCAGGCCTGCCGGTGGCAGGGTGAAATCAACAATGACCAGGTCCGGGCGCGCGTGCTGCCAGCGCTCCTGCAGCGCCTGCCGCATCTGTTCCATCAGGCGCAGCGCCTGGGTCAGCTGGGCGTGCAGCCGCAGCGGGTTGGCCTTGACCGGCGTGGGCGGGTTGGCGATCTGCCACAGCGCCGCTTCCTGGTCCGCCGACAGCAACACGCCACCGTTGAGTCCGCTGGCGGAGATCGCGGCCTGCGCGCCCGGCGTACTCAGCACCGTCACCTCATGCTGCGGCTGCAGTTGGCGGGCGATGGCGAGGATCGGGTGCAGGTGGCCGCTGTAGGGCGGGGCGAGCAGTTCGATCTTCATGCCGGTTCCTGCTGCAGGCGCGCAGCAAGTCCGCGGGCGATGGCGAGCACTGCGGGCTGCTGCAGGTAGTCCAGGTGGCCGCTGTCGATCCACTGCCGCGCGCCGCGCCAGCCCAGCCGCGAGACCCAGTCCTGCCGCCCGACCAGCACCTGCAGCTGCGCCACCTGCGGTGCACGGCGCGCCACCGGCCCGTAGGCCAGCACGCTGCAGCGCTGCGCCAGGGCCGGCGGCAGCTCCAGGTTGGCCAGCAGCTCCAGCCCGCAGCTGCCGGCCAGCAGCAGGGTGTGCGGTGCGGCCTGCAGCAGCTGGGCCAGCGCGGGGCCGTGGGTCGCTGCGAAGCCTGGGTGGCGCGAGCGCAGGTAATGGCGGGTGTTGTGCCAGCTGGCGGCCAGTAGTGCGGCCGGTTGGTGATCGGGCGTGGCGGCGTCGTAAGGAAAATTGCAGGGGTGCAGCACCCGCCCCGGCGCCAGCAGGGCCTGGCCGAAGGCGCGCTGCTGCGGGCTGAGCGCGCAGCGGGCCGGATCGCTCTGCCCGGTCAGGAAGGCCAGCTGCAGCGGCGTGCGGGCGCCCGGCATCGACTCAGCCCCCTTGGAAATCATCGTTGGCGCGCACCTGGTACAGCCGGGTGCGCCAGCGGATGCGACGTACGCAGGCGGCGTGCAGCAGGTGCAGGGGCTGCAGCAGTTCGGCCAGCAGCGAGGCCAGCGGGCGATGCCGGGCGCGCCCACCGGCGCGGCGCTGCAGTTGCAACAGGAGGCAGGTGCGCAGCAGCACGACCAGCGCGGCCACGAGGGCCGGCAGTCCGATCGGCGGCACTGCGGCCAGTACCAGCAGCGCCCACAGCAGCAGCGGCGGAAGACCATGCAGTACGCCGATCAGCAGGCGCAGGCGTGGTGATTCATCGCGCAGCAGCAGCACGGCGAACAGCATCCAGCGGTGCATCTGCTGGCGATAGCGCTGCAGGGTGGGCACATGCGTCTGCACCTCCACCGGCGCGGTGGACTGGAACAGGCGCGCACCCTGCCGGCGCAGGGCGCGGGCCAGCGCCAGATCGTCGGCCAGCATCCGCAGCAACAGGGTGAATCCGCCCAGCGCGCGCAGTCGCTCGCTGCGCAGCGCGTAGCACATGCCGTTGATCGACAGCGGTGCCAGCCACGGCAGCAGGCCGAGGTAGGTCAGCACGGCATTGTTGTTGACGAACTGCGCCATCAAGCGCGCACCGGCGGCGCCGTCGTCGCGGTAGCACGGCAGGGCGGTGACCAGATCGGCGTCGGCCGCGCCCAGCTCATCGACCAGCTGCGCCAGCGCCGCCGCTGACAGGCGCGCGTCGTCGTCCAGCACCAGCAGCACCGGCTCGCGCACCTGCGGCAGCACGGCATCCAGCTTGAAGGTCTTCGGGTTGGTGCCCTCCGGCGCGGCCGGGCAGCGCAGGCAGGTGATGTGGTGGCCGGGATGCGCCGCGCACAGCGCCGCGGCGGTGGCCAGCCCGATGCTGTCGGCGTCGTCCAGCAGCCAATGGAAATGTGCGCCGGGCAGGGCCCGCAGGTTGTGCTGCAACACCTGCGCCAGCAGCGGGTCGCCGCCGAGGATGGGCTGCAGGATGGCCACGCCGCTGCCGTCGTACCCGGCCGGTGCCTGCGGCCGGGGCGGGCGCTGGCCGAGGATGCGCAGCGCGCCGGCTGCCTTCAGGCCCATCAGCAGCAGGTACAGGGCCGCCAGTACCAGGCTGGCCAGCGGCACCCCGTTCAGGCTCAGGCCGCCCATTGCGCACGCTGCTCGTCGATGAAACGTTCGATACCCTCTTCCATCGACACCCGTGGCGGCCCGAGGTCGGCCAGCATGCGCTGCGGATTGAAGGTCTTTGAATAGGCGAAGGCGGCCACCCCGAAGCGGGTGATCGGCGGCTCGCTGCGCAGGCGCAGGGCGCGCCAACCGGCTTCGACCACGCTGGCGGCGCGCAGGGCCAGGGCGGTCGGTACGCGGCGGTGCGGCGGTGGCAGCTGCAGGGCGGCCAGCAATCGCTGCAGCAGGGCATGCAGGTCCACCGGCTGCGCGCTGGTCAGGTTGTAGGCCGGGCCCAGCTGCGGTGCCTGGGCGGCGCGCAGCAGGTACTCCACCAGGGTGTCGATGTGGATCAGGTCCATCTGCGGTGGACCGCCGGGGCTGACCAGCAGCGGCACGCCGCCGCGACGCGCAGCCGCCAGCAGGCGCGGCAGCAGCACCGTATCGCCCGGGCCGAAGACGGCGCGCGGGCGCAGGATGCACGACGGGCCCTCGTAGCCGGCCAGCAGGCGTTCGGCGGCTGCCTTGCTGCGCGCGTATTCATTCAGGAAGGCGGGGCCGATCGGGCTGTCTTCGTCCAGATCGTACTGGTGCGCCTCGCGGTAGAACACGGCCGTGCTGGACACCAGCAACAGGCGCGGATGGCCGGCGCGGCGGCAGAAGTCGATCACCTGCGCGGTGGTGTCCATGTTCTGCTGCCGGAACTGCGCGGGGCTGCCCCAGGGGGCGACCCGCGCGGCGGCATGGACCACCACGTCAGGCCGGAACGGCAGCTCGAACGGCTGCGACAGGTCCAGCGCGGCGTAGTGGGGCAGGGGCAGCGGCCGGCGGGCGACACCCAGCGCCTCCACCCCGGGCACGTCGGCGAGGCGGCGCAGCAGGGCGCCCCCCACGAAGCCGGAGGCGCCGGTGACCAGGATGCGCATGGACGTATTCCTCCTTGTGCCTGTGACGCGCCGCAGCCGGGGCGGGCCGCCCAGATGACCGCCCAGTATGCGCCGGCTGCTGCGCGTGCGGCCATCGCAGGCGCGGCGTGGACCGCGCGCATGGGGCGCAGATCCTTGCCCTGCCTGCCTCCGCGCCGTTTTTGGTGCGGGCCGCGAAGCGGGTTACACTGCCGGGCTCGCCAATCAGGCCATGTGATTCCTCACCATGCTGCAGAAACTCCGCGACAAGACCTCAGGCTGGATCGTCACCGTGATCCTGGGGCTGCTGATGATTCCGTTCCTGTTCGTGATCGACAACAGCTACCTCGGTGGTGTCGGCGCACAGAACGTGGCCAAGGTTTCGGCACCGCCGACCTGGTGGCGCTCGGCGCCGTCGTGGTGGCCGGTGCGCATGCTGTGGCAGCACCACGAGATCAGCGCGCAGGATTTCCGTACCCGCTTCGAGCAGGAGCGCATGCGTGAGCGCCAGCAGCAGGGCGAGAACTTCGACCCGCGCGCGTTCGAGAGCACCGAGAACAAGCTGGCCGTGCTTGACCAGCTTGTCGACGAGCAGGTCGTGCGCCTGGTGGGCGAACAGGCCGGCGTGGTTGTCGGCGACGGTGCCGTGCGCGATTACATCCTGACCATCCCGGCCTTCCTCGGCAGCGATGGCAAGTTCAATGAAAACAACTACCGGCTGGCGCTGGGCGGTGGCAATCCGCCGCGTACCCCGGCGCAGTTCCAGGAAGAAGTGCGTGCCAGCCTGCAGCAGTCGGTGATCCCGGCCGGCCTGCAGAACTCCGGCTTCGTCACCCAGGCCGAGACCGAGCGCCTGCTGAAGCTGCTGGGCGAAACCCGTGACGTCGAGCTGGTCGCGCTGCCGGAAGTGCCGGCCGATACCGCGCCGGTCACCGATGCGCAGATCAAGCAGTGGTATGACAGCCACGGCAAGGATTTCCGCCAGGCCGAGTCGGTCACGCTGGAATACGTCGAGCTCAACGGTGCCAACCTGCCGGCGCCGGTGCCGGCCGATGAGGCGACCCTGCGCAAGCGCTACGAGGAAGAGAAGGCGAAGTTCGCGACCCCGGAACAGCGCCAGGCCGCGCACATCCTGATCACCGGCGACGGTGCCGAAGCCAAGGCCGCCAAGCTGGCGACCGAAGCCAAGGCGGCCGGTGCCGACTTCGCCGCGCTGGCCAAGGCCAACTCGGAAGATCCGGGTTCCAAGGACCAGGGTGGTGACCTGGGCTGGGTCGAGCGTGGCGCGATGGTCAAGCCGTTCGAAGACGCGCTGTTCGCTGCCAAGGCGGGTGACGTGATCGGCCCGGTCAAGACCGACTTCGGCTACCACATCATCAAGGTCGCGGCCGTGCGCGGTGGCGAAGGCAAGTCGTTCGAGGAAGTGCGTGACACGCTGGCCGCCGAACAGCTGAAGGCCGACGGCGAGCGTGGCTTCAACGATCTGGCCGGCCGTCTGGTCGACGCCATCAACAAGAGCCCGAGCGACCTGGTTGCCGCGGCCAAGTCGGTGGACCTGCCGGTGCAGACCCTGGGCCCGATCACCCGTGCCACCGCCAGCGGCATCGCTGCTGACCCGGCGGTGCTGCGTTCGGCCTTCTCCGACGTGATGGTGCAGGACGGTACGTCCAGCGATCCGATCGCCCTGGGTGGCAGCACCAACCACAGTGTCGTGATCCGCGTGGCCGCGCACACCCCGGAACAGGCGCTGCCGCTGGACAAGGCCCGCGAGCAGGTCATCGCCGCGATCCGTGCCGACCGCCAGCGCCAGGCCAGCGACAAGGCCGCTGATGCCCTGCTGGCCAAGCTGAAGGGCGGTGCCAGCCTGCAGTCGCTGGTGGCCAGCGACAAGCTGCAGGTCAGCCCGATGCCGGGCCTGCCGCGCAGCCAGCCGGTGCCGACCCCGGAAATCAACCGCGCCATCTTCGGTGCGCCGGTGCCGGCCGAAGGCAAGCCGAGCTACGGCAAGGTTGACGTCAACGGCCACGCACTGGTCTTCGTGGTGAACAAGGTCACCCCGGGCAACATCAAGGAAGTGACGCCGGAACAGCAGAAGCAGCTGAAGGACCAGCTGAGCCAGATCGACGGCATGGCTGCGGCCAAGGCCTACATCGATGCGATGCGCAAGAAGTTCCTGGTGCAGACCACCGAAGCGAACCTGTAAGCCACACGGCGGGCAGGACGAAAAAGGCCCGGCAATGCCGGGCCTTTTTTGTTGGCGCGTCCGCTGTATGTAGAGTCGAGCTTGCTCGACTGTTTTTGTAGAGTCGTGCAGAAGAGCGGTCGAGCAAGCTCGACTCTACAAAGAGCGGAAGGGCAGAAGAGCGGTCGAGCAGGCTCGACCTCTACAGAGAGCGGAGTGCCGCGATCAGTCTTCGATGCGCAGCACGGCGCCCGGCTTCAGCACGGCGCTGCCGCTCAGGCCGTTCAGCGACAGCAGCGCCTTGACCGGCATGCCGTAGCGGCGGGCGATGGTCCACGCCGATTCGCCGTTGCGCACGGTGTGGCGGCGGTTGCGCGGGCGGTCAGCGGCGCTGGCCACGACCTTGGCGACCTGCGGGGCCGGCTGCAGGCTTGCACTGGGGGCGACGGCGCCCGCAGCGGAAGCCACCGAGGCCACATCGGCCACCGGCGCGGAGGCCGCGGCGACCGGGGCCAGTACGCGGGTGGTGCCCGACGGGCGCCCGTTGCCGGCCAGGGCCGGGTTCAGGCGGGCGATGCGTGCCGGGTCCAGCGCGCGCTGCGCGGCCCACTGCTGCACGCTGGTGCCGGCCGGCAGGGTGTGGTCCTTCAGCACCGGCACCGTGCGGTCCAGCGAGGCCATCACGCTGGGCTTGTCTTCCACGTCTTCCAGCACGCAGGCCAGGGCATGCAGCTTCTCGACGTAGGCATGGGTGACCGGCGACAGGCCGGGCAGGGCGGCCGGCTTGGCGTTCTGCGCGTTCATCCCCGCCTTGCGCATCGACTGCAGCACGCGGTACTCGCCGGCGTTGTAGGCCATGGTCGCCAGGCGCCAATCGCCGCCGAACATGCCGTGCAGGGTCTTCAGGTAGCGCACCGCGGCCTGGGTGGAATCGACCGCCGAGAGGCGGCCGTCGTAGCCGTTGGCCATCGGCACGCGGTGGTTGCGCGCGGTGGTGGCGATGAACTGCCACAGGCCGGTCGGGCCGCTGCCGTTGCGGGCGTTGGGGCGGTAGCCGCTCTCCACGAACGGGATGAGCGCGAATTCGGTGGGCAGGCTGGCCTTGCGCAGTTCTTCGACCACATAGCCGAACAGCACCAGCGCATCGTCATCCTGGTTGGCCAGGCGCGAGGGGGCGTGGGCAAACTGCTTCTGCCAGCGCGGGCTGGTTGCGTCAGCGTCACAGGTCGGTTCGGCCAGGCCCTCGCGGAAGCTGGCGAAGATCTCCTGGCCGTTGCGGACCGACGCGGCCGGCAGCAGGGCCGGGTCCATCGGCACGGCCGACGCGGCGGTCAGGTTCTGGCTGATGCCGGCGCCCAGCGACTGCGCGCCCGCGTTTCCGGCCAGCCCCAGGACAAGGCCCAGGGCCAGCGGCAGACTTCGGCGCATCATGCGCGGAAGCCGTCTTTCCAGTGCCGGAGACCGGCCATGACATCGACGTCGTCAACGACATCGCGCCCCAGGTGCGCCGACACCGCCGCGCGGATCGGCGCGGTATGCACACGCAGGAACGGATTGCAGTCCAGTTCGTTGGCCAGGGTTACCGGCAGGGTGGAACGGTCATCGCGGCGCATGGCCAAAGCCTCCTCTTGGCGCTGCCACAGGGCAGCGTTGGCGGGGTCGACATGCCGCGCGAAGACGGCATTTGACACGGTGTACTCATGGGCGCAACAAAGCAGCAGTTGCACAGGCAAGGTACCCAGCTTGCGCATCGACGCCAGCAGCTGGGACGGCGTACCTTCGAACAGGCGTCCACAGCCCAGGCTGAACAACGAATCTCCGCTGAAAAGATGTTCAGCGGTGTGAAACGCGATGTGGCTGCGGGTATGCCCGGGCACGGATAGTACGTGGAACATCCGGCCTAGTGCCTGAACGCGTTCACCTTCGCCCACCCGCTCGGTGGCCGTCGGAATCCGCTCCTCGACCGGAGCGATGACCCGCGCGCTGGGAAAACGCGCCTGCAGCGCGGGTACGCCGCCGATGTGGTCGTCGTGGTGGTGGGTCAGCAGGATGGTGTCCACGCGCAGGCCTTGGTCGGCCAGGGCAAGCACGGGCGCGGCATCGCCGGGGTCGACGACCACGGCGGCGCCATCGTCGGCGATCAGCATCCAGATGTAGTTATCCGCAAATGCGGGCAGGGCAGTCAGTCGCATAGAATTGGACCATGCCCCTGCTGCAGAGCCACCGTCAAGCGAGCCTGGTGCCGTGGTTCGACAGCGAGCCGGCGGCGGCCCTGCGCGTGCTCGAGCGCCAGCTGCTGCTGCCACGGCTGGCCACCCTGCCGTCCCAGCCTTGGCTGTGGATCGCCCCCACGGCATCCTGGCTGGAGGATGCGCAGCTGGGTGGTCGCGGCCTGCGCCTGTACCGCGACGGCGCCGGCTATGCCGGTGATACCCGCTGCGCGCTGCCGCTGCCGCTGGCCAACGAGAGCATCAACGCCATCGTGCTGCAGCACGTGACCGCCGCCGATGCCGATTACCTGCTGGATGAGTGCTCGCGCGTGCTGATGCCCGGCGGCCAGCTGTGGCTGAGCAGCCTCAACCCGTTCAGCCCGTACCGCACCCGCTGGCGCCAGCATGGGCTGGTGGTGCGCACGCCGCAGCGGCTGCGCCTGCTGCTGGCCCGCCATGGGCTGGAATGCGATGACACCCGCTACCTGGGCCCGCTGTGGCAGGGGGCTGGCAGCCGCCGTCGCGCGGGCTGGGCGCCGCTGCGCGCGGCCTGCCTGTTCCATGCCGAAAAACGTACGCTGGCCCTGCCCGGGCCGACCCCGCTGCCGGTGCGCTGGCACGGCACCGTTGCTACCTGATCTGGAGTTGTATTGAAAACCATTGAAATCCACACCGACGGTTCCTGCCTCGGCAATCCCGGCCCCGGTGGCTGGGCCGCTCTGCTGCGCTACAAGGGCCACGAGCGCGAGCTGAGCGGCGGCGAAGCGCACACCACCAACAACCGGATGGAGCTGATGGCAGCCATTTCCGGGCTGGAGACGCTGACCGAGCCGTGCGACATCGTGCTCTACACCGATTCGCAGTACGTGCGGCAGGGCCTGACCCAGTGGATGCCGGGCTGGATCCGCAAGAACTGGAAGACGGCCGGCGGCGACCCGGTGAAGAACCGCGAGCTGTGGGAGCGCCTGCATGCGGCCACGCTGCGGCACCAGATCGACTGGCGCTGGGTGAAGGGCCACTCCGGCGACCCGGACAATGAGCGGGTCGACACCCTGGCGCGCAATGCCGCGATCCAGATCCGCGACGGCAGCCCGGTAAACTGAGCCCATGCGTCAGATCATCCTCGATACCGAAACCACCGGCCTGGAATGGAAGAAGGGCAACCGCATCGTTGAAATCGGCTGCGTGGAGCTGTTCAAGCGCCGCCCGACCAACAACAACTACCACCAGTACATCAGGCCCGACGTCGACTTCGAGCAGGGCGCGCAGGAAGTCACCGGCCTGAGCCTGGATTTCCTGGCCGACAAGCCCGAGTTCGCGCAGATCGCCGATGAGTTCCTGGCGTTCATCGATGGCGCCGAGCTGATCATCCACAACGCGGCGTTCGACCTGGGCTTCCTGGATTACGAGCTGTCCCTGCTGGGGCCGCAGTACGGCAAGATCACCGACCGCTGCACCGTGATCGATACCCTGGCGATGGCGCGCGAGCGCTTCCCCGGCCAGCGCAATTCGCTGGACGCCCTGTGCCGGCGCCTGGGCGTGGACAACTCGCACCGTGCGCTGCACGGCGGCCTGCTCGATGCGCAGATCCTGGGCGATGTCTACATCGCGCTGACCTCGGGGCAGGAAGAGATCGGCTTCGGCCTGGAAGACGACAGCGGTGCCGACGGTGCCGCGCTGCTGGCCTTCGATACCAGCACGCTGCTGCCGCGCCCGCGCGTGGTGGCCACGGCATCGGAGCTGGAGGCGCACACCGCGCGCCTGGAGCGCCTGCGCAAGAAGGCCGGCCACGCGTTGTGGGATGGCCCGAAGGTGGAAGAGGCCGCAAGCGCGTAAGTAGTGGTAGTGCCGGCCGCTGGCCGGCTTCCACGGCGCGTCATCCACGCATGGCGTGGATCTACTGTAGAGCCGAGCCCATGCTCGGCTCCAGGATCAGTGGCAGCGCACCAGGATCACCGTGATGTTGTCCGATGACGCGCCAGCGCATTCGCGCTGACGCCCCACAATTTGCGCTGCAAATCGCGGGCCCCGTCTCATCACCACCCACACCCCCGCCGCTTCGCGTCCGCCCCCTGACTCAGGGGGCTCTCCTCCAGATGCCCTGTGCGAGCGTCAGGATCAGTGGCAGCGCACCAGGATCACCGTGATGTTGTCCGACCCGCCGCCGTCCAGGGCCGAGGCGACCAGGCTGTCCACGCATTCCTGGGCGCTGGCGTCGTCGTAGGCCAGGGTACGGGCGATGTCGCGGTCGTCGACGTCTTCGGTCAGGCCGTCGCTGCACAGCAGCAGCTGCATGCCCGGGCGCAGTTCGCCGCTGGTGGTGGCCACGTTCAGATGGTTCGGGTCGGTCACGCCCAGGGCCTGGGTGACCACGTTGCGGTGCGGGTGGGCGCGCGCCTGTTCGGCGGTCAGGTTGCCCTGCGCCACCAGTTCCTGCACCACGCTGTGGTCCTGGCTGAGCTGGGCCAGCTGGCCGTCGCGCCACAGGTAGGCGCGGCTGTCGCCCACCCAGGCCACTTCATAACGGTTGCCCTGCACGCGTGCGGCGACCACGGTGGTGCCCATCGGCAGGGTGTCGTTGCGCCGCCGCGACGCGCGGATGATCTCTTCATCGGCGGTGCGGATGGCGTGCGCCAGCGGCGCGCCGCGGCGGATCTCGCGGACGATGGTCTCGCGTGCCAGGGCGCTGGCCACCTCGCCGCAGGCGTGCCCGCCCATGCCGTCGGCCACCAGCCACAGGGCCAGCTCGCTGTCACCGTAATAGGTGTCCTCGTTGAGCTCGCGGCGCAGGCCAGGGTGGGTGAGGTGTCCGAATTCAATCATGGTGGTTGCTGGGCGGGGTCATGCCGGGGAGAACGGCATCATCACGGCCAAGCGGACATCCGGCAAGGCGTTCAGTCAGAAAATTTTCACATGATGGGCCGCAATGGCTTGTGGTCTGCCGCGCTTCCTCGTATGATGCGCGTCCCCGGTTCGCCGGGGAACACCTGGAGAGGTGGCAGAGCGGTTGAATGTACCTGACTCGAAATCAGGCAGGCGTTTATAGCGCCTCGGGGGTTCGAATCCCCCCCTCTCCGCCAGATTAAAGAAACGGGCTGCCTCAGGGCAGCCCGTTTTTTTTGATCTGGCGCGGGACAGCCCTCCGGCAGGTCAGTAGATCCACGCCGTGCGTGGATGCCGTTCGCACACTGCGGGTTACCATGTGCCATTACCTGCTGGAGCGCTGCCATGACCGCTGAAATCCTTGTGCCTGTTTCCTTCGGCGAGCTGCTGGACAAGATCTCGATCCTGCAGATCAAGTCCGAGCGCATCAGCGATGAAGGCAAGCTGGCCAACGTGCGCCGCGAACTGTCCGCGCTGGATACCACCTGGATGGGCCACCCGGCCGCGGTGAAGGACATCGCCAAGCTGCGTGCCGATCTGAAGGCGGTCAACGAGCAGCTGTGGGACATCGAGGACCAGGTCCGCCTGAAGGAAAAGGCGCAGGCCTTCGACCAGGCGTTTGTCGACCTGGCCCGCAGCGTCTACCTGCGCAACGACGAGCGCGCGCGCATCAAGAAGGCGATCAACCTCGCGCTGGGCTCGGCGTACGTGGAAGAGAAGTCCTACAAGTAATCCCACGCCCTGCGTGGAGGGTGCGGGCCACGGGCGGCCCGCACCGGTCGCTCAGCCGAGGTGATCGGACACGTAGCGCTCGAAGGCGGCGATGCCGTCCTCGACGGTGATCAGTTCCATCACATCGTCGAACTCGATCTTGGTGCCCCACTTGAGATCGGCGGCGGTCTTGCCCAGGTACTTGCGCGCGGCATCGTCGTAACGGTCCACGCAGTAGCGCCGGTCGGAATAGGGGCCGCTGCGGTGCGGGTTGCTGGCCGCATGCAGGCCCAGCACCTTGGCGCCCATCGCGTTGGCGATATGCATCGGGCCCGAATCAGGCGTCATCACCAGATTGGCGCGGGCCAGCAGGGCCGGCAGCTGCTTCAGCGTATCCCTGCCCACCAGGTCCAGCGCCGGCGTCGTCAGCTGGGTGAGGATGGCATCGGCCATGCTGCGCTCCAGTTCGCTGCGGCCGCCACACAGCACCACCTGCCAGCCACGCGCGCTGGCATGGTTGGCCACGGCGGCATAGCGGTCGGCGTACCAGTTGCGCATGACGTGGCTGGAGCACGGCGAGATCATCAGCACCGGGCGGCCATCATCGGCCCACTGCGCTGCCGCCCATTCGTAGGCCGACGGCGGAATGGCCAGATCCCAGCTCACTTCGGTCTGGCGCAGGCCCAGCGGTTCGCAGAAGCTGCCGATGGCATCGAGCACGTGGATGCCCGGGCGGTCGGGAATACGTTCGTTGATGAACAGTCCGTGCAGGTCCTTGGAACGGCTGCGGTCGTAGCCGATGCGGCGCTCGGCCGGAATGAAGGCCGACAGCAGGTTCGCGCGGAAGGCGACCTGCATCTGCAGCAGCGCTTCGAAGCGGCCCGGCGGCAGCTGCGTGCGCAGCTCCTTGACTCCGGCCATGCCGGTCTTCTTGTCGTACGCATGGAACACCACGCCGGGCAGGCCATCCAGCAGCTTGTGGCCGACCTTGTCGATGATCCAGTGGATCGGCGTGTCCGGGCGCGCGGCCTGCAGGGTGCGCACCAGGGGAACAACGTGGGTGACATCCCCCAGGGCAGACAGGCGCAGGAGGCACAAGGATGAGGACGCTGATGCCATGTGTTGTTAGACTCAATGGAATGGTCGTATTTGACGCCAATGAAGCGCTGACGCCATGCCGCGAGGGTCGCGGCATCGGGGCCATTCTGTTCGACCGCGAGCGGCTGCGGCAAGCCGACGTCGGCCTGTTCTCGCCCCAGCACTGGGGCAGCAAGGCCCGGCCGGTGGGTGAAGGCGGGCGGGGCAGTGCCTGGTTCGTCGATGCCTCCTTTGGTCCCGGGGTGCTGCGCCACTACCTGCGCGGCGGCCTGGCAGCCAAGCTCAGCCGGGACCAGTACATCTGGCGCGGCGCCGACCGTACCCGCAGTTTTGCCGAATTCCGGCTGATGCGCGCCCTGCGCGCGCAGAAGCTGCCGGTGCCCCGGCCAGTAGCGGCCTTCTACATGCGTGAAGGCATGCGCTACCGCGCGGCCATCCTGATGGAACGCATCGAGGGCGTGCGCTCGCTGGCCGACCGCGCGCTGGTGGCCGGCCGTGGCGCGCCATGGGAAGAGGCGGGCCGGCTGATCGCGCGCTTCCATCGCGCCGGCCTGGACCATGCCGACCTCAACGCCCACAACATCCTGTTCGATGGCAATGGCCACGGCTGGCTGATCGACTTCGACCGCGGGGTCATCCGCATCCCGGCCACGGCCTGGCGCGAGCGCAACCTCAAGCGCCTGCTGCGTTCGCTGGTCAAGCTGCGTGGCGAGCGCAGCGTGGAAGACGTGCAGAAGGACTACGCGCGGCTGCGTCGCGCCTATGACATGGCCTGGAACCGGGGCACCTGATGGACTGGTCGTTGCGTTTTCTCGGCGTCGGCAATGCGTCGGCGGTCGAGCTGGGTTCCCCCATGTCGGTCATCGAGCGTGATGGCCGCCCGTGGCTGACCATCGATTGCGGTGGCGAGGGCCTGACCGCCTTCAAGGCGCACTACGGGCACCTGCCGCAGGCGCTGTTCGTCACCCACGTGCACCTGGACCACGTGGCCGGCTTCGAGCGGCTGTTCGTGGATACCTTCTTCAACACGCACCGGCGCGGCAAAGTGCGCCTGTACGTGCCGGCCACCGTGGTGCCGCTGCTGCACAAGCGCGTGGGCGATTACCCCAACGTGCTGGCCGAAGGCGGCGCCAACTTCTGGGATGCCTTCCAGCTGGTCGTGGTGGGCGATGCGTTCTGGCATGAGGGCGTGCGCCTGGAAGTGTTCCCGGCACGCCACCACTGGCCGGAGACTGCCTATGGCTTGCGCCTGCAGGGCGCGTTGACCTGGAGCGGCGATACCCGGCCGATTCCGGAGATGCTGGCGCGCTTTGCCAACGACAACGAACTGATCGCCCACGACTGCGGACTGCATGGCAATCCTTCGCACACCGGCGTGGATGACCTGGAGCGCGAGTACAGCGCCGAGCTGCAGTCGCGGATGATGCTCTACCACTACGCCAGCGCGGCCGATGGCCAGGCGTTGGCCGCGCGTGGGCACCGCGTGGCGCAGCCGGGGCAGTGCGTGCCGCTGGCGACCCCGACGGCGCCGCACGTGCTGGCGCAGGATCCGCCGTGACGGCCATGGGCCAGTCCACCTGCCTGGAATGCATCAGAACGAGTGCCCGGTAGCGCCGGGCCATGCATGGCGAGGCGCGCCAACCAAGGTTGGCATCTACCAGAGTCTGAGCGATGAGCGTCGGTAGCGCCGGGCCATGCCCGGCGAAGCGCGGGCGGGCCGGGCATCGCCCAAAAAGGCGGTGGCCCCGCCGGCTGACCTCGGCGCCCGCGTCGATCGATACCGTTGCTGCCTTCCGGCCCTGGCGGGATTTTCGACCTAGCGTCGCGAGGGGCCGACGGGGCCACCATAGAGACGTTGGCCGCCCAAGGGCGGCCGGTTCACGGATCAGGGGAAGCAGCGCGTCGCGCGCCGGAGACCACAGCCGGACTGCACATCGGCTGGCCGATGGCAGGCGCGCATTCTAGCGCAGGCGGGCAGGTACGCGCCAGCGTCACGCGCGGTTTTCAATCCCCGCGTTGCCACAGCAGGTGCAGGTCGCCGTCCACGAAGCCCAGGCCGACGCCCTGGGCCATGCGCAGTGGCGCACCGGGCGTGCCTTCCTGCACCAGCGGCAACAGCAGCCCGCGCATGTTTTCCAGGCAGCTTTCCCAGTCCAGCCCGGTGAACGCGGTGGCGATTTCCAGTGGCGGATGGCTGGGGCGCCAGCACTCGTCGCATGGCCAGTCCGGGTCATTGGCATCGAAGCGCTCGCAGCCGACCAGTTCAAGGGTAAAGCTGGCTTCGCCGGCGGCCGCACCGTCCGCCAGGTTGAAGCAGTAGCCGCGCAGCGATGCCGGGCGTGGTTCGCGCAACGTTACGGCCAGCCACGTCGTCAGATCCTCTTCAACGCTCATGCAGCACCCCGGACGAAAGCGCCATCATGGCATGGCCGCTCCGCCTGAACCCTGTGTAATCACGGTGCGTGCAGCACGGCCCCGCGCATCCGGCGTTGCTAGAATGCGGCCGCAGGAGGAACGACCTCCCCCGCATCGGGAATCAATGACCAGGACGGCCTGGCCCTACCAAGAGGAGGGCCGTCATGGCCTGGATCTATCTGTTGTTTGCCGGCCTGCTTGAAATTGTCTGGGCCGTGGCGATGAAGCAGTCCGAGGGCTTCACCCGTCTTGCTCCCAGCGTGATCACCCTCGTCGGCATGATCGCCAGCTTCTGGCTGCTGGCCGTGGCCATGCGCACGCTGCCACTGGGTACCGCCTACACGATCTGGACGGGCATCGGCGCGGTCGGTGCCTTTGTGGTCGGCATCGTGTTCCTCGGCGAACAGGTCAGTGCGATGCGCATCGGCGCGGCCGTGCTGATTGTTTCCGGCCTGGTGCTGATGAAGCTCTCCAGTAGTTGAAGCTGCGGCGGTCAGGCGGAAATGCCTGCCAGTGCCGCATACATCACCACTACGTTGACCAGGAAGAAGTAGACGCCGCCGATGAGGGCGTAGCGCAGCAGGGTCAGCAGCTTGTTGCCGCCATAGACGCGCTGCTGCATCCACAGCAGGTAGACCGGCACCGACAGCCACAACAGCGCGAGCAGCCATGGGCTGAGCGTGGTGATCAGGGGCGAGGCCAGCGCGTTGCTCATGCTGGCGACCAGGAAGGTCGCCAGCACCACCATCATCAGCCAGCAGTGGCTGTACAGCGCCACCACCAGGTGTTCGAGGTAGCCCATCGGGCGCGGGATGTAGGCGATGCGCAGGACCAGCGCGAACACCGGCATCAGGAAGAACAGCGCACCGGGCAGTGCGGTGAGGATCGCCTGCATGTACAGATCGGTCTTGCCGCCCATGCGCTGGATGTTGGCGTTGCCGTTCTGCAGGCGCCGGTTGAGCCAGTTGTTGGCGAACTGCGGCAGGCCGGCCAGCACGATGGGGTTGCTGTCTGCATCCCAGGGCTTGCCGTTGATGCTGTAGTTGAAGAACGTGCCGGAGTCGTCGCCGGGGGCGGTGGCGTCAGCGGGCGTGCCGAGTTCGGCCTTGCGCTGCGCCGCGGCTGCATTCACCGCAGCCCTGGCAATGGCCAGGCCGGGGTTGCCGGCATTGGCCGTGCCGGCCTGCTGGTCGATCAGTGCCATCTGCTGCGCGCGCACCGCCTCGACCTGCTCGGCGGTGGTGGCTTTGCCGAACAGCGAATTGCCGCTGGCGCCCACGCTGAAATCGTCAACGTGCACGAACATCTTGCCGATGAAGAACGTAAACAGCGTGAGGATGACGAACAGCCGCAACGGCTGCACGTAGCCCACCCGACGGCCCTTGAGATAGTTCAGTGCAATGCGGCCGGGCACCCACAGGTCGCGCAGCGTGCGGAAGATGCGCCCGTCCAGGTGCCAGAACGATTCGAAAACTTCCTCGATGGCGTGGCCGACATGCTTGAGCGGGTTGTGCGCGGACTGCCCGCACTGGTGGCAGTAGTGGCCATGCAGGGCGGTGTCGCAGTTCCCGCAGGTGCCATGTGCCGGGGAACCGGCGTCGGGCAGGGCGGCGTGCACGCTGTCGGTCGAGTTCATCGGGCGAAGGGCCGGGTATTGGTTGAAGGCGCCTACGATAGCGATTTTTCAGGTTTCGTTCAGCTTTTGGATCAGGGGTGTTTGTGGGTGCGCCATCCACGCATGGCGTGGATCTACCGCAGGCGTGCTTCCATGTGGACTGCGTGGATTCCTGGGCCGTGGCCGTTCGTCACCCGCTGGGTAACGCGAAAGCCCAGTGCGGCGTAGAAGCCTTCGGTGTGCTGGCTGGTACTCAACGCAACGCGCTCCACGCGGGGATCAGTGGCGGCCTGCTGCAGGCGCATCCGTGCAAGGTGGCGGCCGAGTCCTTGTCTGTGCCGGGATTTCTGGACCATCCCCCAGCAGAACCCAGCGGTGCCGTTTGCGGGCGACGACAGGCCCCCGCAGGCGACGACGCTGCCGTCGAGCTCGATGACCTGATAGGTGTGTTCGTCCGCCAGGTCGCGCAGGAACGACTCGAAGTCCGGGCGTTCCTCCGGGGCGAAATAGGTCGGCAGATTGCTGTCAAAGATCGCCAGGCAGGCGGCCAGATCGTTGCGTTGGTAGGGGCGGATCCTCATGGGGTGACCATAGCGCGTAGGGCCGGGTGGGGAAGGGCTGCCGGGTGGCGCGCCATCCACGCATGGCGTGGATCTACTGCCTTCGGGGGAGAGGCAGGCAAAGGGAGGGGCCCATTCGTTGCGCAGCAACGCATGGGGCGAAGCGCGCGCAGCGCACTTCGCGTCCCGCGCCAGACAAACGCAAAAGGGCCACCCTATGGGCGGCCCTTTTGCGTTTGTCTGGCGGAGAGAGGGGGATTGTCGGGTGCATCCATGCACCCGATCCCGATGCGCGTTGCGCCTCGGGACCAGCCTGCGGCTGTCCGGTTCTGCTCCTGCAGAACCGTCGAACCCCGGCGGGGCTTCTCACCACCCATCCCATCCGCCAGACAAACGCAAAAGGGCCACCCTATGGGCGGCCCTTTTGCGTTTGTCTGGCGGAGAGAGGGGGATTCGAACCCCCGAAGCGCGGTTTAGACGCTTACACACTTTCCAGGCGTGCTCCTTCAACCACTCGGACACCTCTCCGGATCCCTGCCATCGGCAAACGCCTCAGCAGGGGCGCAGATTCTAGCGGGCGGCGCGGCCATACACAAGCACCCCCAGTCATCGATGTGCAGTGGGCGTGCCGGAGGCGAGGGGGCTGGACAGGCATGGCACAATGGAACATCCGATGGAAGACGGTGGCCTGATGTCCTATCTCGTGCTTGCCCGCAAGTGGCGTCCGAAGCGTTTTGCCGAGCTGGTGGGCCAGGAACACGTGGTCCGTGCGCTCAGCAATGCGCTGGACAGCGGCCGGGTCCACCACGCGTTCCTGTTCACCGGTACCCGCGGCGTGGGCAAGACCACCATCGCGCGCATCTTCGCCAAGTCGCTGAACTGCGAACAGGGCACCAGCGCCGATCCGTGCGGCCAGTGTGCGGCCTGCCTGGACATCGACGCTGGCCGCTACATCGACCTGCTGGAAATCGATGCCGCGTCCAACACCGGCGTGGATGACGTGCGCGAGGTGATCGAGAACGCCCAGTACATGCCCTCCCGCGGCAAGTACAAGGTCTACCTGATCGACGAAGTGCACATGCTTTCCAAGGCAGCGTTCAACGCGCTGCTGAAGACGCTGGAAGAGCCGCCGGAGCACGTGAAGTTCCTGCTGGCCACCACCGACCCGCAGAAGCTGCCGGTCACCGTGCTCAGCCGCTGCCTGCAGTTCAACCTCAAGCGCCTGGACGAGGACCAGATCCAGGGCCAGATGACCCGCATCCTTGCCGCCGAGGAGATCGAGGCCGACGGCAGCGCCATCGTGCAGTTGGCCAAGGCCGCCGATGGCAGCCTGCGCGACGGCCTGTCGCTGCTGGACCAGGCGATCGCCTACGCCGGCGGCGCGCTGCGCGAGGACGTGGTGCGCACCATGCTGGGCACGGTCGACCGTACCCAGGTGGCCGCCATGCTCGATGCACTGGCCGAGGGCGATGGCCCGCGCCTGCTGCAGGTGGTGGCCGCGCTGGCCGAATTCTCGCCGGACTGGAGTGGCGTGCTGGAAGCGCTGGCCGAAGGCCTGCACCGCATCCAGGTGCAGCAGCTGGTGCCCGGCGCCGGCGCCCCGGCCGAAGGCCTGGATGCCGCCGCCTTCGCCGAGCGCCTGCGCCCGGAAGTGGTGCAGCTCTGGTACCAGATGGCCCTGAACGGTCGTCGTGACCTGCCGCTGGCCCCCAGCCCGCGTGCCGGCTTCGAGATGGCGGTGCTGCGCATGCTGGCGTTCCGCCCGGCTGCTGCGGTGCCGCCGGTACCGAAGACGGTCGAAGGGGCTGTTGGTGGCGGCGCCAGCGGCGGCAATGCCGGCGGTGGCCATGCCGGTGCCGGCAGCCAGGGTGCCGCGCCTGTGGCTGCGGCCGCCGCGGCGGGTCCTGTGGCCGTGGCCGAGGTGACCGCGCCGGTGCAGGCCGCGCCGCGCGAGCCTGACCCCGAACCTGAGCCGGTTCCGCAACCTGAGCCTGAGCCGGACCCGACGCCGGAGCCTGAACCGGTCCCGGTGCAGGAACCCGAGTCGCCGCCGCCGGTAAAGGCCGAAGCGGCGCCGCAGGTGGCCGCCGACGATCTGCCGCCGTGGGCCACGGATGAGGCCGAGGCGCGCGATCAGGCGCTGGCGGAGGAGATCGACGTGCCGGTCGTGATGGCCACCCCGGAAGCGGCCATGGTCGCGCCGTGGCAGGAGCCGCCGGCCCCGGCACCGGTTGCTGTGGCGGCCGAGCCGGAACGCACGTTCCAGGCCGAAGGCATCGCGATCGCCCCGGCCGCACCGAAAGCCGCACCCGCCCCGCTGGCGCAGGAGGGCGTGTCCGATCTGGCCAGCGCCGAGGACTGGCTCGATCTGGTGGCCAACAGTGGCCTGAGCGGCCCCTCGCGGCAGCTGGCGGCCAATGCCGCCTTCATCAGCTGCCAGGGCGGTACCTTGAAACTGGGCCTTTCGCCCGGATTTGAATACCTGCGTTCCGAACGCGCGCTGTCCGCCCTGGGCGAAATGCTGGAAAAGGCTCTGGGCCAGGCGCCGAGGATCGTGGTCGAGACCGTGGAAACCGAACACGTACCGGCCGAGACCCTGCACCAGCGTGCCGACCGCCAGCGTGGCGAGCGGCAACAGGCCGCCGAGGCCATTTTCATGGACGATCCGGAAGTGCAGCTGCTGATCCAGCAGCATGGCGCCCGGGTTGTTTCCGATTCCATCCGTTCTTTTGACGAGTAAGACACTATGCGCGGCAACATCGCCCAACTGATGCAGCAGGCCCAGAAGATGCAGGAAAACCTGCAGAAGGCCCAAGAAGAAATCGCCAAGATCGAAGTGACCGGCAGCGCCGGTGGCGGCATGGTCAGCGTGACCCTGACCGGCGCCAAGGAATGCCGCAAGGTGCGCATCGACCCGTCGCTGGCCAGCGATCCGGAAATGCTGGAAGACCTGATCGCCGCCGCCTTCAACGATGCGTCCAACAAGATCGACGCCGAATCGAAGTCGAAGATGGGTTCGGCCACCGCCGGCATGCAGCTGCCGCCGGGCATGAAGCTGCCGTTCTGATGTTCAGCGTGGCACCCGTGCAAGCGGGTGCCATCGACCAAGCAAATCAGTCGAGCATGGCTCGACTCTACAAAGCCTGTCGCCGTGTCCGCACCCCTGCTTGAACAACTGATCGATGCACTGCGGGTGCTGCCTGGCGTCGGCCAGAAGACCGCGCAGCGCATGGCCTACCACCTGCTCGAGCGCGAACGCGAAGGCGGGCAGCGCCTGGCCGAAGCGCTGGCGCTGGCGGTCGAACGCATCGGCCATTGCGCGCAGTGCCGCGATTTCAGCGAAACCGAGCTGTGCCCGACCTGCGCCAACAACAGTCGCGAACGCAGCCAGTTGTGCGTGGTCGAATCCCCGGCCGATCGCCTGGCCATCGAGAATGCCACCGGCTTCCGTGGCGTCTACTTCGTGCTGCAGGGCCGGCTGTCGCCACTCGATGGCGTCGGCCCGCGCGAGCTGGGCCTGGAGCAGCTGGAACAGCGGCTGGTGCAGGGCGAAGTGCAGGAACTGATCATCGCCACCAGCGCCACCGTTGAAGGCGAAGCCACCGCGCATTACCTCGCCCAGCTGGCGCGTGCGCGCCAGGTGCAGCCGAGCCGCCTGGCGCAGGGCCTGCCATTGGGTGGCGAACTGGAATACGTTGATCGCGGCACGCTGTCGCATGCGTTCGGGACGCGCAGCGAATTCCGCGATTGACCGCGGCCGCGCGTGGCGTGGCCGGCCTACAATGCGGAAGACATCCCGCCGAGGCCGACCATGAGCACCGAAACCCTCTTCAGCAAGATCATCCGTCGCGAGATCCCGGCCACCATCGTCTACGAGGATGACGAGGTGCTGGGCTTCAAGGACATCGCGCCGCAGGCGCCGGTGCACGTGCTGTTCATTCCGAAGAACGAGATCATCCCGACCCTGGACGACCTGCAGCCCTCGCAGGCACACCTGATCGGCAAGCTGGCCCTGGCCGCCGCCGCGTATGCGCGCAGCGAAGGCTTCGCCGAAGAGGGCTACCGCATCGTGATGAACTGCCGCGAGGATGCCGGGCAGACCGTGTTCCATATCCACATGCACCTGCTGGCCGGTGCGCCGCTGGGCCATTTCGGTACGCCGGGGCGTTGAGGCAGCCTTCCGTGCCGACCCACGGTTGGCACCCACCGTGGATGGCGCCAACAAAAAAGGCCGCCCGAGGGCGGCCTTCTGCATCACGTCAGCCGTCGCGGGCTTACCACCAGCCCCAGCCACGGTAGCCGCCCCAGTACGGGCCCCACGGACCCGGGCCCCACGGGCTGTACGGGTAGGGCACCACATCGACCTGGCGCTGTTCCGGCCACAGGTAGATGACGTCGGCCGAGAGCTTGGGCAGGCGGTAGTCGTACTCGCCGATGCGGGTGTTGGCGTAACCATCGATCTTGCCGATGAAGGTCACGTCACGGCCTTCCTCGAAGACGGCCGGGTCGTAGAAGCCGGCGCGGCAGGCGATGAAGCGGCCGTCGCTGGCGTCGGACGAGGTGGTGTTCGGGCGGCCACTGCCATTGAGCGGGCGCGAGATGATCTGGAAGCAGGTCTCGCCCTGGCCGGGCTGGGTTTCAATGATGCGGCCACCCCAGCGAACGGGGGTGCCGACCTGCTGGGTGGCAACCGAGTCGCGCGGGGAAACCACGCTGAACTGGCCCTGCAGCGGCTTGGGGGCCGTGGCGCAGGCCGACAGGGCCAGGGCGGCCACGGCGGTGAGAAGGAACTTGGTGTTCATGAAGTAGCTCCGGAAGTCGGGCGATGCCTGCGCAGGTCCCGCAATAATGGGGCGAGCTCGGTTCGAGTGCCAGCGTAGCGCGCTTCGACGAAACGCTGGCTGAGTGCGATGAGGCCCGGATCGGGGCGCTGGGCGTGCACCCGCTGGGCCCAGGCCAGGGCCGGTTCGTGCGCCTCGCGGGCCAGCCCCAGCCGTGCGTAGCGACGGCCCAGCCGGTGCCAGGCGCGCAGCAAGGGGTCGCGCTCGCGTTCGCCACGGGCCAGCAGCCAGGCCATCCAGCCCAGCGCCAGCATGGCGGCCGCCACGAACCCGGCCAGCAGCTGGCCCGGGCCCAGGTCATCCAGGCCCAGCGGCTGCAGCAGCTGCTGCTGGCGGCGCGCGTCGAAGGACAGCACCAGGTCGTTCCAGCCCCGGCGCAGCCAGTCGCCGAGCTGGCCAGCCTGCAGCCAGCGCTGCTGCAGATTGAGGTCGCCGCCTTCGGGAAGGCGGTCTTCCAGCGTATCGAGGATGCGCTCGGGCGCCACCGCTGCGGTCGGGTCCACCCGCACCCAGCCACGCTGGGGCAGCCAGACCTCGGCCCAGGCATGGGCATCCATGCGCCGCACCACCCAGTAGTCACCCACCCGGTTGCGGGTGCCGCCGGCGAAGCCGGTCACCACGCGCGCGGGAACGCCGGCATTGCGCATCAGCACCACGAAGGCCGAACTGAAGTGCTGGCAGAAGCCGGCCTTGTAGCCGAACAGGAACTCATCCACCGGGTCGCGCCCGGGCGGCGGCGTCACCAGCGTGTAGGAGAAATCAGCCTTGATCCAGTCCAGCGCACGGCGGACCACGGCAGCATCGTCGGTGCCGGCTTCCTGCCGCCACTGCTGGGCCAGCGCCGCGGTGCGCGGGTTGAAGTTGGCCGGCAGCTGCAGCGCCGCCCGCCGCTGGTTGTCCGGCAGGTCGGCATCGAAGCGTGCTGCGGGTGCCGAGTGCAGGCGCCAGCGGCTCAGCGCCGACAGCGTGCGCTGGCTGGCCAGGCTCATCTCGGCATTGAGCATCGCGCCTTCCGGCGCTGCCGTGGGCAGGTCCAGCGCAACCAGCAGGCGGCGGTCCGTGGGCTCGTAGTCGATCTGGTAGTCCCAGCCCTGGCCTTCGTGCGCCACCTGCGGCATGGGCCGGTAATCGGCGTTGCGGTCGCGCGTCCAGACGTGGCCATCGAACCGGCTCAGCACCGGTCCGCGCCAGTAGCGCTGCTCCGGTTGGGGCGCGGCACCGAAGAACTGCACGCGCAGCGCCGGGGTGTCGTCGGCCATCAGGTCCAGCCACTGGTCCGGCTCCATCGATTCGGACAGGCCCGGCGTGCCGACCGCGCGCTCGGGCACGCCCCACAGCGGCGAGGTCAGCCGCGGGAACAGCCAGAAGCAGGCCAACGCCAGCGGCAGGCCGATCAGCAGCAGGCGGCCGACGCCGCGCACCTGGCCAGTGAGCGGCAGCGGCGCGCTGCGGCCTTCGTTGTGGGCCAGCCGCTGCAGGGCGAGCAGGGCGGTGACGCCGGCCAGCGCGGCCAGCAGGGTGGTCAGCGGCCCCTGGTCGAGCAGGAAGGCGGCAAACGGCGCGAACAGGGCGAAGCCGAGCAGGCTGCGTGCATCGCGTACGCTGCGCAGCTCGCTGGATTTGATCGCCAGCATCGCTGCCAGCAGCGCGCAGCCGGTGTCGCGCCCCGGGCGCACCGCGCCCATCTGCCAGACGATGGCACCCAGCATGGCCAGCACCAGCAGCAGGCGCACCGGTATGGGCAGTACCCCTCGCAGCGACAGCGCAGCGGTGGCCACGCCCGCCACCGCGATCAGTGCCGCCAGCGGCCCGGGCAGCTGCAGCAGCAGGGGCAGCAGTGCCAGCGCAGCGCTGGCCAGGGTCCAGCCGCGTGCATTGCGATCCAGCAGGAGGGCGGGCTCAGTCATGGGGCATCAGTGCCAGTGCGCGCAGGCACGCTTGATGGTGGCTCGCGCCTTGGCCGGGGCCGAGCGCGGGCTGGCCGGGCAGCAGCAGCGTGTAGCGGCGCCCCTCGCGTTCGGCGCTGTCGACCCAGCGCGCCAGGCGCGAAATGCGCACTTCCGTCGGCAGCGTGGCCAGTGCACGCCAGTCCAGCACCACTTCGATGCCGACCGGCTTTTCGTATTCGCGTACCAGCAGGGTGTCGCGCCGTGCCGAGTGTTTCCAGGCGATGCTGCGCGGCGGGTCGCCGGCGCGGTACGGGCGCAGCTGGTGCAGTTCTTCGCCGCTGGCATGGGCGCGGGTGTGCAGCGGGTCGCTGCCCTGTTCGGGCAGGGGCTGCGCCACCGCTTCGGCCACCGGGTGCACCAGCAGCGGTTGTTCCGGCCACACCCAGGACCATGCGCGCACCAGGCCCAGCGGCTGCGTGCTGGACAGGCGGATGCGTGGCAGGTCGAGCCAGCCACGGCGTTCGGTGGGTACGTCCAGTTCCACTTCGCCCCGGCCGTGTGCGGGAAGGTCGGTCCAGGCCTGGCTGTCGCCGACCTGCAGTTCCAGGCCGTGCCGCGGCCGCGGATCGCGCAGCGACAGGTCCACGCGCAGGCGCAGTGGCTGGCCGGCAGGCACCGGTTCGGCCGAGATCGCATCGACCTGCACGCCCGACAGCTGCAGGTGGGCGGCGATGGTGCTGGCGATGGCGGCTGCCGCCAACAGCAACGCCAGCAGCAGGGCCGGGTTGTTGTTGTAGTTCAGTGCGCCCAGCAGCATGGCCGACAGCAACACGGCCACGAACAGCCCGAAGCGCGTGGGCAGCACATAGATGCGCCGGCGGTGGAGCCGCTGCGGCAATGCTTCGGGCGTGCGCGGGCGCGCCAGGCGCATCAGGCGTGAGCCGCGTGCAGGCATCCTCAATCCACCGCGACGGTCTGCAGGATCGCGCGCGCCAGCGCCGGCCCCGTGTTCGATTCGGACTCGCCGACCAGGCGGTGGCCGGCCACGGCGACGAACAGGGTCTGCACGTCTTCAGGCACCACGTGGCCGCGGCCGAGCAGCAGCGCGTGCGCCTTGGCGGCGCGCAGCAGGGCCAGGCCGGCACGTGGCGACAGGCCCACGCGCACGCCGGCATGCTGGCGGCTGCGGGTCAGCAGGGCCTGCACGTAATCCACCAGGGCGTCGCTGACATGGATCTGGCTGACTGCAGCACGCAGTTCGCGCACCTGGTTGTCATCCAGCTGCGGCACGGCACGCGCGATCAGGTCGCGGCGGTCGGTGCCGCGCAGTAGTTCGCGCTCGGCCTGCGGGCTGGGGTAGCCCATGGCCAGCCGCAGCAGGAAGCGGTCCAGCTGCGAATCGGGCAGCGGGAACGTGCCGGAGAGATCGACCGGATTCTGCGTGGCGATCACGAAGAACGGATCGGGCAGCGGATGGGTCTGCCCGTCCAGGGTTACCTGCTGTTCGGCCATCGCCTCCAGCAATGCGCTCTGCGTGCGCGGCGGCGCGCGGTTGATCTCGTCGGCCAGCAGCACGTGCGAGAACACCGGGCCGGGGTGGAACTGGAACTGGCGCGTACCGGCGTCGTAGACCGATACGCCCAGCACATCGGCCGGCAGCAGGTCTGAAGTGAACTGCACGCGCTGGAAGCTCAAGCCCAGGCTGCTGGCCAGTGCATGGGCCAGCGTTGTCTTGCCCAGGCCGGGCAGATCTTCGATGAGCAGATGGCCACCGGACAGCAGGGCGACGAAAGCCAGCCTGACTTCCGGCACCTTGCCGAGCACCAGTGCATTGACCTGATCCTGTGCCTCCCGCAGGGCCTGGCGCAGTTGATCGGTTAGCATGCTGGGCATGGGGGACGGAGCTGGCATGGTCGTCTCACGTTCGGGAACCATTCGATTCTATCCATAGAGCAATGCAGGGCGAACAACGCGCACGCACGATTTTTCTCTGGTTGTGGACGCTGGTCACAGCGGCCAAGCTGCTTGTGGCCGCACGTCTGCCTTTGTTCGTGGACGAAGCGTTCTACTGGCAGGAAGGCCAGCACCTGGCCGCCGCGTACTCCGACCTGCCCGGGCTGACCGCGTGGCTGGCGCGCCTGGGCGTGGAGATCGGCGGCCATCACGTACTGGCACTGCGTCTTCCGTTCCTGGCCATCGGCGCCCTGTTGCCACTGCTGGTCATGCGCATCGCCACGCGCTGGTTCGGGAACGTGGCCGGCTGGCAGGCGGGCAGCCTGACCCTGCTGATGCCGTTGTCGGCCACGCTGGGCCTGCTGGCCGTGCCCGATGTGCCGATGGCACTGGCCGCGGTGCTGTGCCTGGATGCCGGCGCGCGCCTGCTGCGCAACGTCGATGCGTCCTCGGCCATCATGCTGGGCCTGGGCCTGCTGATCGGCGCGCTCAGCCATTACCGCTTCATCGGCGTGATCGGCGTCGGCTTCATCGCGCTGCTGGCACTGCCGCAGGGCCGGCGGATGCTGACCGACCCGCGCGTGTGGGTGGCGCTGGCGGTGGGCGTGCTGGCCTGGTTGCCGCTGCTGGCCTGGAATGCCGACAACCATGATGCCGGCCTGAAATTCCAGGTGGTCGAGCGCCATCCCTGGGCGTTCGAGTGGCGGGGTCTGTGGTTCCTGGTCATCCAGCCGATGCTGGTCACGCCCATCCTGTGCATCGCGATGTGGAAAGTGGCGCTGGCCGGTACGCGCAGTGGTGGTGGCGCGCGCGTGCAGTGGCGCTACTTCGGCCTGGTCGGTGGCGTGTCCACCCTGGGCATCTTCCTGCTGGGCTTCTTCACCGATGTCGAGCGCATCAGCTTCCACTGGCCGCTGCCCGGCTACCTGGCGCTGCTGGTGGCGGTGCCGGTGGTGCTCAACGGCTGGCCGCGCTGGCTGCGCCGTACCGGCTGGTGGCTGGCCGGCATCGGCATGGCGCTGTCCTTCGGCTATTACCTGATGGCATCCACGCCCTCGCTGCGCGAGCAGCTGGCCGGTGACAAGTACTACCCGCGCAACTTCGCCGGCTGGGAGCCGCTGGCGGCCGCCGTGCGCGACGAACTGGCACAGATGCCGGAAGGCACGCGCGTGCTGGCCGGCAACTTCAAGGTGGGTGCCGAGCTCGGCTTCCAGCTGGGCGACGCCGACATCCTGGTGCTGCCGCACCCGCTGAATGACAAGCACGGGCGCACCGCGCAGCTGGCGCAGTGGGGCCAGGTGCACGAAGGCGAGCGCAGTGGGCCGATGCTGCTGGTGCTGTCGCCCAGCGACCAGCGCTTCCGCGATCTGGTGCCGCGCTACCACGCGGTCTGCGCACAGGTCGGGCCGCTGCCGCCGCCGCGGGTGGTCAGCAACGATCACGGCTTTCAGCGCTTCCTGTTGTTCCGCCTGCCTGCGCAGCGTGCCGAGGGCGAGTGCGTGACGCCGGCGGTGGCCTATCTCGATTCGCCGGGCAATGGCGAAGCGGTGTCGGGCACGTTGGCGGTGAAGGGGTGGGCGTTCAAGGACGGCGTCGGCCTGGCGCGCGTGGAAGTGCTGGTGGACGGGCAGTCGGTGGGCGATGCCCAGTACGGCCGCGAGCTCGACATCCGGCCGATGTGGCCGATGTCCAACGACCCGCAGCACCCGAATGCCGGCTTCGATGCCAGCGTGGAGACGCTGGGGCTGTCACCCGGCCGGCATTGGCTGGGCCTGCGCCTGCATGGCCGCGATGGCAGCGTGGAGGACTGGCAGGAACAGCCGTTCGAGGTGGGTCGGTAGCTCTTGTAGAGTCGAGCTTGCTCGACTGCCTTGAACATCCAGTCGAGCAAGCTCGACTCTACGAAGAGGTAGCCGAGCATGGGCTCGGCTCTACGGCACTGCGAACCCGGCCCGGCGCAGCAGTGCACACAGGGCAATCAGCGGCAGGCCGATCAGGGCGGTGGGATCGCGGTTGTCGATCGCTTCGAACAGGCTGATGCCCAGGCCTTCGCACTTGAAGCTGCCGGCGCAGTCCAGCGGTTGTTCGGCGGCCACGTAGCGGGCAATTTCCCCGGCCTGCAGCGGGCGGAAGCGCACTTCGGTCAGGTCCATCGCCGCAAACGATTCTCCATCGCGCGTGAGACTGATGGCCGTATGGAAGCGCACCGTCTGCCCGGCCATCGCCGCCAGCTGCGCGCAGGCGGCCTCGACCGTGCCGGGCTTGCCCAGCGGCTGTCCATTCAGGTCCGCCACCTGGTCCGAGCCAATCACCCACGCGCCGGGGTGCCGTGCGGCGACCTCGGCGGCCTTCGCGGCCGCCAACCGTCCGGCCAGGGCCAGTGGCGCCTCGCCGGCCTGCGGGGTCTCGTCCACCTCCGGGCGTGCGCAGTCGAAGGGCAGGCCGAGGCGCTGCAGCAGCTCGCGGCGGTAGCGGGAGGTGGAGGCCAGGAGCAGGGCAGACATGCGACAATTCCGGGGCAGGGCGCGGCAGTCTGGCCCGGCATCGGCGCTGCCAGCAAGACCCTGTATGGCGGGCATTTGACAGCGGCGCTCCCGATCCTTAGTATTCAGCGGCTTATGTCCGCGAACGTGCCCGAAACGCTGGATGCTTGGCGGATGGTCGTAGCGCGAAGGCGCTTCGACGGCCAGGTCTCTTTGGCTGATTTGACTCGCCTGCAAGGGTTGGTCGCCGATACCGACGGTGAGTGCAATTACTCGCTTGAATTCGGTCGCGACGACATCTTGCGGGTATCCTATGTGGAACTGACCATCGATACCGCGTTGCCGCTGACCTGTCAGCGCAGCATGCAGCGATTCCTGTTGCCGGTGAAGATGACCCAGAGGCTTGGCCTGATCCGCGACGAGGACGAGGAATCGTCCCTGCCCGAGGAGTACGAGGCGTTGCTGGTGCCGGAAGATGGGCAGCTGCGTCCGCTGGACCTGGTCGAAGATGAATTGGTGCTGGCAGTACCGGTGGTACCGCTGTCGCCGGACGGTGAGGCAGTCAACAAGGACTGGGCACCGACCGAAGAAGAAACAAAGCAGGCCAACCCGTTTGCGGCGTTGGCGGCACTGAAGAAAGAGTAGAAGCATTAGCAGCCGGATTGTCGTCGGCGGCTGCGGCGAAAGCGAAAGTGTGCTGGGCGCTGGCGTCCTGCGCGACGATACGACGAAGCAAATCGAACCGAGTTTGGAGCAATCCCATGGCTGTCCAGAAATCCCGTGTCACCCCGTCCCGCCGCGGTATGCGCCGTGCGCATGACGCCCTGAGCGCCAAGCAGCTGTCGACCGACCCGACCACCGGCGAAGTGCACCTGCGTCACCACATCACTGCTGACGGTTTCTACCGCGGCAAGAAGGTCATCCAGACCAAGACCTCGGCCGTCGAAGAAGATTGATGTGCCGGAAGGCCGCTGCCCCAGGGCAGCGGCCTTTGCCTTCTTCCCCGGGCATGCCGGTGATCGGCAGCCTGCGCAACAGGAAACATGATGAGCAAGCGGATCTACTCGAGGATCGCGGGCACCGGTAGCTATTTGCCGGAAAAAGTCCTGACCAACGCCGACCTGGAAAAAATGGTCGAAACCTCGGATGAGTGGATCCAGTCGCGCACCGGTATTCGTGAACGGCACATCGCGGCCGAAGGCGAAACCACCAGCGACCTCGGCTACCACGCCGCGGTGCGTGCGCTTGAAGCGGCCGGTATCGACGCTTCCCAGCTCGACATGATCGTGGTCGGTACGACCACCCCTGACCTTATTTTCCCGTCCACCGCGTGCCTGATCCAGGCCAAGCTCGGTGCGTCGGGCTGCCCCGCCTTCGACGTCAACGCGGCCTGTTCGGGCTTCGTGTTCGCGCTCAGCGTGGCCGACAAGTTCATCCGTTCCGGTGACGCCCGCCATGTGCTGGTGATCGGCGCCGAAACGCTGACCCGCATCGTCGACTGGGAAGACCGCACCACCTGCGTGCTGTTCGGCGACGGTGCCGGCGCGGTCGTGCTCAAGGCCGACGAAGAAACCGGCATCCTCAGCACCCACCTGCATTCCGATGGCAGCAAGAAAGAGCTGCTGTGGAACCCGGTCGGCGTGTCGGTCGGTTTCAAGGATGGCAGCGGCAACGGCGGCGGCACCATCAACATGAAGGGCAACGACGTGTTCAAGTACGCCGTCAAGGCGCTGGACTCGGTCGTGGACGAAACCCTGGAGGCCAATGGCCTGGGCAAGTCTGATCTGGATTGGCTGATCCCGCACCAGGCCAACCTGCGCATCATCGAAGCCACCGCCAAGCGGCTGGACATGTCGATGGACCAGGTCGTGGTCACCGTCGACCGCCATGGCAACACCTCCTCCGGCTCGGTGCCGCTGGCGCTGGACGCCGCGGTGCGTTCGGGCAAGGTCGAGCGCGGCCAGCTGCTGCTGCTGGAAGCCTTCGGTGGCGGCTTCACGTGGGGTTCGGCCCTGCTGCGCTATTGATAGCGTAGTTACGACAACGTGAAGTCTGTCGTTACGGCCCCTCTGGGGCCGTAACGCGTTTCAGGAGATCCGTCATGGTTGAGCCCATCGTCATCGAAGGGCAGCGCGCCTGGCTGAAGCAGTACGGCAAGGGAAGCCGCGCATTCGCCTTGGGCCTGCTCAATTTCATCGCCCGCCGCTTCCACCTCGATGCCCTGCGTCCGCCGCCGCACCGCGGGGGAGATGCTGCGTGCAAAACCGAGGCGCGCCGCCTGGGCGAGCTGCACGCGCAGGGCGTCAACGTGCCTGAAGTGATCGGCAGCGGCCACGCCGCGCTGGTGATCGGCGACAACGGCGGGTCCTTCAATACCTGCCTGCGCGAAGCCGATGATGCCGGTCGTGACCGGCTGGTGGCGGCGGCCATGAAGGCGCTCGCCGAGGCCCATGGCCGTGGCGCGTATTTCGGCCAGCCGGTGCCGCGCAACCTCACCTGGGACGGGCAGAACGTGGGCTTCATCGATTTCGAGGAAGACCCGCTGGAAGTGATGGACCTGGCCGAGGCGCAGGCGCGCGACTGGCTGATGTTCGGCTATGGCGTGGCCAAGTACTACGCCGACCGGCCGCAGCACCTGCAGGCGATGATGGCCGAGGCCATGAATGGCGTGCAGGCGCCGGTGCGCGCGCACGTGCATTCGGTCAGTGGCCGGCTGCAGGGCCTGGCCCGGGTCTGCATGAAGCTGGGCCGCTCGGCGCGCGCGCTGGCGCAGTCGATCTTCATCACCCATGGCGCCACCACGCTGGGCCTGATCATGGTGGTGGGCCTGTGCGTGGACTGGTTCGCCGATGGCGAGCTGGACGTCCTGCAGCTGTTCTGCTGATTGCATCCGCCGGGCATGGCCCGGCGCTACCCCAAACCGTTCGCCGGGCATGGCCCGGCGGACTCCATACGCCCTGCATACGCGCACGTACAGACGACACGGGGGATTCGCCCTTATCATGGCCCGCTTCGATTGCAACAAGCGGATGACCGCGTGACCGTATCCACCCTCGCATTTGTCTTCCCCGGTCAGGGCTCGCAGTCCGTGGGCATGCTGGCCGAGCTGGCCGAGCTGCACCCGCAGGTGCGTGAAGCCTTCACCGAAGCATCCGATGGTGCCGGCGTCGACCTGTGGGCGCTGTCCCAGGGTGGCCCGGAGGAAATGCTCAACCGTACCGAATACACCCAGCCGGCCCTGCTGGCCGCAAGCATCGGCGCATGGCGCGCCTGGAACGCCGCAGGCGGTCCGCGCCCGTCGGTCCTGGCTGGCCACAGCCTGGGCGAATACACCGCGCTGGTCGCTGCCGGCGCACTCAGCCTGCATGACGGTGCGCACCTGGTGCGTCTGCGCGGCCAGCTGATGCAGGAAGCCGCGCCGGCCGGCGTCGGTGCCATGGCCGCTGTGCTCGGTGCCGAGGACCAGCTGGTGCTGGACGTCTGCGCCGAAGCGGCGGGCAGCCAGATCGTGGTGCCGGCCAACTTCAACTCGCCGGGCCAGATCGTCATCGGTGGCGACGCTGCCGCGGTCGACCGCGCGCTGGCGCTGCTGGCTGAAAAGGGCGTGCGCAAGGCGGTGAAGCTGGCCGTCAGCGTGCCCTCGCACACCCCGCTGATGCGCGAAGCCGCCAACCGCCTGGCCGAAGTGATGGCCGGCCTGTCCTGGCAGGCACCGCAGCTGCCGGTGGTGCAGAACGTCGATGCCAAGGTGCATGACGGCGTCGATGCCATCCGTACCGCGCTGGTGCAGCAGCTGTACCAGCCGGTGCAGTGGACTGGTTGCGTGCAGGCCCTGGCGGCCCGTGGCATCACCCAGATCGCCGAGTGTGGCCCGGGCAAGGTGCTCACCGGTCTGGTCAAGCGCATCGACAAGTCCATCGACGGCCGTTCCCTGGCGACCCCGGGCGACTTCGAAGGCGCCCGCGAGGCGTGGTCGGCCTGATCCCCCTGTTCCTGCCGACCGTGCCGGTGGCCGCTGCAAGCGGCACGGGCGCGGTCGCTGCCCACGTTTGAGGACAACATCATGAGCAAGCCCCTGCAGGGTGAAATCGCACTGGTCACTGGCGCCAGCCGTGGCATTGGTGCCGCCATCGCCGATCTGCTGGCCGCCCAGGGCGCCACCGTCATCGGCACCGCCACCACCGAATCCGGCGCTGCCGCGATCGGCGAGCGCCTGGCGGCCCACGGCGGCCACGGCCGCGCGCTGAACGTCACCGACGCTGCCGCGCTGGACAGCGTGCTGGACGGCATCGCCAAGGAATTCGGCGCCATCTCGATCCTGGTCAACAACGCGGGCATCACCCGCGACAACCTGCTGATGCGCATGAAGGAAGACGATTGGGCGTCGATCATCGACACCAACCTGACCAGCGTGTTCCGCACCAGCAAGGCGGTCATGCGCGGCATGATGAAGGCGCGCAAGGGCCGCATCATCAACATCGCATCGGTGGTGGGCGTGACCGGCAATGCCGGCCAGGCCAACTACGCTGCGGCCAAGGCCGGCATCATCGGTTTCAGCAAGTCGCTGGCCAAGGAAATCGGCTCGCGCGGCGTCACCGTCAATGTCGTCGCCCCCGGCTTCATCGACACCGACATGACCAAGGCGCTGCCGGAAGAAGCCCGCACCGCCCTGATCAACGACATCGCCCTCGAACGCCTCGGTTCGCCGGAAGACATCGCCCATGCGGTGGCCTTCCTGGCCAGCCCGGCGGCCGGCTACATCACCGGCGAAACCCTCCATGTGAACGGCGGCATGTACATGCCGTAAGCAAGGGGCGCACGGATTGCGCCGCAAGTGGTTGATCTGCTGGGTTTTTTGCACCTATGCAAGGCCCCGCCGGTTTCCACTACACTATCCCACGGCCATCGCCATCCGATGGCGACCACTTTTGAACCACTACTCCATCTGGAGCGATACCCCATGAGCACCATCGAAGAACGCGTCAAGAAAATCGTCGTCGAACAGCTTGGCGTCAAGGAAGAAGAAGTCACCAACAGCGCATCGTTCGTCGATGACCTGGGCGCTGACTCGCTGGACACCGTTGAGCTGGTGATGGCCCTGGAAGAAGAGTTCGAGTGCGAGATCCCGGACGAAGAAGCCGAGAAGATCAGCACCGTGCAGGCCGCCATCGACTACATCAAGGCCCACGTCAAGGCCTGATGTCAGACGGCAGTGCGCGCGCGGGTTCCGCTCGCCGCGCACCGCACCCCATGGGGCCGCAGTTGCGGCCCCGTGTGTTTGAGCATCACACCGCAGTAGAACCGAGTTGCCCGTTGACATCATCGGGTCAGGAGAATCAGCAATGAAGCGTCGCGTCGTCGTAACCGGCCTGGGTATCGTCTCGCCGTTGGGCAATGATCTGGCCAGCAGCTGGGAAGGCATCACCCAGGGTCGTTCGGGCATCGGTCCGCTGACCAACGTTTCTGATGCCTACCTGGATCGGTTCACCACCAAGATTGCAGGTGAGGTCAAAGGCTTTGACATCACCGCCGACAACGAACTGTTCGGCAAGTACCGGGTCAGCGGCAAGGATGCCAAGAAGATGGACCCGTTCATCCATTACGGCCTCGGTGCCTCCTTCATGGCCCTGCATGATGCGGGCCTGGAGATCACCGAAGCCAATGCCGAGCGCATCGGCGCCATCGTCGGCGCCGGCATCGGCGGCCTGCTGGGCATCGAAGAGCAGACCATCGATTTCCACGAGGGCAAGAAGATCTCGCCCTTCTACGTGCCCAAGACCATCATCAACATGCTGCCGGGCCAGCTGAGCATCATCACCGGCCTGAAGGGCCCGTCGTTCTCGGCGGTCTCGGCGTGCGCGACCTCGAACCATTCGATCGGTACCGCGATGCGCATGATCCAGTACGGCGATGCCGACGTGATGGTGGCCGGTGGCGCCGAGCGCGGTTCCTCGCCGACCGCCCTGGGCGGCTTCTGCGCGATGAAGGCCATGAGCACCCGCAACGATGCCCCGGAACAGGCCTCGCGCCCGTGGGACAAGGACCGCGACGGCTTCGTGCTGGGTGACGGCGCCGGCATCCTGGTGCTGGAAGAGTACGAGCACGCCAAGGCCCGTGGCGCGAAGATCTACTGCGAACTGGCCGGCTTCGGTGCCAGCTCGGACGCGTACCACATGACCGCCCCGAGCGAGAACGGCGAAGGCGCTGCCCGCTGCATGGCCATGGCCATGCGCGACGCCGGCGTGACCCCGGAACAGGTCGGTTACCTCAACGCACACGGCACCTCCACGCCGCTGGGCGACCTGGGCGAAACCATGGCCATGAAGGCCGCCTTCGGCGACCACGCCTACAAGATGATGGTCAGCTCCACCAAGTCGATGACCGGCCACCTGCTGGGTGCTGCTGGCGGCGTGGAAGCGATCTTCTCGGTGATGGCGCTGCAGGACAACGTCATCCCGCCGACCATCAATCTGGAACAGCCGGGCGAAGGCTGCGATCTGGACTACGTGCCCAACGAAGCACGCCAGGCCAAGGTCGACGTGGTGATGTCCAATGGCTTCGGCTTCGGCGGCACCAACGGCACGCTGATCTTCAAGCGCGTCTGACCAAGGTGTGGCGCCGGGCCATTGCCCGGCACCGCCTTGGTAGAGTCGACTGTCAGTCGACTGCCTTTCGATCCGCCGCGCTGATCGTTGATGGGAAAGCAGTCGACTGACAGTCGACTCTACCTATCGGCAATCCGGCAAACGGATCAACGCCGTGCACCACGGAGCCGCCGCAAGGCGGCTTCCGTGCATCTGAACCCCGAACTGGCCGCCATGACCCACGCCCCGCTGATCCACCCGCTGCCGCACCCGATCGACCTGCTGGCCCTGCAGCAGCACGACCCGGCGCGCTTCCCGCTGCTGATGGAATCCACCGCCTCGGGCACCGCCCAGGGCCGCTGGAGCCTGCTGCTGGCCGCGCAGGGCGACAGCCTGCGGCTGGACGCTGACGGCCAGGTGCGCGACCAGCACGACGCCATACACGCCGGCACCTTCCTGCAGGTGCTGGACCGTGCCTGGCAGGCCGCGCGCCTGCCGCACGACGGCAGCCACAGCCTGCCGTTCCGCGGCGGCTGGGCGCTGATGCTCGATTACGAAGTGGCCAGCCAGATTGAAACCGTGCTGCCGGCGCGTGCGCGCGACGACGGCCGCCCGACCGCACTGGCCCTGCGCTGCCCGGCGGCCGTGCTGCACGACCACGAGAACGATGCCAGCTTCGTCATCGCCGAAGCGGGCGAACAGGCGCTGCTGGACGCGCTGCTGGCACAGGCCTCGGCCGCGCTACCCGATGCCGGGCAGGGCTGGCAGCCGCCGCAGTCGGTGGGCGAGGACGCGCCGCAGCGCTTCACCGACGGCGTGCGCCGGGTGATCGAGTACCTGCGCGCGGGCGATGTGTTCCAGGTGAACCTGTCGCGGCGCTGGAGCGCGCAGTTCGCCGTGCCGGTCAGCCCGCAGGCGCTGTACGCGCAGTTGCGCCGCGCCAATCCCGCACCGTTCGCCGGCCTGTTCACCGCGCACGGCCGCCACGTGGTCAGCTCCTCGCCGGAGCGGCTGGTATCGGTGCATGCCGGCCACGCGCAGACCCGGCCGATTGCCGGCACCCGCCCGCGCTTTGAAGGCGACGACGATGCCGCGCGCATCCAGGAGCTGGTCGGCCACCCCAAGGAGCGCGCCGAGCACGTGATGCTGATCGACCTGGAGCGCAACGACCTGGGCCGCATCTGCCTGCCCGGCACCGTGGTGGTCGATGAACTGATGACCGTGGAAAGCTATGCCCACGTGCATCACATCGTCAGTAATGTCAGCGGCCACCTGCGCCCCGAGGTTACCCCGGGCGAGGTGATCGCCGCGACCTTCCCGGGCGGCACCATCACCGGCTGTCCCAAGGTGCGCTGCATGCAGATCATCAGCGAACTGGAGCAGGTGCCGCGCGGTGCCTATACCGGCGCCTTCGGCTGGCTGAACCGCGATGGCGACCTGGACCTGAACATCCTCATCCGCACCGCCGAAGTGGATGGGCACGAAGTCAGCTTCCGCACCGGTGCCGGCATCGTGGTCGACTCGGACCCGGACAGGGAACTGGACGAGACCCGCGCCAAGGCCCGCGGCCTGCTGCGGGCGCTGGGCCAGCAGGGGTAACCGGACTCCCGGGTAGTGCCGGCCGCTGGCCGGCAAGGATGCCTCCATGGCCGGTCATCCACGCATGGCGTGGCTCTACTGGTAGGTGCCGACCGTTGGTCGGCACGCAGACGCCACCCCGGTCATGACCCCACGCCACCCGGCACGGTATCCTGCACGGCGGAATCGCATTCAGAGGTAGTCCATGGCGGGAGCCAAGCGCGGGTGTCTGTTCGTGGTCATGCTGGTGGTGGTGCTGGGCGCCGTCCTCGCCGGCGTGGGCGCGTGGTTCTTCTACCAGCAGGGCCAGTTCGCCGACCGCCACATCACCCCGTCCGCCGAGAGCGTGGTCATCGCCAGCGGCGATGGCATGAACACCGTGCTGCGCAAGCTGCGCGATGCCGGTGTGGATGAAGGCCAGGATACCCAGTGGCAGCTGCTGGCCCGCCAGCTCGATGCCGCCGGCAAGCTGAAGGTGGGCGAGTACGCGCTGGACAGCAGCCTGACCCCGCGCGAGCTGCTGCTGCGCATGCGCGCCGGCAAGGTGCTGCAGCACCGCGTCACCATTGTCGAAGGCTGGAACATCCGCCAGGTGCGCGCTGCGCTGAAGCGTGCCGAGCCGCTGCTGCACACCACCGATACCCTGGATGACGCTGCGCTGATGCAGCGCCTGGGCTTCGGCGGCCAGCATCCGGAAGGCCGCTTCCTGCCGGAAACCTACGTCTACCAGCGCGGCGACAGTGACATGGACGTGCTCAAGCGCGCCCATGCCGCGATGGAAAAAGCGCTGGACGAGGCCTGGGAAAGCCGTGCCGCCGACCTGCCGATCAACAGCCCGTACGAACTGCTGACGATCGCCTCGATCATCGAAAAGGAAACCGCGCTGGCCAGCGAGCGCCCGCAGATTGCCGGGGTATTCATGCGCCGCCTGAAGATCGGCATGCGCCTGCAGACCGATCCCACCGTCATCTACGGCATCGGTACGGCCTACGACGGCAACATCCGCCGCCGCGACCTGACCACCGATACGCCCTACAACACCTACACCCGTGCCGGCCTGACCCCGACCCCGATCGCCATGCCCAGCCGCGATGCGCTGATGGCCGCCGCACAGCCGGCCGCCGGCGATGCGCTGTACTTCGTCGCCGTGGGCGATGGCAGTGGCGCGCACGTGTTCTCGCCCAGCCTGGACCAGCACAACGCCGCCGTAGCCCGCTACCTGCAGCAGCTGCGCCAGCAACGTACCAAGGAGACCCCGGCGCAATGAGTTCCGCGCTGCTTCGCCACCCGCGTTTCGTCAGCCTGGAAGGCGGCGAGGGCGCGGGCAAGACCACCGCCATCAACGCCATCCGCGATTGCCTGCGCAGCCACGGCCACGAGGTCGTGCTGACCCGCGAGCCGGGTGGTACGCCGCTGGCCGAGCGCATCCGCGGCCTGGTGCTGAAGCCCGATGCGGAGATCGCCGCCGAACCGTTGAGTGCCGAAGCCGAGCTGCTGCTGGTGTTTGC
Source organism: Stenotrophomonas sp. FW305-3-2-15-E-LB1 (assembly GCF_058787375.1). Lineage (NCBI taxonomy): Bacteria > Pseudomonadati > Pseudomonadota > Gammaproteobacteria > Lysobacterales > Lysobacteraceae > Stenotrophomonas > Stenotrophomonas sp. FW305-3-2-15-E-LB1. The sequence goes on from NZ_JBYSZR010000011.1 coordinate 99,778, forward strand.
CGCGCGCGCCCAGCACGTGCGCCAGGTCATCCAGCCGGCACTGCAACGCGGTGCCTACGTACTGAGCGACCGCTTCACCGATTCCAGCTACGCCTACCAAGGCGGTGGCCGTGGCCTCGACCCGCAGTGGATTGCCGACCTGGAACGCCGCGCCGTCGGCCTGCTGCCAGGCCTGACCCTGCTGCTGGATGTGGACGTGGCCGTGGGCCGCGCCCGCGCCAATGGCCGCGACCTGTGGCCGGACCGCATTGAAAGCGAGCAGGACGATTTCTTCCAGCGCGTGCGCGAGGTGTTCCGCAGCCGCGCACAGCAGGATCCGAAGCGCTTTGCGCTGATCGATGCTGGCCAGGTGCAGGAACGCGTGGCCGCCGATGTGGTGGCCAGCGTCGAGCGCTGGCTGCAGGCCGGGGAGGGCGCATGAGCTTCTCGCCCTGGCAGCAGCGCGCCTTCGACCAGACCGTGTCCGCGCTGGATGCCGACCGGCTGGGCCATGGCCTGTTGATCTGCGGCCCGGCCGGGCTGGGCAAGCGTGAGGTGGCGCTGGCCCTGGCCGACCATGTGCTGGCCCGTGGCGATGCCGCGCACGCCACGCGCACGCGCCAGCTGATCGCTGCAGGGACGCATCCGGACCTGCAGCTGGTCAGCTTCATCCCGAACAAGAGCGGCGACAAGCTGCGCACCGAGATCGTCATCGAGCAGGTGCGCGAGATCACCAACAAGCTGGCGCTGACCCCGCAGTACGGCGTGGCGCAGGTGGTGATCGTCGATCCGGCCGATGCCATCAACCGCTCCGCCGCCAACGCCCTGCTGAAGACCCTGGAAGAACCGCAGCCCGGCCGCTACCTGTGGCTGATCAGCAGCGACCCGGCGCGCCTGCCGCAGACCGTGCGCAGCCGCTGCCAGCGCCTGGAATTCAAGCTGCCACCGCGCGATGAAGCCATGGCGTGGCTGCAGCAGCAGGGCCACAGCGAAGCCTCCGCGCGCGAAGCGCTGGATGCGGCGCGCGGCCACCCCGGCCAGGCCGACAACTGGCTGCGCGAAGACGGCCTGAGCCTGCGCCGCGACGTGGGCCGCGAGCTGGAACAACTGGCCGCCGGCAAGACCGGTGCGGTGGAGCTGGCGCAGAAGTGGTGCGGCGATGAAAACGCGGCGCTGCGCCTGCGCTTTGCCGCCGATCTGGCGCTGGCCCAGGCCAGCACCGACGCCTTGACCGCGCCGGACCGATTGCACAAGCTTGCAGCGTGGTTCGATGCTGCCAACCGTACCCGCGACCTGCTGCGCACCACCGTGCGTGCAGACCTTGCGGTGGTCGAGTTGCTGCTGGCCTGGAACAAGGTGAACGAGCGGCCTGCCGCAAGGGGAAATCGATGAGTGCCAGCAACGCCCGCCAGGGCATCCTGTCCCTGGCTGTAAAGGACAAAGCCGCGCTGTACAGCGCGTACATGCCGTTCGTGAAGAATGGCGGCATCTTCGTGCCCACGCCCAAGCGTTACTTCCTGGGCGACGAGGTGTTCCTGCTGCTGACCCTGCCCGATTCCAGCGAGCGCCTGCCGGTGGCCGGCAAGGTGATCTGGGTGACCCCGGCCGGCGCACAGGGCAACCGCGTGGCCGGCATCGGCGTGCAGCTGGCCGACGGCCAGGAAGGCGAGAACGTGCGCCACAAGATCGAGACCCTGCTGGCTGGCCTGACCAGCTCGGACAAGCCGACGCACACGATGTGACGGGGCGCGATCGCCGCCCCTGGTAGCGCCGGGCCATGCCCGGCGGCGCCCTTCGAAACACCGGTGAACACAAATGTGAAAAACTGTTGACGGCCTCTGAAAAGCCCCTATAATGAGCGGCTCAGCAACACACCGGGCGGTTAGCTCAGCGGTAGAGCATTGCCTTCACACGGCAAGGGTCACAGGTTCGATCCCTGTACCGCCCACCATGTTGCAGAACGAAAGAAGCCTCCAGCAATGGAGGCTTTTTTGTTGGCTGTGATGTGGCGCAGCCGCATTGCCTCAATCAAGATCCCCCAGCAACTCGCGAGCGATCATCGCCGTGCCATCCAGCAGGTCGTGGCCGCTGCCGGCCTGCACCACCACCGCCAGCAGCTGGCGACCCACCTCGGCATTGCCGCCGCGCAGTTCCATCTCTCCCTCGAAGCACAGATCGCCCAGCCATTCGTGCGCCTGCGGCAGACCGCGCTTGCGGGCGCGGCGGAATTCCGCCAGCAGCTTCGCCTGGCCCGCCGCGTGTTCGCCATCGGCAAGCAGGCCGATGGCACCGCCGTGCGCGGCGCGCCAGATGGCCGGCAGCGGCCGGCCTTTTTCATCCAGCACGTCCAGTGCGAACTGCGCGCAGTACATCTCGTAGCGCTTGCCCGCCGTGCTGGCGGGCACGATGCCTGCCTCGGCCAGCAGGCGTTCGGCTTCATCCAGCTGATTGAACTTCAACCGCAGCAGGGCAGGGCGGCTCAACTGCTGTGACAGCGCCTGCTCGTTGGCGGCAAACCACACGTTCCAGCCGATGGTTGCGCGGCCTTCCAGCGCGGCCTTGAAGTACTCCAGGTGTTCGGCGTCCATTGCGGTTTCCTGCGATTCCCTGCGCGATTGTAGCCAAGGCGCTCAGGGCATTCCGCTTTCCAGGCAATGGGTGGCCTCGCACACCAGCTGCCGCGCGGCCACGATCAGGCCATCGGTGTGGAAGCTGCCCATCTGTTCGTCCGGGCCGCCTTCGACACGCGCGCGCTCGGCGGCCTGCAGAATGTCGAGCAGCGCGGAGAGCCCGGCCAGCGAACGGCTGATGGACGCATGCTCACTGGCCGCCAGCCTGCGGGGGCTGCAGGGCTGTCCGTTTGCGCCGTCGGCTCGCCGGATGGCTTCAAGGCAGGCGAAGAACGTGGGGGCTTGAAGGGGCAAGTTCTGTTCGTCCAACGCGCACTCGATCTCGCGTGCGATGTCGTCGGGAACCTGGTTGGCGATGTCGGCAATCAACGCGTACAGGCGGGGAAGCGATGCGGCTCGGTTGGTCATGGCAAAACCCTCACTGGCGTAAGGCCACCTTCGAAGTGAAGGTGGCGGACGGTGCGGGTTGGCGTACCAAGGCAAACAAACTTCAAGGGAGAAGAAGGCCTGGTGGATCTGTCGATCCCCACGCACCGCCCGCCATTGAAGGCAGTAGGTCCATTCTCTCAGCTGCGAATGATTTCGCAGCCCTTGAAGCTTGTTCGTTTATTCGAGACGCCAATCCCGACCAAGGCGTGCTGCCTTGGCAGGGCGATCATCGATCCGCGCAAACACGGAAGTCAGTGAGGAAAGTTGCAACAACGCCCGCCATGAAGGTGTTCCACCATCCATGGCCCGATCCCCCGCCTCATCTGAACCGAGCAGTGCCGCTACACAACCCCAGTAGGTGCCAATCACGTCACCCGGCGCAGCCCGCGCGAGCGTGCCATGGATGAAAGCAGACGTTCCATCCATGCGCTGTGCGGCCGACCGCAGCGGGCGTAGTCTCGGCCCACGGTTGTCCCCTCTGGCTCTGGAGCCCCACCATGCCGCTGGCCCGTATCGATCTTCGCAAAGGTAAATCCGCCGATTATCTGCAGCGCGTGGGGGAGGCCATCTACCAGGCCCTGCGTGCGGTGGGCGTGCCGGAAAACGATCGCTTCCAGGTCTTCCAGGAACACGAGGCGGGTACGCTCGTCTTCGACCCCGGCTATCTGGGCGTGGCCCGCACCGATGACTTCATCTGCGTGCAGATCACCTGGAGCGAGGGGCGTACGCAGGAGCAGAAAAAGGCGTTGTACCTCGGTATTGCCAATGGCCTGCATGAGGCGGTGGGTATGCGCCGCGAGGACGTATTCATCAACCTGGTGGAAGTGAAGCCGGAGAATTGGTCGTTCGGGAATGGGGTGGCGCAGTACGTGAGTTGATGGCCCAGGAGCAAGAGCATCCACGCATGGCGTGGATCTATTGCGAGAGGGCGGATTCATCGGCGTGGCTACGGTCTTGCCCCTGCGTCACCGTGTCGCAGGGGCAAAACCCTGAACGTGGTCCAGGGTTGGCTGCCGCGCCGTAGAATGGGCGGGTGCGTCGCCCCCGATTCCACCGCCGGTTCCAGACCCTGGCATGGCTTGCCATGCTGCTGGTGCTGCTTGCCCCGCTGGTGAGCCGCTGGATGGCCCATGGGCCGGCGCCAGCCGCCGCGCCGGTGATGGCGGGCATGGATCATGGCGCGATGGACCACAGCGCGATGGGCCACGGCGCGCACGCGGAACACGCGCAGCACGCGATGGAAGGGCACCACGACCACCACGCGATGGCGATGGCGCACAACGAGGCCGCCACCAAACCGGCGGTCGATCCACACGCCGAGCATGAAATGGGTGTGGACTGCGAGTACTGCCTGATCGCAGCGCGCCTGATCACCTTGTTGGTGGCGGCGTTCCTGCTGCTGGTGCCCTTGGCGCCGGTGTGCCAGGCATTGGCGGGATCTGTCAGAGCGCTGCCCTCGCGGCTGCGCGGAACACTGGGTGCGCGTGGGCCGCCGGTGGCGTTCGCTGGCTGAGCCGCGCACGCGAAAGGCCGCCGGGCATGGCCCGGCGCTACCGATTTTCTTGAAGCTGCTGGGCATCGCCCTGCGTTAGCGCGTGCGCTTTCCTTTTCTGCTGCCCTGTCTGATGGGGCGGCATTGCATGCCGTGGAAACATGAAAACCAACCCGAACGTCGTTGCCCTGCGCTGGGCGACGCTGCCGGCGCTGTGCGCCTGCGCCCTGTACACCGCACCGGCCCGCGCCGATGCAGCAACCCCCACCACCCTGGACACCGTGCGCGTGGTCGATACCCGCCATGGCGAACTGTCGGCCGTGCCCAGCGCGGGCTCGGCGCTCGGCCTGAGCGTGCTGCAGACGCCGGCCGCGCTCACCGTCATCGACCGCGACCAGCTGGAACAGCGCGGTGATACCAACCTCAACGATGCGATCAGCCGTGCCGGTGCGATCAGTGCGATGCCGCACCCGGGCAATGGCCTCAGCGCGCTGTCCAGCCGCGGCTTCACCGATGGCGCGTCGGTGATGCGCCTGTACGACGGCCTGCGCCAGTACGGCGGCGTGGGCGTCACTTTCCCGTTCGATACCTGGTCCATCGAGCGCATCGAAGTGCTGCGCGGCCCGGCCTCGGTCATCCATGGCGACGGTGCCATTGGCGGGGTCATCAACATCGTGCCGAAGAAGCCGACGCGCGGTGCCATCGAGAACGAGATCAGCGTGACCGTGGGCAGCGAGGACACCGCGCGCCTGGGCTTCGGCAGCGGTGGCGCGCTGGCGCCGGAGCTGGCCTACCGTGTGGATGTGAGCGGCAACTACAGCGGTGGCTGGGTGGACCGTGGCCGCAACAACGATGCGACGTTCTCCGGCGCGCTGCTGTGGCAGCCGCGTACCGACCTGCAGCTGACCCTGACCCATGCGCAGGGCTACCAGCAGCCGATGCGCTACTTCGGCACGCCGCTGGTGGATGGCCGCCAGCTGGATGCGCTGCGCCACCGCAACTACAACGTGGCCGACAGCGAGATCCGCTTCCGCGACCGCTGGACGCAGCTGGATGCGCTGTGGACGCCGACTGCTAACGTGGAATGGCGCACGCGCGTCTACCAGATCGACAGCCAGCGCGACTGGCGCAATGCCGAGGCCTATGTCTACAACGATGCCACGGGCCTGATCGATCGCTCGGACAACACGCAGATCACCCACAACCAGGACCAGACCGGGCTGACCTCGACGCTGCGGGTGCAGGGGCAGGTGGGCGGGCTGGACAACAACTTCGCGGTGGGCTTGGATGCCAACCGCGCGCATTTCAAGCACACCAACAACACCTACGCCGGCAGCTCCGGGCCGGTCGATCCGTTCCATCCCGTGCCGGGGCAGTTCGCCAGCGATGCACCGAACCTGCCGCGCTACCGCAACGGTGCCGAGCAGTACGCCTTGTTTGCCGAAGACCACCTGACGCTGACCGAGCGCTGGTCGGTGCTGGGTGGGCTGCGCCATGACCGCGCCACCATCGACCGCACGGATCTGATCAGTGGCGCAGCAGCATTCTCCAAAACCTACAGCAGCACCGGTTGGCGCGCGGGCACGGTGTTCGCGCTGCGGCCGATGTTGAGCCTGTACGCGCAGTACTCGCAGGCGGCGGACCCGGTCAGTGGCTTGCTGATGATCAGCCCGGCCAATGGTGCGTTCGATCTGGCCAAGGGGCGGCAGTTCGAAGTGGGCATGAAGCAGGCGTTCGATGGCGGCGAGTGGACGCTGGCGGCGTACCGCATCCGCAAGACCGGCCTGCTCAGCCGTGATCCGCTGCAGCCCGATCGCCGCGTGCAGGTGGGCGCGCAGACCTCGCGCGGCATCGAGGCCTCGTTGAACTGGGCGTTCGCACCGCAGTGGTCGCTGGATGCGAATGCCACGGTGCTGAAGGCCGAATTCGAGGACTTCCTGGAAACCACGGGCTCGCCGGCGGTGGTGGTCGCGCGCGATGGCAACGTGCCGCCGAACGTGGCCGAGCGGATGGCGAACGTGTGGCTGAGCTGGCAGTTCCTGCCGGACTGGACCGTGGCCGGCGGCGCGCGCTATGTGGGCAAGCGTTACGCGGACAACGCCAACACACTGGAGCTTCCCGGCTACAGCACCACCGATCTGGCGCTGACCTGGCAGGCGGCGCCGCGCACGCGGGTGACGGCACGCCTGTTCAACGTGTTCGACAAGGCGTACTACGCAACGGCGTACTACACCAGCACGCAGTGGCTGCTGGGCGCGGACCGCCGCGTCGAGTTCACCCTCGACCATCGCTTCTGAGGGCGCGGGCCATGTCGCTGCGTTCCACCGCCAAGCGTTGGACCTACCTGCTGCATCGCTGGCTGGGTATTGGGGGCTGCCTGCTGATGCTGCTCTGGTTCGTCAGCGGCATGGTGATGCTGTTCATCGGTTACCCGAAGTTGACCCCGGGTGAGCGGCTGGCCGCATTGCCGGTGCTTGATGGAACGCGCGCGCTGCAGGGGCTGTCGATGCTGCCCGACGCTGTGCAGGCCGAACCGGAACGCGTGGCGCTGACCACACTGCGCGGGGAGCCGGCCTATGTGGTGCGCAGCGGTGCCAACGTGGGTGCGTGGTCGGCCGGCAGCGGCCACGTGCTGCTGCCGGTGTCGGCACAGCGTGCCGAACTTGCGGCGGCGGCGTTTGCCGGTGGCCCGGCCTTCCTGGGCGCCGTGCGCGTGGACGAGGATCGCTGGACGCATTCGCGCGGATTGGATGCGCACCGGCCGCTGTACAAGGTGGAGGTGGGCGGCCGACAGCCGGGCAGCGTGTACGTTTCCTCGCATACCGGCGAAGTGGTGCTGGATGCGCCGTACCACCAGCAGCGCTGGAACTACGTGGGCGCGTGGCTGCACTGGTTGTACTTCCTGCGCATGCAGTCGGTGGACCCGGTGTGGACGTGGGTGGTGATCGTGTTGTCCGGGCTGTGCACGCTGGCGGCCATCAGCGGCATCGTGGTGGGCGTGTGGCGTTGGCGCTTCCGTGGCCGGTATCGCTCCGGTGCGAAAACGCCCTACGTGGAGCCGTGGATGCGCTGGCACCACCTGGTGGGCCTGGTGGCCTCGGCTTTCGTGTTCACCTGGATCTTCAGCGGGCTGATGTCGATGAACCCGCTGCAGGTGTTCAGCAGCCCGGCGGATGCGACGAATGCCGAGCGTTATCGAGGCGCGGCGGTGGCGTTGGATGATGCACTGGCCCAGCCGCAGGCGTTGCTGGCCGCCGCGGCACGGGCGGGGTTTGCGCCGGTGGAGATCCAATGGCGGCGCATCGATGGCCAGCTGTTTGCGGTGCTGCTGGACGGGCAGGGCGGTACGCGCATCGTCTCGCGCGTGGATGGGCAGCTGCAGCTTGCAGAGCAGTTGCCGGTGGCGTGGCTGCAGCAGCGCGCACAGGCGTTGGGCACGGCACCGCTGCGTGCATTCACGATCCTGCACACGCCCGATGCCTGGTTCTATCCCCGCGCGCCGGAGGCGATGAACGGTGCGGCGGTGCGGCGCTTCCCGGTGGCGGTGGCCGACTTCGGCGATGAACACGCCACGCGGGTGTACATCGATCTGGCCACCGGCGATCCGCTGCTGACCCTGGGCCATCGCGAACGCGTCGGCCGCTGGCTGTTCTACTTCCTGCACAGCTGGGACCTGCCGGGCATGCTGCGGCAGGAGAACACACGGCTGGGCGTGCTGTTGCTGCTGAGCGTGGCGGGTACCGGCCTGTGTGCGACCGCTGTCGTGATCGGCACGCGGCGGCTGCGGATGAAATTCGGCCGGCCGCGCCAGCGAAGGGGATGACGGCGGCCGGTCTCGCGTGGTGATACGCCCGTGCGTGATGATCGTTGCCACAGTCATTGTCATCCGCCTTCGCTATGATGGGTCGATCTGAAGTGGGTACGCATATGGAAGTACGACTCACGCGCGAGCAGGTGCTCGCGCTTGCGCCGGATGCGGCGTCGGCCAAGGCCGGCGGCGGCCTGGCCATCGATGGCAAATGGGGCCTGCTGGGTGCCGATGACGAGGCGCTGTGGGGCGAATGCCAGGGCAGTGGTTCCAAGCCCTACCAGACCCAGGTGGACCTGGCGGCGCTGGTCAGCCGGTGTTCCTGCCCCAGCCGCAAATTTCCCTGCAAGCACGGGCTGGCCCTGCTGCTGTTGTATGCCGCCTGCAACCCGCGCTGCGTGCCACAGGCGCGACCGGCGTGGGTGGATGAATGGCTGAACGGACGCCGCGACCGCGCTGCGCGCAAGGAGGCTGCCGTGGAGGCGGCCGCTGTTGCGCCGCCACCGGACCCGCAGGCGCAGGCCGCGGCTACCGCCAAGCGCGAGCAGGTGCGCTGGGGCCGCATCGAAGCCGGTGCAGCCGAACTGCAGCGCTGGATTGCCGATCAGTTCCGCCAGGGCCTGGCCAACCTGCCCGCCGATTTCCACGCGCAGGGCCAGACCATGGTCGCGCGCATGGTTGATGCGCAGGCGCCGGGGCTGGCCAGCCAGCTGGAGGCTGCGCTGGGCGAGGGCACACCGGGCCTGGCCGGCCTGGGCGAACTGGGCGCGCGGCTGGGGCTGCTGCAGCTGCTGACCCAGGCCGTGGCCCGCCGTGCGCAGTACGAGCCGGCGCGACTGGCCGACCTGCGCGCCGCGCTGGGCTGGCCGGTAGACCGCGAGGCGGTGCAGCGCGATGGCGAGGCGGTGCACGACCGCTGGCACGTGCAGGGGCAATGGCTGGTGGAACAGCCGGGCAACCTGGTCGAGCGCCGCGTCTGGCTGCATGGGCTGGACAGCGGGCGCAGTGCGCTGGTGCAGGATTTCAGCCACGGCGGCCGCGGCTGGCAGGAACAATGGCGCACCGGCAGCGTGCATGCGGCGCGGCTGCATTTCCATGCCGGCAGTGTGCCGCTGCGCGCGGTGGTGACCGAATTCGAAGCGCCCCGCGCTGAAGCCACCACGCCCCGCACCGATACCTTCGACGCGGCCTCGCAGGCCTACGCGCGCAACCCCTGGTTGCCGCAGGTGCCGATGCGCCTGCAGGACGTCCACATCGCCCATGACGGTACGCAGTGCTGGCTGCAGCATGCCGAAGGCGCGCTGCCGCTGCAGCTGCCGGGTCTGCAGGCGTGGGCGTTGATGGCGTTTGCCGGTGGCCATCCGGTGTGCGTGATGGGGGAGTGGGACGGCCAGGTGCTGTTGCCACTGTCGGCATGGAATGCGCGCGACGAGCGCTGGGAAAGGAGTGCCGCATGAACCAGGCCTGGTTGAAGCCGGCGTTGCTGGGCATTGACCGCCCGCAGGTGATTGCCGTGGGTGGCGCGCTGGATGCGCTGCTGCAGGCGGTGGCCGATGCGGACGAACCGGCATTGGCCTACTGCCGCCAGGTGGGCGTGCTGGCCGCCTGCGAGCGCGCCGCCGTGCGCACGGCCGCAGCGGTGAGCGTGCCGCCGCCAGTGGCGGATGACCCGCTGCAGCTGGCGGCCGACCACCCGTGGGTTGCGTTGCTGGCCACAGTGTTCCAGCCCGGCCAGTTCTCGCCCTGGGGCAAGCGGCTGCGGCTGCAGGCCTGCGCGCAGCTGGCCGCACACGGCCGGCACCTGCCGGTGGCGGTGCTGCCGCAGGCGCTGGAGGCAGGCGCGCGCCTGGCCGTGCTGCGCGAGGCGCTGCGTGCGGTGCTTGGGGTGCGCGGTTACTGGCTGGCCGCCTGCAATCCGGAGTGGCGTTATGCATCTGCACCGCTGGAGGCGCAGGCCAGCGCGGAGGAGGTCGAGCAGGTCTGGAACGAGGGCAGCAGCGAGGCACGCCTGGCGGTGTTCCAGCAGCAGCGCCTGGAAGATGCTGCCGCGGCGCGTACACGGTTGCAGGACAGCCTGAAGGAACTGCCCGCACGCGAGCGTGCTGCGTTCGTGGCTGCGCTGCAGCTGGGCCTGGGCGCGGACGATGCGCCGCTGCTGCAGGCCTTGTTGAAGGACCGCAGCCGCGAGGTGCGCGCGCTGGCCGGGCCCATGCTGGCGCGCCTGCCGGACTCGGCGCACGCCGCTTACCTGCAGGCGCAGATGGCGTCGCTGCTGCAGCAATCGCGCAGCGGCTTGCTGCGTCGCCTGGCGTGGACGCTGGAAGCGCCGGCCACGCTCGACCCGGGCTGGGCCGACGCGGCGATCGACGGCAAGCGGCCCAACGGCGAAGTGCTGGGCGAGCGGGCCTGGTGGCTGTACCAGCTGGCGCGCCAGCTGCCGCTGGCCTGGTGGTGCCGCACGCTGGAAAAGCCGGCCGCCGAGGTGGTGGCCTGGGCGCGCGAGGGCGACTGGTACCAGGCGTTGCTGCGCGCGTGGCTGGAACGCGTGGACGCCAGCGAACCGGAGTGGGTGGAAGCGCTGGTCGCGCTGAAGGAGACCCATGCGCGCAAGAGCGAGCTGCTGGCGTTGCTGCCTGCGGCGCAGCGCGAGCGGTACTGGCCGGCCAAGCTGCAGGACCTGATCGCACAGGGCCTGCTCGATGATGTGCTGGACAGCACCGGCGCGGCGCAGTCGTTGAGCGCGGCCTATTCGCAGGCGCTGGCCCCCAGCGTGGGCGCACTGTTCGGCGATGAACGCCTGCGCTACGACTACCTGCTGCGCGACCGCCTGCTGGAACTGCTGGCGGTGCTGCATCCGTCCACGCTGGCCGGCGTGCAGATCGCCGAACCGCCGGCCACGGCCACCGACGCGATGCTGCACTGCGCGCAACAAGCGCGTGCGCTGCTGGCCCTGCGCCAGGCCCTGTATTCCCCCCTCTGATCGAACCCCTTACACACGGAGCCCCCATGACCACTGCCGTCCTGCGCCAGCACGCCGAACACCAATACGCCGAGGAACTGGAGGAACTGCGCCGCCAGGACAACCGCCAGCGCCCGGCCAACTGGACGATGTCGCCGTGGGCGGTCGTCACTTATCTGGTGGGTGGCACGCTGGACAACGGCTTCGTGGTCAGCCCCAAGTACATCGGTGACCGCCGGCTGATGGAAATCGCCGTGGCCACCATCGCCACCGACCGCGCGCTGCTGCTGTTCGGCGTGCCGGGCACGGCCAAATCCTGGGTGTCCGAGCACATGACCGCGGCCATCAGCGGTGATTCGACCCTGCTGGTGCAGGGCACAGCCGGCACCAGCGAAGAGCAGATCCGCTACGGCTGGAACTATGCGCAGCTGCTGGCCAACGGCCCCAGCGAAACGGCCCTGGTGCCCAGTCCGATGATGAACGCGATGCGCCTGGGCAAGATCGCCCGCATCGAAGAACTCACCCGCATTCCTGCCGACGTGCAGGATGCGCTGATCACCGTGCTTTCGGAAAAGACCCTGCCGGTGCCCGAGCTGGGCAGCGAAGTGCAGGCCGTGCGCGGCTTCAGCGTGATCGCCACGGCCAACAACCGCGACAAGGGCGTCAACGAGCTGTCGAGCGCACTCAAGCGCCGCTTCAACACGGTCATCCTGCCGGTGCCGTCCAGCGAGGAAGACGAAGTGGCCATCGTGCTCAAGCGCGTGGGCGAACTGGGTACGGCGCTGGACCTGCCGGCCGAGCCGCCGGCGCTGCAGGAAGTGGCGCGCGTGGTGCGTATCTTCCGCGAGCTGCGCAACGGCGTCACCGAGGATGGCAAGTCGAAGCTGAAGAGCCCGACCGCTACGCTGTCCACCGCCGAGGCCATCTCGGTCATCAACAACGGCATGGCGCTGGCCGGCCACTTCGGCGATGGCGTGCTGCGCCCGGCGGACATGGCCGCCGGCATGATCGGCGCCATCGTCAAGGACCCGGTGCAGGACGCGCTGGTGTGGAAGGAATACCTGGAGACGGTGGTGAAGGAACGCAGTGAGTGGAAGGATCTGTACCGCGCCTTCCGCGAACACGCCTGAGCGGGCCTGCGCCGATGAGTGAAGGGATTTCCCTGTTCGGCATCCGCCACCACGGCCCGGGCTGCGCGCGCAGCCTGCTGGCCGCGCTGGACGCGTTGCAGCCGGACTGCGTGCTGATCGAGGGCCCGGCCGGTACCGAGAACCTGTTGCCGCACGTGCTGGATGCGGCCATGCAGCCCCCGGTGGCCCTGCTGTCCTACAGCGTGGACGACCCGCAGCTGGCAGTGTTCCATCCGTACGCGCTGTACTCGCCGGAATGGCAGGCCCTGCAATGGGCCGCGCGCAATGCGGTCGAGGTGCGCTTCATGGACGTGCCACCGGCGTTGTCGCTGGAGTGGCTGGAGCAGGCGCGGCAGGCGCCGCCGCAGGACGAGGATGCCGAGGATGCCGAGGCAGACGATGCTGCTGAGGCCGCCGCTGAGGAGGCCGCCGAGGAGCGCCCGGCCGATCCGCTGGACTGGCTGGCACGGGTCGCCGGCCACGCCGATGGCGAAGCCTGGTGGAACCACATGGTGGAGGAACGCGGCGATGGCCAGGGGCTGTTCGAGGCGATTGCCGAAGCGATGACCGCGCTGCGCGAACACACCCCGGATTATCCCGGCCGCCGCGGCGAGCAGGAAGCGATGCGCGAGGCGCACATGCGCGCGGCACTGCGCGCGGCAGGCAAGACGTTCAGCCGCGTGGCCGTGGTCTGCGGCGCGTGGCACGTGCCGGCGCTGCAGCCGGCGGCGCTGCGCGCCAACAGTGCGGCCGCCGACAACCGCCTGCTGAAGGGCCAGAGCCGGCGCAGAACGCAGAGCACGTGGGTGCCGTGGACCTACCGCCACCTGAGCGCAGGCAGCGGCTACGGCGCCGGTGTCGATGCACCGGGCTGGTACGACCACCTGTGGCGCAATGCCGGGGTGCATGGCCAGCGTGCGGTGGGCTGGTACGCAAGGGTGGGCCGCCTGCTGCGCGAGCACGGCCTGGACTGCTCGTCCGCGCACCTGATCGAAGCGACGCGCCTGGCCGATACCCTGGCGGCCCTGCGCGGGCGCCCGGCGCCTGGCCTTGAGGAGATCGGCGAGGCCAGCCGCAGCATCATCTGCAATGGCGACGACGTGCCGATGCAGTTGATCCGCGAGCAGCTGCTGATCGGCAATGCGCTGGGCCAGGTGCCTGACGGCGTGCCGGTGGTGCCGCTGCAGCGTGACCTGGAAGCGCAGCAGAAGCGCCTGCGGCTGAAGCCCGAGGCACTGGAAAAGACCCTCGACCTGGACCTGCGCAAGGACAACGATCTGGCGCGCAGCCACCTGCTGCACCGCCTGCGCCTGCTGGGCATCGAATGGGGCCGGTTGGCGCGTACCGGACACGCTGCACGCGGCACCTTCCACGAGCTCTGGCAGCTGGCCTGGCAGCCGCATTTCCTGGTGGCGCTGGTGGAAGCCAGCCGCCATGGCCAGACGCTGGTGGATGCGGCGTCGAACCTGGCGGTCAGCCAGGCACGCGCGGCGGCTGACCTGCCGGCGTTGTCCGAACTGGTCGACCAGGTGCTGCTGGCCGATCTGCCACAGGCCGTACAGGCCATTGCGGCCGAACTGGAAGCGCGCGCGGCCACCGATGCCGATCCGCTGGCCCTGCTTGGCGCGCTGCCGCCGCTGGCCAACATCCATCGCTATGGCAACGTGCGGCAGACCGAGGGCGTGCAGGTCGCGCACCTGTTTGACAGCATGCTGGAACGCGCGGTGATCGGCCTGTCGCTGGCGCTGACCGGCCTGGATGAAGCACGCGCGGAAGCGGCGCGCGAGGTCGTGCTGGCTGCCGAGCGGGCGATCAGCCTGCGCGACGATGCCGACGGCCGCGATGCGTGGCGGCAGGCGCTGCGCCGCGTCGCGCTGTCGCAGGCCAGCACGGCACTGCTGCGTGGTGTCAGCCTGCGCCTGCTGTTCGATACCGGCGCGCTGGACGCCGGCACCGTGCATACCCAGTTGCAGCAGCAGCTCTCGCCGGGCGCCGAGCCGCTGCAGGCCGCGCAGTGGCTGGATGGCTTCCTCAACCGCAACGCCACCGTGCTGCTGCATGACGATGCGGTGTGGCGGATGATCGATGACTGGGTGGTGAGCCTGGATGAAGCCCAGCTGGTGCGCGTGTTGCCGCTGGTGCGGCGCACCTTTGCTGCGTTCGAGGCGGCCGACCGCCGCGACCTGGGCACCCGGGTCGCGCGGGCTACTGTGACGAAGGCGGTGGCCAGCGAGGCCCCGGACTGGAACCTGGCACGCGCCGAGCGCGCGCTGCCGATGCTGCGCGAACTGTTGGGGATTGCCGGATGAGCACGCCAGACGACCTGTCCAATGACACAGCGGGCCAGCTGCCCACCACGCGCGAACAGCGCTGGCGGCTGATCCTGGGCCAGCAGGCCGATGGCAGCTGCGGCGCACTGCCCAAGCCCTTGCAGGGCATCGACCAGGCGCTGTCCGCGCTGTACGAACCGGAGGGCCAGGGCGGCCTCAACCGGCGTGGCGGGCGCGGTGGATCGGCGCCGAACGTGGCGCGCTGGCTGGGCGACATCCGCCGCTACTTCCCCTCCTCGGTGGTGCAGGTGATGCAGCGCGATGCCCTGCAGCGGCTCAACCTGACCCAGATGCTGCTGGAGAAGGAAATGCTCGAGCAGGTGCAGCCGGACGTGCACCTGGTGGCCAACCTGATCGGCCTGAGCCAGGTCATCCCGGCGGAGACCAAGGACACCGCGCGCATGGTCGTGCGCGCAGTGGTGGATGACCTGCTGCGGCGGCTGGAAGAGCCGATGCGTTCGGCGGTGACCGGTGCACTGGACCGTGCCCGCCGCAACCGCCGGCCGCGCCTGGCCGAGATCGATTGGCACCGCACCATCCGCAGCAACCTGCGGCACTGGCAGCCGGAACTGCGCACGGTGGTGCCACAGGAACTGGTGGGCTATGGGCGCAAGGCGCGCAAGCCGCAGCGCGAGGTGCTGCTGTGCATCGACCAGAGCGGCTCGATGGCGGCCTCGGTGGTGTATTCGAGCATCTTCGGTGCGGTGATGGCCTCGCTGCCGGCAGTGTCCACCCGGCTGGTGGTGTTCGACACCGAAGTAGTGGACATGAGCGAGCAGCTGGATGACCCGGTCGATCTGCTGTTTGGCGTGCAGCTCGGCGGCGGTACCGACATCCATCGCGCGGTGAGCTATTGCCAGGGGCTGATCCGCGAACCACATGGCGCGATCCTCGTGCTGATTTCCGATCTTTACGAAGGCGGGGTGGAGGACAAGCTGCTGGCGCGTGCGCACGAGCTGGTGGAGTCGGGCGTGCAGTTCATCGTGCTGCTGGCGCTGAGCGATGAAGGTACGCCGTCCTACGACCAGCAGCTGGCAGGCAAGCTGGCCGCGTTGGGCGTACCCTCGTTCGCCTGCACGCCCGATGCGTTCCCCGGCCTGATGGCCGCGGCCATCCGACGCGATGACATCAACCAGTGGGCCGGCGCAAACGGCCTGCTGGCGACCCGCGGCCGCTGACGCGGCGCAATGACCGAACCCGATTGGATTCCACCGCATGCCCCCCGCTGTCCATCACCGCCTGCGTATTGCCGGCGACCAGTACACCGGCCAGAAAGTGGTCGACCAGCAGTTCCACGAATGTGATTTTTCCGGTGCGGACCTCACTGCCACCGAGTTCGTGAACTGCAGTTTCTACGATGCCGAAAGCCGCACCGGTTGCCGTTTCAATGGCGCCACGCTGAAGGAAGCCAGCTTCCGCGGCTGCGACATCAGCATGTGCCACTTCAACTTCATCAAGGCCCTGGGCCTGGAAATCAGCGAGTGCCGTGCGCAGGGCGCGGATTTCAGCAACGCCAGCTTCATGAACCAGATCACCACGCGCACCTGGTTCTGCAGCGCCTTCATCAAGAAGTCGAACCTGCGCTACGCCAACTTCTCGCGGGTGACGCTGGAGAAGTGCGAACTGTGGGAGAACCGTTGGGACGGCGCCAACCTCAGTGGCGCCAGTTTCGCCGGCTCGGATCTGTCGGCCGGGCAGTTCGAGGGCATCGACTGGAGCAGTGCCAACTTCACCGACTGCGACCTGACCGGCTCGGAACTGGGCGACCTGGACCTGCGCGTGGTCAACCTGCGCGGAGCGCGGCTGGATGTGCAGCAGGTGGCATTGCTGATGCAGCGCATCGGCATCACCGTGGTGCCGTAATGCCGTGGCGCGATCGCCGTAGAGTCGAGCTTGCTCGACTGCGGTAGCGATCAGTCGAGCAAGCTCGACTCTACGATGTGGCACGTTGCCTGGCTGGATGTGCAGCGCATCGGCATCACCGTGGTGCCCTGATGCCGTGGCGCGATGTGGCGCCTTACCCGGCGTACGCCACCCAGCCCTTGAAGCTGAAGCCGGCATAGAACAGCTCCACGCCGTCGAAGCCGGCCTGTTGCAGCAACGCCACCTCCTGCTCGGGTGACTGCAGCGGCAGCCGCTCGATCATGACCTCGATCGTGCGCTGGGCATCGGCGTGGGTCACCCCGGACGCCTCGGCGAAGGCCAGGTAGCGCTGCAGCCAGCGGCGCTTGCCTGCTTCATCGGCCGGTACGCTGTGGTGGGCCACCACCAGCGGCGCACCCGGACGCAGGCGCCGGTGCAGCTCGCGCAGCGTGTGCAGCCGCTGCGCGGCATCGAGGAAGTGCAGTGTCAGCAGGCAACTGGCGCCATCAAAACGCACGTCCGGTGCATCGTCGATATAGCCTTCCAGCAGCTCGACCTGCGCCATCAGCGGCCCCAGCGTCTGCTCGGCAAGTGCCAGCATCGGTGCGGCCGGGTCCACGCCCAGCAGCTGCCAGCCCGGGTGGGCTTCAGCAAAGGTCTTCAGCTCCAGGCCGCCCCCGGCGCCCAGCACCAGCACGCGTCCCTCGCGGGGCACATGTTCGGCCAGCAGCAGCTGGCTCATCTGCTGCAGGGCGAGGAAGCCCGGCACCTGCCGCAGCGGACCCTCGGCGTAGCGGGCGACGGCCTGCGGATCATTGAAGGTCGACATGGGGCGTTCCTGCGGCAGGGGTGACAATCCACTGTAGCGTGCTCGTCAAGCCGACACGCCCGGAAAACGTCAAGCGTTTCTGCGCAGCGCACGCGCCAGCACCTGCCAGATGCGCGGGTCCTGGCATTGCGAGACATTGAAGCGCACATAGTCGGCCACGCGCTGCGACTGGCTGAAGGCATTGCCCGGCGCCAGCACCACGCCTTCGCGCAGGCACTGCCGGGCCAGCGCGGCGGCATCGCGGCCATCGGGCAGCTGGCACCACAGGAACAACCCGGCTTCCGGCAGCAGCCAGGGCGTGATGCCCAGGCGCTGCACCTGCCGCAGGGTGTGCTTGCGGGCATCGGCCAGGCGCGCACGGATGGCCTGCATGTGCCGGCGGTAGCCGCTGTCGGTCAGCGCGATCTGCATCAGGTGTGCAGCCAGGTGGCCGCCGCCGAAGCTGGTGGCCAGCTTCAGGTCGACCAGCGCGTCGATCCAGTCCGCACGCGCCGCGATGTAGCCACAGCGCGAAGCGGCCGACACGGTCTTGGAGAAGCTGCCGACGTGGATCACCCGTGACAGCCCGTCCAGCGCGGCCAGGCGCGGGGCAGGGCGCAGCTCGAAGTCGGCGAAGATGTCGTCCTCGACGATGGTCAGCCCGCTGCGCTCGGCCAGGCCCAGCAGCCGGTGCGCGGTGGCCGCCGACAGCACCGCGCCGGTCGGGTTGTGCAGGCCGGAATTGGTGATGTACAGCCGCGGCGCGTGTGCCTGCAGGGCCGCCGCGAAGGCTTCCAGATCCGGGCCGCTGTGCGTGTAGGGCACGCCGATGGCCTGTACCTGGTGCGCCTTCAGCAGCGCGTGGTAATTGAAGTAGCTCGGGTCGTCGACCAGTACGCTGTCGCCCGGCTTCAGCAGCAGCCGGCAGACCAGATCCACCGCGTGCGTGCCCGATTCGGCCAGCAGCACCTGGTCCAGCGGCACGTCGATACCGAGGCCGGCCGCGCGCCGCTGCAGCGACTGGCGCAACGCCGGCAGGCCGAGCGGGCTGGCGTAGTCGGTGAGTGCGGAAGGCTCGGCGCGCGCCATGCGCCGCAGGCCGCGGCGCAGGCCATCCTGGTACAACCACTCGCTGGGCATCCAGCCGCAGCCGGGCTTGAGGTGTTCGGCGGGGGTTTCCAGTGACTGCCGCGAGACCCACAGCGGATCCACCGCGCGGTCCAGGCGTGGCTCGATGGCCGCCAGGGCCAGCGGCGGCAGCGGCCCGGCCACGTAGAAGCCGGAGCCGGCACGCGCGGCGATCACGCCTTCGGCAGCGAGCCGCTCGTAGGCCTCGACCACCGTGGATACCGAAACCCCCATGGCCGCTGCCTGTGCGCGTACCGAAAGCAGGCGCGCGCCGGGGCCATCCTGGCGGGCGGCGATGCGCGTGCGTACCGCATGGATGACGCTGTCGATACGGCTGGGAGATCCGGACATGGCGGTGACTGTGTGGGAAGTGTGACCAGTACAGTTACTTGCGACTGTACTGGATTGTAGCTGGGTGGCAGGGCGCGGCAATGGCCCAATGGCGGCCCGGGCCACGCGTGGCCCTTCGCAAACGGATGTCAGCGTGGAACGGTCGGCAAGCGGGTGGATCAACGGCTTCATCGGTGTGGTGATCTTTGCCGGCTCGCTGCCCGCTACGCGGCTGGCGGTGCTGGAGCTGGATGCCGGCTTCGTGACCGCCGCGCGCGCCAGCATCGCCGCACTGCTCGGCCTGGCCCTGCTGCTGGCCCTGCGCCAGCCCCGGCCGGCGCGCGCGGACCTGTCCGGCCTGGCCATGGTCAGCCTGGGCGTGGTGGTGGGCTTTCCGCTGCTGACCGCGCTGGCCCTGCGCCAGGCGTCGTCCGCGCACACCATCGTCTTCGTCGGCCTGTTGCCACTGAGTACCGCGCTGTTCGGCGTGCTGCGCGGCGGTGAGCGGCCACGACCGGCGTTCTGGCTGTTCTCGCTGCTGGGCAGCGCCTGCGTGGTCGGTTACGCGGCACGCAACGGCATCGAAGCGTCGCTGCAGGCCGACCTGCTGATGCTGGCGGCGATCGTGGTGTGCGGCCTGGGCTACGCCGAGGGCGGGCGCCTGGCGCGGCACCTCGGCGGTTGGCAGGTCATCAGCCGGGCGCTGCTGCTGGCCCTGCCGGTGATGCTGCCGCTGACGGTGATGATGCGCCCGCCGTCGATGGCGGCCATCGGTGCACCAGCGTGGTGGGCACTGGGCTACGTGGCGGTATTCAGCATGCTGGTCGGCTTCCTGTTCTGGTACCGCGGCCTGGCCCAGGGCGGCATTGCCGCCGTCGGCCAGCTGCAGTTGCTGCAGCCATTCTTCGGCCTGGCGCTGGCGGCGCTGCTTTTGCATGAAACGGTCAGCGCCGGCATGCTGCTGGTGACCCTGGCCGCCGTGGCCTGCGTGGCAGGGGCACGCCGCTTCAGCCGCTGAAGGCAGCGCAAGCCTCGTGGCACGCTGTGTGCCGACCTGCGATGTCGCCTGGCACCTGCCATGGGCAATAATGCGGTCTCTGCCTGAGCATGGATCGCGATGTAGATGACGGCCTCCGGATCGCCCGCTGACGATGGCGCCACCACGCTGCTGCGGCGCTGGAGCACGGGCAACGATCTGTCCGCGCGCGACCGCCTGCTGCAGATGCTGTACGCGCAACTGCGCGGCATGGCGGCAGTCCGGCTGAGTGGCGATGCGCCCGGCCTGCTGCAGCCCACCATGCTGGTGAACGAGGCGCTGATGCGCATGCTCGATCCCGGCACGGCCTACAACGATCGCGTGCACTTCCTGGCCCTGGCCGCATTGAAGATGCGCAGCGTGATGGTCGACCACGCACGTGCGATGGGCGCGGCCAAGCGTGGCGGCGATCAGCTGCATCTCACCCTGGGCCACGCCGATCGCGAAGGCGTGGAGGACCAGGACGCCGTGGACGTGCTGGCGCTGGATGCGGCGCTGTTGGCCTTGGCCGATGTGGATGCGCGCGCCAGTTCCACGGTCGAGTGGATGTACTTCGGCGGCATGCGCCGCGAGGAAATCGCCGCGGCACAGGGCGTGTCGGTGCCGACCGTCGATCGCGACCTGCGCTTCGCCAAGGCCTGGCTCAAGCGCCACCTCGGTGGCACGCCTGCGGGGGATGCCGGCACATGAGCAGCGCGGTGGACTGGGGCGCGGTGCGCGCGCTGTTCGATTCGGTCTGCGAACTGCCCGAGCCGCAGTGGGAGCGTGAGCTGCATGCATTGACCGGCGACGCAACGCTGGTGCACGAGACGCTGGCCCTGCTGCGTGCACAGACCCAGGCGCTGGGCGGCATGCAGCGTTCGATCGATACGGTGCTCGCTTCGCTGGATGTAGGCGATACCCAGGTGGGGCAGCTGATCGGGCCATGGAGGCTGGTGCGCCTGCTCGCGGCCGGCGGCATGGGCCGGGTGTTCCTGGCCGAGCGCGCCGACCAGCTGTACCGCCGCCAGGTGGCGATCAAGGTGATGCGGCGCAGCTTCGATCCCGCGCTGGCGCAGCGGCTGCAGGCCGAAAGCCAGATCCTGGCCGACCTGCAGCATCCCAACATCGCCCGCCTGTATGACGTCGGCCGTGCGGCTGCCGACCAGCCCTACCTGGTGATGGAATTCATCGACGGGCAGCGCCTGGACGAAGCCTGCCGCGCGCCGGACATCACCCTGGCACGGGTGCTGGGCCTGTTCTGCAAGGTCTGCCGCGCGGTGCAGGCTGCGCATGCGCAGGGCGTGATCCACTGCGACATCAAGCCGGCCAACGTGCTGGTGCGCAGCGATGACGAACCGGTGCTGCTGGATTTCGGCATCTCGCGGCTGATGGATGACGGCAGCAGCGAGGCCGGTGCCTACGCCACGCCGCGCTATACCAGCCCGGAGCGGCGCTCGGGGCGCCCGGCGGCGGTGGCCGATGACATCTACAGCCTCGGGGTGATGCTCGACGAACTGCTGGCGCTGGGTGGGCCGGCGGTGCGCCTGCACGCCGACCTGATGGCCGTGGCCGCCCGTGCACGCGCACCCGTTGCCGCCGGTCGTTACGCATCGGTGGATGCGCTGGCCGAGGACGTGGTCCGGTTCCAGCAGCATCGTCCGGTGCGCGCGCGGCGGCCCAGCCGCTTGCAGCGCGCACGGCTGTTCCTGCGCCGGCAGTGGCGCGCCTCGGCGGTGGCGGCCTGTGCGCTGCTGGTGGCGGTGGGCTTCGTGCAGCGCATCGGCGATGCGCGGGCACGCGCGGAAGAAAACGCGGCGGCCGCGTCCAGCATCGCCGACGTGCTGGTGGCGGCATTCGATTCGGCCGAGCCGGGCATCCGCGGCGACCGCCCGATGACCGCGCGGGAGGTACTCGATCTCGGCGCGTTGCGGATCGAGCAGGATCTGTCCGCCTCGCCGCTGGTACGCGCGCGCCTGCAGGCCGCGCTCGGCCGCGCCTACCGCAACCTGGGGCAGCCGCGCGAAGCCGGCGCGCTGCTGCAGGGCGCCGTGCAGGGCCTGCGCGAGGCCGGTGCACCGGCGCACGAGATTGCTGCGGTGGAAGCCGCACGGGCCCTGCTGCAGGTGGAGGACGGCCAGCAGGATGCCGCCCTGCAAGGGGCACGCCGCGGGCTGGCGTTGCTGGAACAGGATGACGACGTTGGCGTGCGCATCGACCTGCTCAATGCGATGGGGCGTGCCCACGCCAGCCGCGAGCACTTCGATGAGGCCAACACGGCCTATGCCGAAGCTCTGGCCCTGGCCCGCAGTGGCACGGGCGCGGCGTTCGATGCGGGCCGGATGACCACGCTGTCCAACCTGGGCACGCTGTACCGGTCGCAGGGCAGGTTGCCACTGTCCGAGGAGACGTTGCGCGAAGCGGCGGCCATCGGTGGCGATGCCTCGCCCCTGCACGGGCCGGCGCGCCTGCGCGTGCTGCGCTCGCTGGTCTACACGCTGCTGGCACAGGGGCGTGCCGACGAGGCGATGCGGCTGGCCGAGCAGACCTTCGCCATCACCCGCCAGTTGTTCGGCATCGACAGCAGCTATACGGCCGCGGCCGAAGCCGCATTGGCCGGCCAGTATCTCGATCTTGGCCGCTATGGCGAATCGCAGCAGCACTTCGATGCGGCCATCGCCACCAGCGCGCGGGTGGATGGGGCAGACAGCCTGGCGTACGCCGGCATGGTGTACGGCCGGGCGATCATGGAGGAGGCGCGCGGCGACCTCGCCCTGGCCGAGCAGGGCTACCGGCAGACGCTGGCCCTGCACCAGCGCCTGCTGGGCACGCAGCACCCGCGCAGCCTGGACGTGCAGATGGTACTGGCGCGCCTGCTGATGCGTGCGGACCGTACCGCCGAAGCCGAGCCGTTGCTGCGCGAAGTGGGCGTGGTGTGGCGGCGTACCCTGGAGGCGGATTCCCAGCAGCTGGTAACACTGGAACTGGTGGAACTGGAGTGGCTGACCCGTGCCGGCCGCATCGCCCAGGCGCGGGAAGCGCTGGCCGCATTCGATCGGCAGCATCCTGCGCCGGTGCCGAGCCTGGCGCTGCGCCAGCAGATGCAGTCCGCGCTGTTGGCCCAGCGGAGTGGTGCCGGTGATGCCGCCGCGCGCTGGGCGACCGTCGTGGCCACCTTCGAGAGCTTCTACGGTGCCGACTCCACCGCCACGGCGAAGTGGCGCATTCCGTACGCGGAAAGCCTGCTGCAGTCCGGCAACGCGGCATCGGCCGCGGCCCAGCTGCAGCGCGCCCGCCCGCAGCTGGTCGGGCTGTCGCCGCATTCGGAGTTCCTGCTGCGCGCGGCGGCCCTGGACGCGCAGCTGGCCGACGCACAGGTTGCCCGGGCGCGATAGGTTCCGCGCGGTTTCTCCGGTTGTTCCATGACAGGCATCCGCACTGCATGGACAACAGGGGAAACGCAACATGCGCAATGATCGACTGGCCCAGCGCCCGGAGAAAACCAACCGCGGGCTGCTGCACCGCTTTGCCAAGGCCTACGGCAAGGCGCGCGAGTGGCACTGCTCGCGCCTGCGCGCATCGGTGGTCGGGCTGCGGTTTGCGGTGTGGGGGGACAGCGGGCGCTTCACCTCGCATGGCGGCTGGCGCGTGTCGCGCATCAGCCGCAGCGATTCGGAAGCCTGAGCCCGTGGTTGATACGCAACGGCTATCGTGCGCGTGGACAATCGGTATTGGCCGCAGCGCGGGCGCATCGCCCATGCTGCGGCGGATGAAACCTTCCCTCGTATCCTTTGAAGGCCAGGTCGGCCTGGTGACCGGCGCGGCCGGCGGTCTTGGCCTGGCGTACAGCCGCCTGTTGGCACAGCGTGGCGCGCATGTGGTGATGCATGACGTGGGTGCCGGCCTCGACGGCCGCGGCAGCGATCCCGGCCGCATCGGCGACGCCGTGGCCGCCCTGCAGGCACAGGGCCTGTCGGTGGAGGCGGCCTCCGGTGCGATCAATGCGCGCGTGTGCTGCCACGCGCTGGTGCGCGAACTGCTGCAACGGCATGGCCGCATCGATTTCATCGTGCACAACGCCGGCTGGGTCGCGTACGAACTGCTTGAGGCGGTGGATGACGATGCGCTGGAGCAGATGCTTCGGCTGGCCGCCAAGACGCCACTGTGGCTGGCCCAGGCCGCCTGGCCGGCGATGCGCGAGGCTGGGGGTGGCCGCATCGTGGTGACCACCTCCGACCGCGCGCTGTACCCGCAATACGCGCAGAAAGGCCTGGCGGGCTACGCGATGGCGAAGATGGCCGCGCTGGGGCTGGTCAACGTGCTGGCACTGGAGGGCGCCGAGCACGGCATCGTGGTCAACGCCGTTTCGCCGGTGGCCAAGACCCGCATGTGGGGCATCGACGGCGAGCCCGACGAGCTGCATCCCGATGCGGTCGCCAGCGGCGTGGCCTTCCTGGCATCGACGCGGTGCCACGAAGGGGGCTGGGTGCTGCGTGCCAGCAACGGCCAGTTCCATGCCCTGCGCCTGCAGGAAGCCGAACATGTGGGCTACCCGCGCGACCTGCGCGCGGTGGCGGCCGACAGCATCGAAGCGGTGGCCCTGCAGTGGCCGGTGATCGCACGGCCGAGTGTCGACGCACGCGGCTGAGCGCGTACCCTAGGCAGCCCCCCGCTGCCCGTGCCGAGATGATCGATCTGCGCCTGCTCCGCCAGTTCGTGGCGGTGGCCGAAGAACTGCATTTCCATCGCGCCGCCGCGCGCCTGCACATGTCGCAGCCACCGCTGACGGCGGCGATGCGGCGGCTGGAGGAGGAAGTGGGCACGCGCCTGATCGTGCGCGGCAACCGCACGCTGGGGCTGACCGCCGCCGGGCAGACCCTGCTGGTGGAAGCCCGTGCCACGCTGCAGCAGGCCGGGCAGGCGCTGCAGCGCACCCGTGAAGCGGCGGCCGGGCAGATCGGCAGCCTGCGCGTAGGGTACGTCGGCAGCGCCCTGTACGGTCGCCTGCCGAGCCTGATCCGGCAGTTCCGCCAGGCGTTTCCGCAGGTGCAGCTGCACCTGCATGAGGCCACCTCGCGGCAACAGCAGCAGTGGCTGCGCGAAGAGCGCATCGACCTGGGCGTGCTGATCCCACCCATTCCGTCCACCGAGCTGGCGCTGCAGGGGTTCGACCAGGATCGCCTGGCCATCGCCCTGCCGCGCATGCACCCCCTGGCGGCGTGCCCGGCGCTTACCGTGGCGATGCTGGCCGAGCAACCGTTCGTGTCCTGGCCGGCGGGCGAGGGCATTGGCTTCCACGCCCAGGTGCTGGGCCTGTGCACCACGGCCGGCTTCACCCCGCGCGTGGTGCAGGAGGCGCAGGGCATGCACGCGGTGCTGTCGCTGGTGGCGGTGGATGCGGGCGTGGCGATCGTGCCGGCCAGCATGGCCAGCTTCCGTCCGCAGGAAGTGGTGTACCGCGTGATCGATGGCGCCGAGGCGGGCTTCGAGCTGCAGTTCTGCACGCGGCCGGGCGTGGCTGGGCCGGTGCTGCAGCACTTCCTGGCACTGGCCGCCCAGCAGGATCTGTCGTGATCGACATTGCGGCGTGTCTCTGCCGCGCCGGTGGTGCCTGAAATACCAGTTGCAGCACGTTGCGACGCCGGCGCACGGGCACCGCAGAACAAGGGTTTTAGCGCGCTGCGTTGGCGATCCGCACATTCCTGAGGGGTGGCTGCGGGTAACCCCTACAGCCAGCGTCGGCACGCGCCGTCAGCATCCCTTCGCCGGCCTTCGTGGCTGGCTGGGATTGGCGTCCCAAAAAACTCTGGCGCGTGTCCGGAAGCTGTCCAGGGAGGACGGCTTCCGGACGGCGCGGCCCGCTGGTCCGTGGCGGGTGATGCGTGGGGATCATCCCGATCCGCCGGTCCGCTCCAGAGTCTTCCGGTACGCCAACCCGCATCGCCCGCCGCCCATCCACGCCGCAGCGTGGGTGTGAGCGCTGCAGCTCTGCGCAGGCGGAGCGCACCTCATCTGGGGAGTGGCGGCGGGCGGTGCATTCTTCGCAGGCCTGGACTAGGGCAGCAGCTCACGCGCCATGCGGAAGATATCGGTGACCGCGTACAGGCCGCTGTGCCGGGCAAGGTGCGCGTTGTCCGGCCCCTGCGCGATGCCGCTGGCCAACAGGCGGAACTGGTGGGCAGGGTCGGGCTGGTACTGCAGCCATACAGCGCATGCCGGTCCACGTACGCCCGGCCGTCGTTCAGCCGTTCGCCACGGGCGATGACGCCCTGCAGGTGTTCCCATGCCAGCGGCGTGTCCTGCACGATGTCGTAGAACTCCACGATGGGCGCGCCCTGGCTGACCTCCAGTACGTGGAAGGCATGGTGGCGGTCGCCCACCTGCATGCCGACCACGTCACCGGCGCGCCACGCGGTGTGCGCTTTCGCATGCGAGGGGCGGCGTGCCGGCATCAACGCGGGGCTGCGCAGCAGGGTTTCGATGTCCGCACTGCGGCGATGGAAGGTGTCATTCAATGCCACGGCGGCATTCAAGGCGGCGATCGCCGCAACCGCTGCGTCGGTCAGTTCCGCATCGGCGAAGCCCTGGCGATGCAGGCACACCGCCAGCGCCAGCGCGGTCTTGTGGACATACAGCGGCGCGACCTCGGCCGGGTCGGCCTGCAGGATGCAGTTCCAGCGCAGCAGTACGTTCCCCAGCACCTCTGCACCGATCTGCGCAGGTTCGCGCTCGGCGGCTTCAGGGGGGAGTCGCGCCCAGAGCGCGCAGCGCTTGACGTCGCCGTCGATGGCCTCGACCAGCCCGGCGGCGGCAACCAGCTTCAGTACGTCCAGGTGTTTGATTGCCATGTGCGCAGCTGCTTCCAATACGGCTGCCCAGTCTATCGAGCACGGAACAGGTGTTCGACCAGGTAATCGATGAACACCCGCAGCCGCGCGCTGGGCAGCTGCTGCTGGGGCGCAGCGAGGCGTTGCACGAAACCAGTGCGGAACGCGCGTGAGTCGCCCGGCATGTCATCGTCGTGTCGTCAGGGACTCACGCGGTCCATGCCGCCGCAGGGCTAGAGTCGATCATCCCCGTCCCCCACGGAGATCCGCCATGTGGCTGCTTGATCATCTCTGGCCCAGCCGCCGTCCGCTGCCGCCGCCGATGGCCGTCGACCCGCCGCCGCCGCCGCGCAGGCCTTGGCTGAAACGTCCCGTACGGGCAGGGCGCAGCGGCATGGCACCGTGGCAGAAGGTGACCCCGGCCATGCGCCGCACGCGCCACTAGGCGGTCTGGTCGGCCGGGTGGTTGACCCCGTCGTTGACGGGGATGATGCCCAGCGCGAAGGGATCGATGCCTTCCAGGCAGGCCACGTTGTAGCCGTACTGGTCCGGGTTGGAGCGGCGCCGGTGATGGGTGTAGATGCCGCAGACACCGCAGAAGTAATGCTCGGCCACGTGGGTGTTGAACTGGTACAGGCGCAGGTGGTCCTGGCCGCGCACCACCTGCAGCCCCTCGCGGGTGACGCTGGCGGCGATGGCGCCACGGCGCCGGCACATCGAGCAGTCGCAGCGGCGCGGGTCGACGATGCCGTCGGGCAGGTCCAGCAGCAGCTCGACCGTGCCGCAATGGCAGGTGGCGCGGTGCCGGGGCTGTACCGCAACACCGGCTACAGAGGTGATTCCCATCGCTGTTCCCGAAGGTGGTGACCCGGCCAGTATGCGCTGCCCCGGCGGCCGGCGCCCGTTGCTGAATGGGCCGGTGATGCCAGCGTCAGCTCGCTTGTGGCTAACTATGCCGCCCCCCGAACGCGACAGGATGCCCGTGAGAGCCGCAGGACGTTGGATGACAGGATGTGCCATGGCGCTGCTGGCGCTGTGGATGGCCGGCTTGTTTGCCTACCAGCTGCCCGGGCCGGGCTGGCTGTCGGCGGGCGTGGCCGGGCTGTGGCTGCTGGCGGCGCTGTGGACCAGCTGGACAGTGGCGCGCGGTATGCAGACCCGCCGCGGGAGCTGCTTCTACGTGGCGTCGGTGGTGCTGGCCGGCCTGTGGTGGCTGCTGCTGACCCCGCGCCAGGACCGCGACTGGGCCGATGATGTGGCGCAGCGCCTGCACGTGGCGTCCTTCGATGGCCGCCACGTGGTGCTGGACAATGTGCGCGACTTCACCTGGCGCAGCGAGACCGACTACGACGCGCGCTGGGTGCGCCGCGAGTACGACCTGGACCAGTTGCGCTCGGCCGATCTGGTGCTGTCCTACTGGATGGGCCCGGCCATCGCCCACACGCTGGTCTCGTTCGGTTTCGACGATGGCCGCCACCTGGTGTTCTCGCTGGAGATCCGCAAGGAGCGCGGCGAATCGTTCTCGGCGCTGGGAGGCTTCTTCCGCCGTTTCGAGATGACCCTGGTGGCCTCGGAAGAGACCGACATCCTGCGCACGCGCACCAATGCGCGGGGCGAGGATGTCTACCTGTACCGCCTGCACGGACTGGACCGCGGCCAGCTGAAGGCGCTGTTCGCCGCCTACCTCGATGAGGCCAGGCAGCTGGATGCCGCGCCGGCCTTCTACAACACGGCCACCAGCAACTGCACCACGATCGTCTTCGACCTGGCCCGGCACATCGCCCCGGGCCTGCCGCTGGACTACCGCCTGCTGCTGTCCGGCTACCTGGCCGAGTACGCACAGGATGTCGGTGCGCTGGCGCCCGGTGTGCCGTATGCCGAACTGCAGGCCAAGGGCCGCATCACCGGCCGCGCGCTGCAGATGGCGCCGGGCGAAAACTTCTCCGCCGTGATCCGTCGCGGTATTCCCGGCACCGGGCAGGATCCGCAGCCATGACCTTCGTTTTCCCGATCCGCTGGCAGCGCGTGCTGCCGGCGCTGCTGGCGGTGTGCGTCCTGCTGGCAGGCAGCGGCTGTGCCATGGTCACGGTCAAGCAGGTGGCCTCCAGCGATTCCCTGGTGAACAAGCGCGCCGACGTGCTCAACACCGGCAAGCTCAGCCCGGCCTCGCGCGAGACGCTCAGCGCTGCCGGCCTGGATGAATCGCAGTGCGAGAAGGACTTCCTGGTCTGCCGCAGCACGCTGCTGATGACCGACGACCTCAATGTCGAGCAGCGGCTGTCGACGCTGTCCGAACTCTGGGTCAAGGCCGCACTGGCGCTGACCCCGAAGAAGCACGCCGCCGGCGAGCCGCCGATGAGCGATGCCGCGCTCGACGCGTGGCTGGAGGCGGCGCGTTACGGCTACGCCTACCTGTTCTTCAGCGGTCGCTCGCCCTCCGACCGCGCGTTCGAAGACCGGCAGACGCAGGTGCGCGACTACTACAACTACGCGGCGGAAAAGGCTGCGGTGGTGCTGTTCGCGCGTGCGCGTGCGGCGGCGCTGGCGGGCGAGGATTACACCCGGCCGATGTCTGCCGGCAGTTGGACGTTGGCGGCCAACTACCAGCAGCTGGCGCTGAAGAGCATCCCGTCGCAGCTGGTGCCGGCCGGTACGGTCAGCTTCGTCGGCCTGCGCAGCACCTACCGCCGTGATGGCTTCGGTGCCGAGCTGGTGATGGTGATGGACCCGCCGAAGCTGGTGGTGCCGGTGGTGGCAGCCGATGGCCCCAAGGCCGAACCCGCGGCGGACGACGATGACGCGGCACGCGGCCGCCGCCATCGGCATGACGACGACGTGCCCGAGTTCAGCGAGATGTCCTCGATCAACGTCACCGCGCTGCTGCGCTTTGAAGGTGACAGCCTGGACGATGTGATGCGCACGCGGCGGGTCGAACTGGATGCCTATTCGCCGGAAGCCACCGAACGCATCACCCTGCACGGCGAGCAGGTGCCGCTGGCCGGCAACTTCACCGCGGCCTACGGCCTGTGGCTGGCGCAGAGCGGGTTCGCCACGCAGTCGCTGCGCACGCTGTTCGGCCTGAGCGAAGGCATCGGCGAACCGCACATCTACCTGATGCAGCCGTGGGACCCGAACCGCCGCATCATCTTCATGCTGCACGGCCTGGCCAGCAGCCCGGAAGCCTGGGTGAACCTGGCCAACGAGATCATGGGCGACCCCGAGCTGCGCCGGCAGTTCCAGGTGTGGCAGGTCTATTACCCCACCAACGCGCCCATCGCCTTGAACCGCTACGAGATCGCCACTGCCTTCAACGATACGTTGAAGCACTTCGATCCCAACGGCAGCACGCGTGCGTCGAAGGACATGGTCTACATCGGCCACAGCATGGGCGGCGTGCTGGCGCGGCTGCTGGTGAGCGATTCGGGTGATGTGCTGTGGAACGACCTGCTGGCCAACTACGACCTGAAAGGGGAGCGCCTGAAACGCGTGCAGAGCAAGCTGGGGCCGCTGCTGCACTTCAAGGCGCAGCCGGAGGTGGAGCGCGCGATCTTCATCGCCGCCCCGCACCAGGGCACCGATATCGCCGGCAACAAGGTCGGCCGCCTGATCGGGCGGCTGGTGCGCCTGCCGCTGACCATCCTGGGCAAGTTCGAGGATGTGTTCCTGGCGCTGGCGCAGGCCGAGCAGCAGGTCGATGGCACCGCCAAACCGAAGATCCCCAACAGCATCGACAACCTCAAGGCCAGCGACCCGTTCGTGAAGGCGGCCGCGCAGCTGCCGATCAAACCGGGCCTGAAGTACCACTCGATCATCGCCCAGCGCAAACCGGAACTGCCGCTGGAGAAATCCGACGATGGCCTGGTGCCGTACTGGAGCGCGCACCTGCCGGGCGCGCAGTCGGAGAAGGTGATCATCTCCGGCCACAGCGTGCAGGAAAGCCCGCAGGCGGTGCTGGAAGTGCGGCGCATCCTGCACCGTGACATCGACGAGGCGGGGGCCGCTACCCGGTAGTGCCGGCCGCTGGCCGGCAACCTGCATGCGGCGGCCTCACACCCGCCGCGCCACCACGGTGGCCAGCACGGCCAGGCCCACGGTGATGGCCAGGCACAGCACATAGCCGGTATGCGGCGCGGTTTCCACAAACAACGCGAACAGCGCACCGGACAGCGCCAGCGCGGTGGCCACGCACAGCGCTTCGCTCAGCTGCAGGGCCGAACTGTTGCGGCCCTGTTCCTGCGGCGCGGACAGCGACAGCGTCAGCACCGACAGACTGGCGTAGATCATGCCCATGCCGAAACCGGTGATGGTCCAGCCGAGCAGCGCGACCGGCAGCGGCACCACGTTGAACAGCACCGCCAGGGTGGCCGTGATGCCGAGGGTCATCAGCACCGTGCCTACGCGCAGCAGCTGCTGCCTCGACCAGCCGCGCTGCTGGTGGCCCTGCAGCCAGGAGCCGCTGAACCAGCCCAGCGCGCCCAGGCTGAGCACGGCGCCGGCCCAGCTCGGCGACAGGCCACGTTCGCGCTGCAGCAGCAGCGGCAGGTAGGCTTCGCAGGCGAAGAACGCGGCGGCCGCCACGCCACGCAGTGCAATCACGCTGGGCAGCCCGCGGCGCAGGCGCAGCGTGCCCGGCGGCAACAGGCGGTGCCCGCACAGCAGCAGGCCGGCCACGGCCACGGCCATGCAGGCCAGCGCCGGCACGCCCTGCTGCTGCCCACCGAAGTACAGCAGCAGCGCCGCCAGCGATGCACCGGCGGCCCAGCGCACGACGTCGCCGCCATCGTCCCCGTCGCGGGTTTCGACGGGGGGCTGCCGGGCCAGCGCCGGGCGCAGCATCAGCGCCGCCGGTATCGCCAGCAGGGGCACGACCAGGAACACCCAGCGCCACCCCAGGTGCTGCACGATCATGCCGCTGAGCGCCGGTCCCACCATCGACGGCACGACCCAGCCGGCCGAGAACGCGGCGAACACCTTCGGCCGCAGCGCCTCGGGGTAGTTGCGTCCCACCATCACGTACAGCGCCACCGAAATCGCGCCGCTGCCCAGGCCCTGCAGCAGCCGCCCGGCCACCAGCATGCCCATGCGCGTGGCCAGGCCGGCCAGCAGCAGGCCCAGCACGAAGCAGGCGAGACCCCACCACAGCGGTCGCGCCGGGCCGCTGCGGTCGGTCCAGCGCCCGGCCACGGTCATGCCCACCACGCTGGTGGCCAGGGTTCCGCCGAAGGCCAGTGCGTACAGGCGCAGGCCATTCAGGGCCTCGGCCACGGTGGGCATCGCCGCGGCCACGGCCAACGCTTCGAAGGCGAGCAGGGCGACCAGCACGACCATGCCGATGGTGGTGCCGCGGTGGGCGGGCGAGAGGATGGAGTCGGGCGCGGCGGTGGCCGTCGCCGGAGCGGTGGAGGGGGGGGTCATGCGGAGACGGGTACTCGGGCCGCGCTTGTCATCCGGCGGCGAAGTACGCAGCATGACACCTGAACCATGGTTGAGGTCAAGCGATGCAGGAACAGGAACTGAGCGTGGGTGACGTGGCCCGCCGCAGCGGCGTCGCGGTATCGGCGCTGCACTTCTACGAGCGCAAGGGCCTGATCAGCAGCCTGCGCACGGCGGGCAACCAGCGCCGCTATGCACGCGACGTGCTGCGGCGGCTGGCGGTGATCCGCGTGGCGCAGCGGGTCGGCATGCCGCTGGAAGCGGTGGCACGCGCGTTCGAGACCCTGCCGCAGGGCCGCGCACCGACCAAGGCCGACTGGGCGCGGCTGTCCGCGCGCTGGCAGCAGGAACTGGAAGAACGCATCCACATGCTGCAGCTGCTGCGCGATGAACTGACCGGCTGCATCGGCTGTGGTTGCCTGTCGCTGAAACGCTGCCGCCTGGCCAACCCCGACGACGTGCTTGGCGAGCGCGGCGACGGCCCCATGCGCTGGGGCTGAGCCGCGCCCGGTAGCGCCGGGCCATGCCCGGCGCCGGTTGCAGCAGTTACCAGACGGTGAGGGTTTCGCCGCTCTGGATGCCTTCCACGGCGCGCTGGAAGGCCAGTGCCGCGCGCTGCGCTGGCACGGCTTCAAAGCCGGGGAAATAAGGGCCGTAGGAATCCAGCGATTCGGCCAGCACGTTCGGGCTGACCGCGTTGATGCGCAGGCCGCGCGGCAGCAGTTCCAGCGCTGCGGCGCGCACGAAACCTTCCAGCGCCTGGTTGACCGCCGTGGCATTGACGCCGTCGCGGATCGGCTGCGCGCTGATGATGCCGGTGGTGAGGGTGATCGACCCGCCCGGATTGAGGTGATGCTGCGCCGCCAGCGCCAGCCGCACCTGGCCGAGCAGCTTGTCCTGCAGGCCACTGTTGAACTGCGCGGCGGTCATCGTCTGCAGCGGGCCGAAATGCACGTTGCCGGTGGTGGAGATCACCGCATCGACCGGGCCGGTCTGCGCGAACAGCGCCGAGACGCTGGCGTCGTCGGCCAGGTCCACGCGCAGCGCACCGCTGCGGCGGCCGGCGGCGAGGATCTCGTGGTGCTGGCCAAGGTGGCGGGCGACCGCCTGGCCGAGGGTGCCGCTGGCACCGACAAGCAGGATCTTCATGGTGGCGTCCTCAAGGGGAAGGGCTCCAGTCTGCGCCGCCGGTTGCGGGTTTGGTAAGCGGCGTATGATTCGCACATTCCTAACCCGGGGTTAGCAATGGATACGTTGCGCTGCATGCAGGCCTTCGTGGCCGTGGCCGAGCACGGCAGCTTCGCGGCCGCTGCCGTGCAGCTGCAGGTGTCGGCGGTGATGGTCGGCAAATACATCCAGCAGCTGGAGGCACACCTGGGCACTGCGCTGCTGCAGCGGAACACCCGCCACCAGCGCCTGACCGAAGCGGGCACGGCCTATCTGGCCGGCTGCCGCCAGGTACTGGAACAGGTGCAGCAGGCCGAGGCCGACGTCGCCGGGCTGCAACGGCAGCCGCAGGGCCTGCTGCGCATCAGCGCGCCCACCACCTGGGGCAGCTGCGTACTGGCGCCGTTGCTGTCGGGGCTGTTGCGCGCGCAGCCGCTGCTCAACATCGAGCTGGACCTGAGCAACCGCCGCGTGGACCTGATCGAGGATGGCTTCGATGCGGCGATCCGGGTCGGGCCGCTGCCGTCGCAGGAACTGGTGGCGCGCCCGCTGCCGCCGTATGCGATGAGCCTGTGCGCATCACCGGCCTACCTGCGCCGGCGCGGCACGCCGCGCACGCCGGCCGACCTGGCCGGACATGACTGCCTGAGCCACCTGGCGTGGCGTGGCGGCCATGGCTGGCAGCTGGCCAATGGCGAACAGGTGGACTGGGAGGCGCGGCTGTCCAGCAACGATGGTTATGCGCTGCGCGAAGCGGCGGTGGCCGGGGCCGGCCTGATCCTGCAGCCGACCGCGCTGCTGGCCGCAGACATCGCAGCCGGGCGCCTGAAGCCGCTGTTGCGCGATTACGTGCCGGCGCCGCGGCCGATGCACCTGATCTACCTGCCGGACCGGCGCCCGCGCCCGCGGCTGCAGTGTTTCGTGGAGTACGTGCTGCAGCACGTTGGGTAGAACGATGCCATGCGTCGATGCCGGCGTGTCGGTGCACCGGGAAGGCTCCATCCACGCACAGCGTGGATCTACTGGCCGGTGGACCGAGGCCACACTGGCGCGTTGACGATGCGGTGCGGTAGGTGCCGACCGTTGGTCGGCACGACATCACAGATCGCGGTCAATCATTCGCCGCCGACAACTCCCGCCCGCGCTGCTGCGCCGCGCGCAGGGCCTTGGCCACCAGGGCCTCGAAACCATCGGCCTGGAAACTCTCGATCGCGGCCTGGGTGGTGCCGTTGGGCGAGGTCACCCGGCGCCGCAGTTCGGCTGGGCTTTCACCGGCTTCGTCCAGCATGCGCGAGGCACCCAGCAGGGTCTGCACCGTCAGCGCGCGGGCCGCATCAGCCGGCAGGCCCTGCGCAATGCCGGCCGCTTCCATCGCTTCGGCCAGCAGGAACACATAGGCCGGGCCGCTGCCGGACACGGCCGTGACCGAATCCATCAGCGCTTCGTCCTCGATCCACACCGTGCGCCCGGCGCTGGCCAGCACGCGTTCGGCCTGCGCATGCTGCTGCGCATCCACGGCAGGCGTGGCGTACAGGCCGGTCACCCCGGCGCCCAGCAGGGCAGGGGTGTTGGGCATCGCGCGCACCACCGGCAGCGCACCGCCCAGCCAGCGTTGCAGCTGCGCGCTGGTGATGCCTGCAGCGATCGACACCACCAGCGGCGCCTGCGCCTGGGCCAGCGCCTGCAGCGATTGGCAGACCTCGCGCAGCACCTGCGGCTTCACCGCCAGCAGCCAGGTCTGGCCCTGGGCAGCGGCATCGGCGGCGTTGTCGTGGGTCTGCACGCCGAAATCGGCGGCCAGGGCCTCGCGCAGCACGGCCACCGGCTCGGCCACGTGGATCTGTGCCGGTGGCACGCCCTGGCGGACCAGTCCGGCAATGAGGCTGCGGGCCATGTTGCCGCCGCCGATGAAGGTGATCGATTCAACTGTCATGCGGGATTCCTTGGTTCAGGCCGGGCGCGGACGCGCACCGAACAGGGCGGTGCCGATGCGCACCAGGGTGGCACCTTCGGCAATGGCCTCGGCGTAATCGCTGCTCATGCCCATCGACAGGGTGTCCACCTGCGGATGGCGCGCGGCCAGCGTCTGGAAAAGGGCATGCATGCGCACGAAGGCATCGCGGCGGCGCTCGGCCTCCGG
The DNA here is from genome assembly GCF_058787375.1 of Stenotrophomonas sp. FW305-3-2-15-E-LB1. NCBI lineage: Bacteria > Pseudomonadati > Pseudomonadota > Gammaproteobacteria > Lysobacterales > Lysobacteraceae > Stenotrophomonas > Stenotrophomonas sp. FW305-3-2-15-E-LB1. The sequence continues at coordinate 135,246 of NZ_JBYSZR010000011.1, forward strand.
CCACGGCGCCGGAATGGCCATCAGCCCGCGCAGGCACAGCGCAGGCTCGGCGCTGATGGCCGCGGCCAGTGCGTCCACGTCCTGCGGTGCGCAGCCGTGCTTGCTGTCTTCATCGTCGATGTTGACCTGGATGAGCACGTTCAGCGGCCCGCGGCCGGCCGGGCGGTACCGGGCCAGGGCGCTTACCAGCTTGGGCCGGTCCACGCTCTGTACCCAGTCGAAATGGCTGGCCACGGCTTCGGCCTTGTTCGACTGCAGGTGGCCGATCAGGTGCCATTCCAGTCCCAGCGCCTGCAGCGCCTGCATCTTGGCCAGGGCTTCCTGTACGTAGTTTTCGCCGAAGGCGCGCTGGCCCTGCGCAGCCAGGGCCGCCACGGCCTCGGCCGGCTGGGTCTTGGAAACCGCCAGCAGGCGCGGCGGTGGCCGCCCGGCGGCCTCGGCGGCGTTGTGCAGATTGCTCAGGATCTCGGGCAGGGCAGTGGCCACGTAACGCGTTCCAGTGTGACAGGAGGCTATACTGCCGCCAGGGGAAAGATCCTTCCAGTCGAAGCCGTTATTGGGGAGTAGCCGCTCATGGATATCGCCGAGCTGTTGGCGTTTTCCGTAAAGAACAAAGCGTCCGACCTGCACCTGTCTGCAGGCCTGCCGCCGATGATCCGCGTGGACGGCGATGTTCGCCGGATCAACATCCCGGCCCTGGACCACAAGCAGGTCCATGCGCTGGTGTACGACATCATGTCCGACAAGCAGCGGCGCGATTACGAGGAATTCCTCGAAGTCGACTTCTCCTTCGAGATCCCGTCGCTGGCGCGCTTCCGTGTCAACGCCTTCAACCAGAACCGCGGTGCCGGTGCGGTGTTCCGTACCATTCCCTCCGAGGTGCTGACCCTGGAGGACCTGGCCTGCCCGCCGCTGTTCCGCGAGGTGATCCAGCAGCCGCAGGGCCTGATCCTGGTGACCGGCCCGACCGGTTCGGGCAAGTCGACCACGCTGGCAGCGATGATCGACTACATCAACAAGAACGAATACGGCCACATCCTCACCGTCGAGGATCCGATCGAATTCGTGCACACCTCGCAGAAGTGCCTGATCAACCAGCGCGAAGTGCACCGCGATACGCACGGCTTCAACGAAGCACTGCGCTCGGCGCTGCGTGAGGATCCGGACATCATCCTGGTGGGCGAACTGCGTGACCTGGAAACCATCCGCCTGGCGCTGACCGCCGCGGAAACCGGCCACCTGGTGTTCGGCACCCTGCATACCAGTTCGGCGGCCAAGACCATCGACCGCATCATCGACGTGTTCCCCGCCGGCGAAAAGCCGATGGTGCGCTCGATGCTGTCCGAATCGCTGCGCGCGGTCATTTCGCAGGCGCTGCTGAAGAAGGTGGGCGGCGGCCGTACGGCGGCGTGGGAAATCATGGTCGGCACCCCGGCCATCCGCAACCTGATCCGCGAGGACAAGGTCGCGCAGATGTACTCGGCCATCCAGACCGGCCAGCAGTACGGAATGATGACCCTGGACCAGCACCTGCAGGACCTGGTCAAGCGCAGCCTGATCACCCGCAACCAGGCGCGCGAGTACGCCAAGGACAAGCGTCTGTTCGAGTAAGGCGAGGCAACGGTGGGGCGGTGCGCATCCATGCCGCCGTCCCGCGATGTCCTGTCCACCGACCGATCTCTGGCACATGCCCATTGGGAGCCCGCCATGAACAGCACCGCCAGTACCGCCAGCACCATCGATTTCACCTCCTTCCTCAAGCTGATGGCGCACCAGCGCGCCTCGGACCTGTTCATCACCGCGGGCATGCCGCCGGCGATCAAGGTCAACGGCAAGATCTCGCCGATCACGCAGACGCCGCTGACCCCGCAGCAGAGCCGCGACCTGGTCCTCAACGTGATGACCCCGGCGCAGCGCGAGGAATTCGAGAAGACGCACGAGTGCAACTTCGCCATCGGCCTGGCCGGTGTCGGCCGTTTCCGCGTGAGCTGCTTCTACCAGCGCAACCAGGTGGGCATGGTGCTGCGTCGCATCGAGACGCGCATCCCGACCGTGGAAGAGCTGAGCCTGCCGCCGATCATCAAGACGCTGGCGATGACCAAGCGCGGCATCATCCTCTTCGTCGGTGCCACCGGTACCGGCAAGTCGACCTCGCTGGCCGCGATGATCGGTTACCGCAACCAGAACTCGACCGGCCACATCATCACCATCGAAGACCCGATCGAGTTCGTGCACAAGCACGAGGGCTGCATCATCACCCAGCGCGAAGTCGGCATCGATACCGACAGCTGGGAAGCCGCCCTGAAGAACACCCTGCGCCAGGCGCCGGACGTGATCATGATCGGCGAGGTGCGTACCCGCGAGGGCATGGACCACGCCATCGCCTTCGCTGAAACCGGCCACCTGGTGCTGTGCACGCTGCACGCCAACAACGCCAACCAGGCGATGGACCGCATCATCAACTTCTTCCCGGAAGACCGCCGCAACCAGCTGCTGATGGATCTGTCGCTGAACCTCAAGGGCGTGGTCGCGCAGCAGCTGATTCCTTCGCCCGATGGGCGCTCGCGCAAGGTGGCGATGGAAATCCTGCTGGGCACGCCGCTGGTGCAGGATTACATCCGCGAAGGCGAGATCCACAAGCTCAAGGAGCTGATGAAGGAGTCCGTGCAGCTGGGCATGAAGACCTTCGACCAGAGCCTGTTCGAGCTGTACCAGGCCGGTGAGATCAGCTACGAGGACGCGCTGCGTTACGCCGATTCGCAGAACGAAGTGCGCCTGCGCATCAAGCTCAGCCAGGGCGGCGATGCGCGCACCCTGTCGCAGGGCCTGGATGGCGTGGAGATTTCCGAGGTCCGTTGAGTGCTGGGCGCCTGCGGGCGCCCTCTGCTTCGGGATGACCGCCATGAACCGGCCAGGGAGGCCTGCATGCGTGTGACGACGAGCGTGGTGCTGGCAATCGTGGTGCTGCAGGCCGGGTGTGCCCGCACGTCCGGGCCCGCCGCGCCAGCCGCGGCCGAAAGCTGCGGCGATCCGCTGGCGCACGCCTGGTACCTGCTGCCTCCGCCTGCACAGGCGCAAAGCCGCGACCCGCTGCCGTTCCGTGATTTCACCGGGTTTGCGAGGGCGACCTACGCTGTCCATCTGCGGGATCTGCCGGGCCTGCCTGAGCCGTCCTTCCGCTGTGGCCACGTTCCGGTCCAGGCCTATCGTTTCGTCTGGTCGCCCTCCTTCTTCCCGGGCGTGGTGATACGCGCGCAGCGCGATGCCGCCGGCCAGGCGTGGATTGTCGGCCGCAGTGCGCGCGCGTGGGAGATTCCCGGATCCTCGCCCGGGCAGCCCTCCAGCATCATCAACGGTTGGACGTGCCCTCCGCCACGCGCGTTGAGTGCGCAGGAATGGAAGACCGTCACCGCCGCGTTCGCGCGCCTGCAGGGCGAAGATTCGAGCGCAGGGCTGGATGGCTCAACGTGGACGTTCGAGTCCGTGGTGGACGATGAGCAGCGCTGGTTCGCGCGGTGGGTGCCGCAGGATGTGGCGTTCCGCACCGCCGGCAGGATGATGGCCGAACTGGCCGGATGCACCGACGCCCTGCAGGCCATGGAGTGACCGGCACGAGGGTGGATTGATGAAATCCAGTCATGACCGACTGCCATCCAGGTCGTTCAATCCAGCGGGGGGAGGGGCGTATCGTCGTCGTTCCCCCTCTGGAGCATGACGATGCAGACACGTGAACTCGGCCGCAGCGGCCTGAAGGTTTCCGCCCTTGGCCTGGGCTGCATGGGCCTGAGCCACAGCTATGGCCCGCCGGTCGAGCAGCGCCAGGGCATCGCCCTGCTGCACGCCGCGGTCGAACGCGGCGTGACGTTCTTCGATACCGCCGAGGTCTATGGCCCGTACACCAATGAAGCACTGGTCGGCGAGGCGCTGGTGCCGTACCGCGACAAGCTGGTGATCGCCACCAAATTCGGTTTCAAGGACGCCCGCACCGATACCGGCCTGGACAGCCGCCCGGAAAACATCCGCGCAGTGGCCGAGGCCAGCCTCAAGCGCCTGCGCACCGACCACATCGACCTGTTCTACCAGCACCGCGTGGACCCGAACGTGCCGATCGAGGATGTGGCCGGCACCGTGCGTGACCTGATCGCCGAAGGCAAGGTCGGCCACTTCGGCCTGTCCGAGGCCAGTGCCGCGACGGTGCGCCGCGCGCATGCGGTGCAGCCGGTGGCCGCAGTGCAGAGCGAGTACTCGCTGTGGTGGCGCGAGCCGGAACGCGAACTGCTGCCCACCCTGCAAGAACTGGGCATCGGCTTCGTGCCGTTCAGCCCGCTCGGCCGCGGTTTCCTCACCGGCACCATCACCGCCGATACCACCTTCAGCGACAACGATTTCCGCAACAGCGTGCCGCGCTTCGAGGTGGAAGCCCGCCGCGCCAACCAGGCGCTGGTGGATCGCATCGGCACCATTGCCGCGGCCCGTGGCGCCACCCCGGCGCAGGTGGCACTGGCCTGGCTGCTGGCGCAGGCACCGTGGATCGTGCCGATTCCGGGCACCACCAAGGTGCACCGCCTGGAGGAAAACCTGGCCGCGACCGAGCTGGTGCTGTCGGCCGACGAACTGCAGCGCATTGCCCAGGTGCTGGAAGAGGTATCGATTGTCGGCGAGCGCTACAACGCGCAGCGTGCCGCACAGGCCAAGGGCTGATCTGCCCTTTGTGGGTGCGGACCGTTGGTGGTGGGTGCGGACTGTTTGAGGTGGGTGCGGAGTGTTGGTGGTGGGTGCGGACTGTTGGTGGTGGGTGCGGACCGTTGGTCCGCACTCCTCAACCCTCACCCCATCGGCCCGCGCAGTGCATCCAGCACCGTGCGCATCGCCACGCTGACATGGCGGCGCGAGGGGTAATACGCGTAGTAGCCATCAAACGTCGGGCACCAGTCATCCAGCACCGACTGCAACCGCCCCTGTTCCAGCAGGGCCAGCACCTGGTCTTCGGGCAGCCAGGCCAGGCCGCTGCCGGCCAGCGCGGCTTCGCGGGTCATGCCCATGGTGTTGAAGGTCCACTGGCCGCTGACGCGCACGCTGAGCTCATTGCCATCCTGGCCGAAATCCCACGGCATCAGCCCGCCGTGGGTGGGCAGGCGCAGGGTGATGCAGTTGTGCGCGGCCAGCTCCTGCGGGTGGCGGGGCATGGCTTGCTGGCGGAAGTAGCTGGGCGCGCCGACCACGCGCATGCGCAGCGGCGGGCTGATCGGCACCGCGACCATGTCCAGGGCCAGGCGTTCACCGAGGCGGATGCCGATGTCATAGCGCTCGGCAACGATGTCGGCCAGCGCGTAATCGGCGGTCAGTTCGACATTCAGGTCGGGGTACTGCTGCAGCAGCGGCGCCAGCCGTGGCCAGGCCAGGTACTCGGCGGCGTGGCCGGTGGCGTTGATGCGGATGGTGCCGGCGGGGCGTTCGCGGTACTCGGCCAGGGCAGCCAGTTCGTTCTCGATCTCGGCCAGGCGCGGGGCGAGGGTATCGAGCAGGCGGGCGCCGGCTTCGGTGGTGGAGACGCTGCGGGTGGTGCGGGTCAGCAGGCGCACGCCGAGGCGCTCCTCCAGGCCCCGCATGGCATGGCTGAGGGCCGACTGCGAGACGCCGAGCTGGGCGGCGGCCTTGGTGAAGCTGCCCTGGCGGGCAACGTGGACGAAGGCCTGCAGGTCGTTGAGGTTTTCGCGGGGCATGGGGGGATGATACGGCCGGGCCGCGCCCGGCACCTGCGGTAGTGCCGGCCGCTGGCCGGCAACCTGCAAATCAACGCCAAAAGCTGTCGATCGGCGCGATGGCGGGGTGGGTCGCTGCTGTTGGTGGGTGCCGACCGTTGGTCGGCACGAGGTCGGATGTGTGGGGATGTCGATTTCCACGTCTGTGGTTCGTCGAATGAATGACTTTCAACGGGAGCTGCACATGAGCACTGACACCAAGCCGAAAGGCCCGGCCTCGTACTTTCCCTCCATCGAGAAGACCTACGGCCAGCCGGTGGCGCACTGGCTGGGTCTGCTGGCGAAGAAGCCGGGCCTGAAGCACATGGAACTGGTCAGCTACCTGAAGAGCGAACACGGCCTGGGCCACGGCCACGCCAATGCCCTGGTCGCCCACCACCTCAACGCCCAGCGCTGACCCATAGCGTCACCGAGCGAAGCGACCCGCTTCTGCTCCTGCTCTTCTTTTTCTTTTACGTGGCTGGACGCCCACGGAACCTGTCAGAGGCCGGGCGGGGTGGGGGCGCGGGGGTGTCCGCGGCATGGATGCCGCGGCCAAGCCCCCAAGGTGAAGTGACCCCCTAAAGTTGGACAGGTGGGGGGCTAGGCGACCAGCGCGACCTGCTCCCGGTACTTTACCGGGC